>CADDZV010000048.1 GCA_902812875.1 Clostridiales bacterium
GTCCCGGCCTGCCGGGTGCGCCGGTCCTGGGCGGCCTTCACCGCCCCCGCCGTGGCCGCCGCCACCTCCGCCAGCCGCTCGTCAAAGCGCGAGCCGAACTGCCGGAACGTCTCTTCCAGGTTCTGCAACGAGGCCCAGCGCAGGTGCTCCACATTCACCCGCACCACCGTCTCCACCTCCTGGCCGAGGCGTTCCCGCAACCGCCGCATCCTCACCCCCGCCGGCAACAGCCTGTCCACCGCACCCGGCGGCACGATCGTCACCGGGGCAGACCAGTCACTCTCCACCCAGTAGGGTTCGCGGTACCGCTGCAGCGGCTCGTGCGTGGACACCGGCTGGTACGGAATGCGGAACAGTTCAGCGGCGGCGCGGCGGATGCTTTCGATGAGCTCGTCGGCCCTGGCGATATGTGGTGCCAGCACCGTGTCTACCTGGTTGGTGATATCCGCGGTGAATTTCGCCTTCTCGGCGTCGAAAAAACGCGGGACCTCGTCCGCAATGGCTTGGCGGGCCGCTTTCTCGGCCTCCCCAGGATCAGCCGCGTGCTCGTTCAAGGTCGTCTCTACCAGCTGCCGAAAGTGATGGGTGGCCTTTTCCCGCAACTGTGCCGCCAGATCCTCCAGGTACGCCACCGCTCTCTTCCGATCCCCGGCTAAAAGATCACCGAAGACCACCCGCTCGCGTTCGACCTCGGCCATTTTTGCCTGCAGGAGGCTCCGCCGGCTTTCGAGATCCGAAAGGGGCACCTCAAGGGCCTGCAGCTCCAGGTCCACCTGCATCTCCGCCTCCACAAGGACGTCCCGGGCTTTTTCCGCCACAGCCTGGCGCAGTGCCTGCGTTTTCTCCCTAGCCAGGAAGTCGAGCAGATACGACTCCACCCGCCAAAGCCCGCTTTCCTTCCACGCTCGTTCATCGTGATGCTGCCGGGCCTGCAGTCCCTCCCGCGCCGAGATGGGGAAGATTTCCGGCTCCTGGGCGATCCCGGCCTTTTCGTGCAGGACCCGGCGCAAGAACGCCGTGGCCTGTTCCCGCTCGGCGGCGGTGAGGTAATCCACCTTGTTCAGCACGAAAAAGAGGCGGGCCACGTGGTCGCGTACCGCCCGGAGAAACTCCACTTCCACGGCGGTGATGGGCGGATCAGCCGACACTACGAACAGGGCCGCGTCGCACTGGGGAAGGAAATCCATCGTGGCCTGCGTGTTGTGCTCCAAGGTCGAACCAATGCCGGGGGTGTCGATGAGTACCACGCCGCGGGCCAACAGCGGCGCCGGGTGCTCCACTTCCACCTGGGTCACGCCCATGCGGTTGGCCGGGTTTTGCTCCTCGGTCACATAGCGATACAGCACCTCCACCACGCTGGCCTCGCCTTCGCGGTACGTTTCCGCGTGCCCATCGACGAAGGAAACCTTGACCGTGCGTACCGGCCCCGGCCGCAAAAATGTCGGGATGGCAGTGAGCGGGAGCACGGCGGTGGGCAGGATCTCTTCCCCGAGCAGGGCGTTGACCAGGGTACTCTTGCCGCGCTTGAACTGCCCCAGCACGGCCAGATGGAAGCGGCCCATTGCCAATCGTGCCGCCAGCTCGTCCATGCGGCTGGCCAGGTGGCGGTAGTTTGCTCCGCGGTCCGCGAGCAGCGCGGAGGCCGCCCGCAGCGTGGCAGGCAGGTCCCCACGCATATCGTTTTTCTCACCCGGTACACCGGGCGACCGCTCGGTTGACATACCCGACGATCTCCTTCCGATCAGCGTCTATTCTGTGGTGGCAGCCGTATCCCCACCATCTTTTCCACGGCCCGCCGGGGCGAAGTCGTTTCTGCCCCTTTCGGCTCGTGGGCGTATTCATAACTGTGCTTCCGCAGGTACTCACCAAGCTCGGTGCGCAGCTGCCGCGCCTGGTCCAGCTGTATCTCGATCAGGGCCTGCAGTCGCCCCTCGGTCGCCGGCGCCGGACCGGCGGCAGCCTGCACCACCTTAAGGAAGTGCGGCAGGCACAGTCCCGGCGATCCCCTGAGCCGTGCCAGGAAATCCTCGTCCTCGAGGTGAACCACCACCTCGTGAACGTAGATCTCCTCCATGCTCGCGACGTGTGCACACGCCGGGCAGACGCCCGCGGGGGTAAATGCGGCCACAAGCTCCCCGCCCCGGTGGGCAGCCGGCCGGCGGAAGGGCAGCCACCACTGGCCGGAGCCGCGTTGCTGGCGGCCCCCCGGTTCGCCACTAGTGCCGTCCCCTCCCAGGTACCTTTCCAGCACCGCCACTACCCGTCCCAAAAGGTCCTCATGCACAATGGCTGTGCCCATGTGGTCGTGGTATTCATCCTGCTCGATCTCGTAAAGCATCCTGGTGTGCCGCGGGCAGAAGCCCCGGGCTGCACGCAGAGCTTCCCGGAGGCCCACGTCCAGTACGTTCTCATGCAAGAACGACGATAGATAGCGGCGTTCGGTGCGCTCCACCAGCCGGCAGAGCGGGCAGCCCGGTTGTGCCAGGGCTTCCTTCAGCTCCAGGTAAACCAGCAGGATCGACCCCTCCGCCCCCTCGCGGGGCCGCGAAATCTTCTCTGCCAGTTTTTTTATTCCATCCCAACTTTCCCTCCTCCTGGAGGCCGTCAATCCTTTACGACCAGCACGGGGCAGTGGGCGGTACGCACGATCGCTTCGGATACGCTGCCCAGGAGTAAGCGTTTTACGCCGGTATGCCCCCGGGCTCCGACTACGATCAGGTCGCACTTCTCTGCTTCCGCCGTGCGCACCAGCGTGTCGGCGGGATGCCCCGGCAGCACCCTGGTCTCCATGGCCACGCCCGCCTCAGCCGCCGCCACAGCCGCTTCGTCCAAGAAACGCCCGAAAAACGCTTTCGCGTCATCGAGTGAGCCGTTGATCTCGTCCCGTGTGTCTGCGTAGTCCGGAAGATGGGCTACGGAAACCGCCAGGACCCTCGCCTGGTAGCGCCGGGCCAGGTCTAATGCCACGGCCAGAGCCCGTTGAGCGTTCGGCGATCCGTCATAACCTAGCAGTATCCTGGCAAACATTGTCTCCGACCTCCTCTTCTGTAGTGGCGCGGCCTACCTGGCCGCCGGTTCACCCTGCCGAGGCCTCCGGGCTGACTGGCCCTGCTACCGTTACGCCCGGCCGGAAGAAGGTCTGGGCGATGGTAGTCGGCACCACGGCGCTGAGGATGACCACTGTTACCAGCACGGTGTACTGCTGCTGGTTGATGATCCCGTGAGTCAGGCCGAACAGCGACGAGATGGTGCCAAAGGTCAGCCCCGTGGACATCAGCAGGGTGGTGTACATGCCCTCGCGGGGCCGGAACCTGAACAGCCGCGTTGACGGCCAGACCCCGGTGAATTTCGTAACCATCTTGACCATCAGGAGAACGACAATGAGCACCACGCTGGCCACTACCGACGGCAGAGAGACCAGCAGGCCTGCTTTCAGGAAATAAAACGGGGTGAAGAGCGCAAACGTCATGACCCGCAGGCGGAAAAGGAGGTCCCTTTCCTGCAGGAAAAAGCCCGCCACCGCCAGGCCGAGCAGGTACGCCGGCAGTACCGCTTCGCTATTGGCCATGGAGGCCAGACCCCCCAGGAGCATCAGCAGGAAGAACAGGTACTTGACCTCCAACTGGCTTATGCGGTTGCCGTATACAGCGAAGAACCACCGGGTGAAACGGGGTAACGCCGCAAGTATCAAGGCTGTGATCCCACCAAAAAGCAGCATCCAACGGTTAAAGTTCGCGCATAGAACCCCGAGAGCCACTACCGTTCCAAGGTCGTTGACAAAGCACGCCGCCAGGATGATCTTGCCAATGGGCGTTTCATTCAGACCCGTTTCTACCATCACGGCATATACCACGGCCACCGAGGTCGTGGACAAGGCAATTCCGCCGATCTCTGCCGCGTGCAGGGTCCAGCCGGCGACGTAATAGGCGTAGGCGCCGGCCCCCAGGAACGGCAGCAAGAAGGCGATTATCCCGATCGTCATGCTTTCCTTGAACTTGGCCCTCAGCACCGCCGGATCGACCTCCGCTCCTGCCAAGAAGGTCAGGAGGATGCTCCCGAAGCCCCCCAGGAAGTCCGTCCACGGGGTCGTATGCAGTCCCAGGAAGTTACCACCAATGACACCCACCATGATCTCCACCAGAGAGATGGAGATCCCGGTCCAGCCTGCCACCAGACCTGCCACCAGCGCGAGACCTATCCACTGTGCAGCCACCAACCAAGTGTTCAGCATACCCGTACCATCACTCCGCTCCTCATCCAGGTGCAGGGGCGACGCTCAGGGGTGGCGGCAGAAGACCACAGCTATGCTGGCGCATTAAATAAAAAGCCCCTACCAATCACCTGGACGGTAATTTGGTAGGAGCTATCAGCTCAACATGAGCGATGCGCGAGCTCCATCGCACGTGCATTCAAAACTGGTTTGTCAGATGCTTTCTCGCCTCCCCCCGCACATCACAAGTATACTCACCCGGAGGGGAAACTCAATTATTTGCGTTGCCTCGCAAAAAAGTACTCGACCCAGCATCGTTACCGCAGCCTGCTAAGGCACCGGTAGGAATTCCCTACCGTCAGGTTGACCGTAATTAGTCTGGATTCCCTACCGACATGCTACCGCACCCGTCGACCGGTCTGCTTTCCCTATCGATGACCGCCACCACTCCCACACGAAAGCATGCATCGGTCTGTTTTCCCTACCGAGCGTCGCCCCCCGACGGGCCCCGTTCGCGATGTTCGCAAGCGCCGGTAGGAATTCCCTGCCGTCAGGTTGACCGTAATTAGTCTGGATTCCCTACCGGCGGTTTGGCTGAGAGGTAACTCGCCCCGGCAGCCCATCAGCAGCTGCCCGCTCCGCCACCTTCACGGCCGTATCGTCAGGCATGATGTCACCGTAACGCACGTCCTGGTACAGAGCAGTGATGCACTGCACGACCTCCATTGATAACGACGACTGCTCCAGCGCCCTCATGTACTCAGCCGGGGTCTCGGACAACGCGCGGCGGCGGCCCGCCCCCTCGCCCGCGACCTGCAGGCGCCTGTAGAGCCGGCGCACCCGCGCCACAGGGCCGCTGCCCAGCTCATCCGCACCGGCAAGACGCCCACGGCCACGGAGGTGCTGCCGCCACATTTTCTTCCATTCAAATACAGATTCACGATCCTCGGGCACCGCATCGTCACTACTGTCCGCCCAGTAGAGGCGATGAACCGCCCGGTAGATGAACCATCCGAGGAGCACCGATAGGAGTACCAGCGCCACGACGCCCACGAACTCCAGCCACTCCGCTGGCCACTGGTGCGGCTGTGCAGACGGAAAGCGTAACGGTGTGCTGTCCGCGCCTGGTGCACCGCGAGTCGGGGAACCGGCGAGGCGACGTAAAACGGCCGTCAGAGCCATGACCGGCCACTGCAATACAAAAAACACTGCTACAGCCATCCACACGAGCAACGTAGCAGTCCATCTGCCCAGCAGGCTGGCCAATCTGCCGAGGGAAGGTAGGTGCAGCCGCGCCAGAGCCCACGTCAGAAGGGCCGGAACAAGGAGCAGAGCAGCGTCGGCCACCGCCGCCAGGGAACCGCTTGCACTCCAGTGCCGGTCGGCGTGGACGGCGCTGGCCCGGCGGCGCCGCAACGACTCTGCGCGGGCCGCCGCCAGCGTCCCCAAGCCGGCCACAAACATAACCAGGTAGTACGGGGCGGCCGCATCGCTCCATCCTGGCACCCGTACGATCAACTGTAAAAGCAACGGTACAGCCGACACCCCGGCCAACCTGAGAATTGCTTCGCTGGCCGCGCCAGGGTTTTGCCCGTACTGGGCCGCTGCCACCCCGCGCCACCAAGCCAGCCCCGCGGCCAGCGCCAGCATCGGGTCGTACGTATGCCCGAACGGCGGTATCAGACCAGCCACCAGAACGCCGGCACCGGCGAGAGACAGTCGTATGGAAGCAAGACTGGAAAAGCTTCCGTATGCCCACAGAGATACCGCAGTCCCCACGACAACCACCGCCGCCCACAGCCACACCTGAACAGACACACCGCCCGCGGTGACCCGTAATAGAAGGAAAAAGGGGTATACCATCCCCACCTCTGCACACGCAGCCAACCAGGGCGCCCAACGCCACGTCATCTACACCATCTTCTCCCATGAAATGGCCTGTACGCCCACTTGCGGAGGCATGGCCGGCACCGGCAGGTCGCCGAGCCACAGTACAAGCGCCGGATAACCGAGCCTGGTCGCACGTTCCAAAATGGCCCTCAGATCAGCCTGATCCAGGCAAGTGATGACGATAAGCGCTGTGCCCCGGGGCAACCGCGATAACGCCTTCGCCACGACGTCCGCAATGTTACTACTGGCTAGCGGGAGCAGTCGCCCCAGGCTCTCAAGCACCCCCGGCAGCTGGCCCGGGTGTGCGGTGAGGGGATACGCCGGGCCGGGACCCCACTCCGCCATGTAGCCGTTTGCGAACAGGCCAACCGGCCGTTTCTGCGAAACTTCGTCCCGGTAAATAGAAGCGGCGAGGCTAATAGCAGCCTCCAGCCGGCCGGGATGATAGCCGTCCCACGGGTTAGGGTAAGTGCGGACGTCCAAGAAGATCGCGGTACCGGGGTCAATCGCTGGCGCGAAGACTTTGACCTGAAGCATCCCGCTGTGGGCTGTAGCTTTCCAGTGGATGCGCCGCCAGGCGTCGCCAGGCTGGTACGCACGCACGCCGGCCAGCTTAGTCGGATCGTCCAGAAGGCCGTGCCGTACAGTATACTGGCTGCCGGCCTGGTGCCACAATTCTCGCAGCTGCGGCGGGTCCAGAAAGTGCGGGTAGACCACCACCTGCTCCACACTCGGTAGCTCCGTCTCGGTCTCCGCCAAACCGAAAGGGTCGCCGACCGTGAGGCGGGTGGGCCCAAACTCGTAATAACCCCGGCGCGGCAGGGTGACCCGGTAATGACGGGTCACGCGTTGGAACCACCCCAAAGCCAGAAACTGGAACAGCACCTGGCGGCTTGGCAAGTAATGGGGTCCCAAACGACCCTTCTCCCACACCGCCTCGCGCGGGTTCTGATCCTCGATCTGGATCCAGGAAACCGGCAGGAACTTGTCATTTTCCACCTGCACCGCCACTTCCAGCGGCTCCCCGGGAAAAGTACACCGGGGATGAATGCGACGCCGGTAGCTGACTCGACGGAGGCTCGCACGGGTCCAAGCGGGCGCCAATATTCGTCCCAAAAACAATGCCAGCGCCACGGCTACCATCAGGGGCTCCTGCGCCGCCGTACCCACCAGCGCTAGGACCCCAATAAGGAGCACCCAGCCGTTGCCCCGCATGATTAGATCACCCCGGCCAGAGGTTCAGCGGGAACCGGAACCGGTGCCAGGACAGCGCGGATCCAGTCCTCCGGCTTTTCATCCTTGAGAAGGGCGGCAGCACTCAGGATGACGCGATGGGCCAATACCGGCACGGCCACAGCCTTCACGTCGTCCGGCAAAACATAGCTCCGGCCACGCAGGAGGGCCATGGCCTGGCTGCAGCGATACAACGCCAGCGACGCCCGTGGGCTGGCTCCCAGCCGCAGGGCGTCCTGGTTCCTGGTCGCCCGGACGATCTCGACGACATAATGGAGCACCGGGCTGGACACGTGTACACGAGAGGCCTGCTGCTGCAGTTCAATGACGTCAGTATCCCGGAGGACCGGGACCAGCTCATCGAGCAAATTACTGCTGGCGTGGCGGCGGATCATCTCCTCCTCATCCTCTGCCGCTGGGTACCCCAGGTTGAGACGCAGCATGAAGCGGTCCAACTGTGCCTCAGGCAGCGGGAAGGTGCCATCCATCTCCACCGGGTTCTGGGTCGCCAGCACGAGGAACGGGCGGGGGCACAAGTGCGTCTCACCATCGACGGTGACCTGGCGTTCTTCCATGGCTTCTAGCAACGCCGACTGGGCACGCGGCGTGGCGCGGTTGATTTCGTCGACCAATACCATATGTGCGAGGACCGGCCCGGGACGAAAAACCCATTCTCCCGTTCTCTGGTCGAAATAGGTGAGGCCGGTTATATCCGTGGGTAAAATGTCCGGCGTGCACTGGATGCGGCTAAAAGACAAGCCGATCGACCGGGCAAGGGCTTTCAGTAGCGTCGTCTTGCCGGTACCTGGCACGTCCTCGACCAGCACGTGGCCGTTTACAAGCAAGGCCACCATGAGAAGATCTACCGCTTCTCGATGCCCCACATAAACACGGCCGATGTTCCGGTGCAGCACTTCGATGGCCTCACTGGCACTGTTCACGCTATAACTCCTCCTCGCCTAACCCAGATCAAGTGAACACGCAAAATAAAAAGCTCCTGCCGCAGAAGACTTGGTAGGAGCCATCAACTGGTGCCAGTGTTGTCAAGGCGAGCCCCATCGCCTACGCGTATGCTACCGCAGCCGGTGTGGGCAGACAAGGCGCCGGGCTGGCCCGGTCGCGTGACCTGGATGACCACATCCGCACGACGCATGTGGTCACTTCTAAGCAAGAGTAGAAAACCCGGCAGAACAGCGGATTAAGACCTGCACGCTCCGTCCCCCCTTTTTGCCAGCTTCAAGCAAATTGCGTGCACGAAAGTGACCCGATTGGTCAGAAAGAAGCGAATTCGGAGCATCCAGTGCCCGGCTCGCGTCCAATGTGGGCGTTTACGGACCAGACCGGGCGCGCGGACCGGCCGGCCACGAAAAAGGGGGGCAGGAGCAACCCCCGGCCTCCCTTCCTTGCGCAAGGCAGGCGCTTAACCCCCGGCATCATCACGTCAGCGCGCCCCGCGTCACGGCGCCACAAACGAGTGCGCGTCCGCCAAGTTGCCGTAACTGTCGTATACCCGCACCGTCCACACCGAACCAGTCGCCGCCTCCCCGATGTAAATGGAGAAGCTGCCCGCAGAGCCCACCCCGACCTCGCTTACAAACGTGCTACCATTCCACACCTGCACCTTCGGCACCAGCTGGTTGTACCCGACCACCGCTCCCGCGGAGCCGTAGATCGTATCGACCGTGCTCGCTCCGCCGGAGTTGCGGAACGAGAAAAGCCCCCAGTTCACCGAAGCCGCCGCCGCCACGGCGAAAACCTCGCTGCGGAAAGGACCGTACCCGAGCGCACCAGGGGTAGCGTTAGTCGCCGTCATCGTCTGTGCCCCCGCCGAGTGCAGAACAATGTACACGGTCAAAGAACTCATTCCGCGGCGAAAGGTCACCTGCCCGTTGGCCAGCGTGGCCCCGTCCGGCGTCGCACGGAAGTCACCCGCCGCCGAGCTGAGCGTGATTATGTAGTCAGCATCCGCCACCGTGGGGTTCCCAGCCACGTCCAGCATCTGGATCGTAAATGGCACCACGGCACCGGCGCGGATGGTGTCTGTCCCCCACAGTTGCCCGCTGAACCCGAGCCACGACGGCCGGCCCGGCATAATATTCAGGCTCCTGGTGGCAGGAGTGGCCAGCGGCGAGTTCACCGCCACCGCCTTGACGGTAACAGACCCGGCGCTAATCCCGCTCATGCCGGTAAACGTGACACACGCCACCCCCAAAAGGCCCGGCGAGCAATTGGCCGCCGACCCCGTGGCGTCGCTGGCGAAATACCGGTCATTCACGTAGAACGCCACCGTGCTGCCATTAGACACGGGATTCCTGTTCATGTCCGTGACCAGGGCCACGAAGTACACCGGGTCGCCGCCGGTAACGTACGCCGAGACCCCGCGCAGGGACCTGGCATCCAGCTGGTTATTGGTTCCCAGCGCCGGCGGTGTGCTCGACAGGTACAGAGTGATGTTCGCCGCCACACTGGCGTCGGTCATCGTGATAGTCCGCGTGCGGGCGGTTTCCACCGTGCCGTCTCCGTTCAGGTCGGCCTGCGCTTTCAGCACGTACTCATCGTCCATATATGTCTGCAGCGTGAGCGACGTAGACGCCTGCCCGTTGCTGTCCGTGACGGACGTGGTGGGCTTCACCGTCCCGGTCCCCTGATTGCTATAACCCGCGCTGCCCGGCAGGTTACCGGCTGCATCGGTCACCACCCACTTCACCGGAATCCCGGCCTGGGCCACCGGGTTCCCCGCCGCGTCGGTGACCTGGACCTTAAAGGTAAAGCTCTGGTTGGCGATCGAGAGCGTAATCCTCTGGTTCCCCAAGTCCGGGTTGGACCGGTCCAACGTGCCGAACGACATCGCTACCGGGGCCCCCGCCACCAGCGTCAGTTTCACACTGCCGCCTGTGAGATGGCTGCCCGTGCCGCCCGTGGCCGACACCGTCACCGTCCCAAGCTTCGTCCCCTTCGCCCCCGCGTAGAACGTGGCCACACCGCGGTCCGTGCTCACGGACTGCATACCAGCTGCTATAAACACGTTCCCGACGTTATCGTTGAAGAACGCCACCTCATCCCGGTTGGTGGAATCGAGGTAGATGCTCATGTTGCCTGCACTGCCCGTGACCAGATAGCCGCGGCTGTCCAGCACCCGCGCCTGCAGCCGCACGTAGGCCTTCTCCGTGCCGTCCGCGATCAGGTTGGGTGAGTCCGCCGTGAGCTGAATCTGCGTAGGCGCACCAGTCACGTGCGTGGCGATGGTGGTACTCCCGGAAGCCACGCCCGTCGCTAACGCCGTTACGGTGATGGTACCCTCATGCCCATACTCGCTCCTCACCCCCGCGGTGACCTCGCCGTTGACGGTGTACTGGGTAATGTCGCCAGTCGTCCCGTCCGCCCAAGTGCCCGGCCCGCTGATCTTTAGGGTGATAGCGTTGCTACCGTTGACGATGGGCTGGCCGTCCTGGTCGTGCAGCGTGGCCACGATATTCGCCCGGCTGACGCCGTCTGCGCTGAGCTGGTCGCGGTCGGTCATGACGACGATGCTTGTGGGCTTGGGTTGCACACTCGTGATCTTGAGCACGCCCGCCGCCAGCCGCCCGGCCGTGTCAGTGACCTTCAGGGTGTCCGTGGCCCCCGAGAACGTTGAGGCCGTCACCTTGAAGCTGGCCACCCCGCCCACGGTGGAAGTGGTCAACGTCACCGGCAGGTCCACGGCCCCCTCGTCGTAGAGTTTGGTGATCTCGAGCTGGCCGCTGTAGTCCTTCACGCGGTTCCCGTCGCGGTCCACCACGGTGGCGGTGATCTGCACCTTTGAGACGCCGTTGGCAACGATGGTGCTGGGCCCGGAAAGAACGACGCGGGTGGCGGTACCCCACATGTCGACCACGAACGACACTGTCACAGTGGTGGTCTTACCGTTCTGTGTAGCCGTGAGGGTCAGGACGTAAGACCCGCCTTGGTCGATGGTCGTACCGCTGAAGAACACGCTGGCGGGGCCGCCGTTGCGGCTGAGCGTGGCGGCCACCGGTACCGTCGATACCCAGGCCGGCGTGACCGGCGACGTATAGGTCTGCCCGTCCTTCACGCCCGCGACCTGTATCTCCGGCCCCTTCTGGCTGATGTGGAACACAGATTCTGCCAGGGTGTTGCTCGTAGACGGATCAGTGACCGTGTACACCGTAGCGTGCGTCATCAGCGCCACGTCACCCCGGATGGCGGGGTGGCCGGTCATGAAACCCGTACTGTTCGTGATCCCCAGCTGCGTGGCCAGGATGATGTAACCCGTGGGCCAGGGGCCCAGTGTTTCCGCCTGCGTCCTGCGGTGCACCGCCCGCAGGAGCATGGTGATGACCTCCTGGTACTGCACCTGGGCGTTTGGCCGGAACGTCCCGTCCGGGTAGCCCATCACGATGCCCAGCTGGGCGGCCAGGGCCACGTAGCCGTTGTACCACTGCCCGGGACGCACGTCACTGAACCCCGCCGGCTGCAGAGTGAGCCCCTGCGCCTGCGTCTCCAGCCCCATGGACCGTAAGATGATGGCGGCCATTTCCGCCCTCGTTACCGGGTCGTAGGGGCGGAAGGTGCCGCCCGGATCGCCGGTGATGATGCCCAGATCGGACAGGTCACCCACCGCGTTCGCAAACTTGGTCCCGGTGGTATCGGTGAAGGTCTTGCCGTAGGCGACTCCCCCAGTTTCCAGGCGGCTGGCGTTCATGGCCGGTGCCGCCAGGCCTGGCAGTATCATTCCTGCCGCCACAGCCACGGCCGCAAACAAAGCCAGGATCCGTGAATGTCTCATATCAATCCCCTTCCTGTGCGTGCAACCAAATCGCAAATCGCCTCGCCGCCGGCGCCCCCGGGCGCGTACCAACCTTATGATTAGATAATCTTGGTATCGATTTTATTCCGACCTGCGCTGGGAGCTCGTGACGGATAGTGTCGCTGTGGGCTCTCTCGCAGGTGGAAGTAGGCCGCTTGTTCGCGGGCGAGCGATGGTGTGCTTGTCTCGGGGCAAAAACTTTCTCCCGCCGCATCCCCGCACCCGCCCGCATCAGTTTGCTTTTCCCACCGATCGTCCGCCCCGCTCCCCGCCAGCAGGGATATGGCAGACTCTGGCGAATATACCATATATGATCACCGTACACGTGCCTCTCGAACTGCTTACGGATCCGGCGCTGGAGCCCATGCAGCGGTACCTGTACACAGTCCTGCTGAGGGTGGCTGCAGAACAGGAGCACATGGCCTCGCACCTCGCACCACCCGACCAGCCGGAGCACGCCGGCTCAGTGGCCCGAGTCGCACGGGAGAGCACACGGGAGACTGTACGGGAGAGCGCGGCTGGAAGCGCCCCGGAGGATGCGCCCCCGGTGGTGCGGCTAAGCATCACAGAGATATGCCTTCTTTCCGGGCTGGCGGACCGTGCAACCGTGATTCGCCACCTGCACGCCCTGGCCGAAGCGGGCTGGATCGCGGTCACCGGGCGCCGGCCCCACATCTACGCGCTCCACAATCCCCTCCGCGAGCAGCTGCAGAACGACGCCCAGCAGGCGGTGCTGCGCATCCAGAAATCCGACTGGAAAGGCGAGGCCATCCTCCGCGAATTACTAAACCTATTCGTCGAGGACCGCGACTTTATCGACAACGCCCGGCCGAATTTCCTGCAAATATCGTCCGGCGGCACCCTGGAATACGACCGCTATTACTACAAAGCCAGGGTGGCGTTCGAGTTCAACGGGCCCCAGCACTACGGATCTACGGAGCGCTTCCCGCAGTTCGAGCAGCAACAGGCGCGGGACGGGATCAAGATCCGCCGCAGCGTGGAGAATGGCGTACACCTGATCGAGGTTACGCGCGACGACCTGGAGCCGGAGCGCCTGCTCGCCCGCATCGATCATCGCCTGCCCCTGCGCCGCGTCCCGCCCGACCACCCGGTGCTCGTCGCGATCATGAACGAGCTGCACCGGTACTGGCGGCTGAGGCGGGCGTAGTACCTGCGCCCTCACCCTGGTGCCCCCTCCCGCGCCCTCCGCCC
>CADDZV010000049.1 GCA_902812875.1 Clostridiales bacterium
ACGCTGCCGTGAGCCTACCCATTGCCATCGTGGCAAGCTCGGCGGGCCTGCGGCGTTTTGTGGGCCGCCAGGTCATGCGCTACCGGCGTTGACGGGTTGCGGGCCAGATCCGGGCAACAAGGTAGTCTCCCGGACCCAGCCCGCCCTGGGTCTACGATGGCTCGGCGCGGCCGGTTTCGGCAACTGGAGCTGTATCCACCACGGTAGTGGCAGTCGCCTTTTTGTCCCATTTGCCGTACGCATCCAAAACGGCCTTCTGGATCTTTGTGCGGGCTTCGGAAGTGATGGGATGGGCGATATCCCGGAAGGTGCCGTCGTTACCCCGGCGGCTAGGCATGGCCACAAAAAGACCGTTACTTCCTTCTACCACGCGCACCTCGTGCACCACAAATTGCTGGTCGATGGTCACCGACGCCACGGCCTTCATTTTGCCTGCCGGGTCTTGGCCGAAGACCTTCCGCATGCGAACTTCTGTGATCTCCATAATACCCCTCCTCTGGCTATTTATGGTACTTGCTTTCATCGCCGGGGAGGCAATCCCTGCCAAAGGAGGCGGTCAGAAGATTAAGATTTCGTGGTGGTATGATCCCAGGAAAAACCGAGCGGCGCATGATCAACATGGCCATGCGCCGGTCTCGTGCTACACATGAGTCCCGTTCCTGCGGACGGCGACGGCACAGCTTATCAATACCGCTGGCCTCACACCAACACGCCACTACCTAGAATCTCATCTGGAACACGATGGGGAAGGTGAGCAGGAAACCCATCGTAATCAGCACGAGGGTCACCGTATAGATGCGGCCGAGTTCCACATCCTTGCCCTGCCATGCCTTCCCGAGTATCACCCACAGCACTAGCCACAAAATGATAGCCAACCCCGTCTTGCCGGTGAGATTACCGGCCGGATGGTACCAGTTCAGAGCCTTGCCAATAGACTTCACGTTTTCAGCCAGAAAGGTGAACACACCCAGGGCCAGCGAACCCACTCCCACGGACAGAAGCGCCGCTGCCGCCGGGCCGCTGGGTTTGCGATCAGACTCGGTCATAGCCGCCATGGATATAGACCTCCTTTGTCGTGGCCAGTTCTTGTCCCGCTTCACCTGGTGGGAGCAGCCTTATTGAGGAAGGCACCGAATATGCCTGCTACTGCCGCCGCGAAGAAAGCCAGGCTGAACACCACCATGGCAGCCTTGCGCGCTTTCTCCTCTTGCACAAGCTGCTTACCGTAGTACCACACCACATAAGCCGCCGCAGTTGCCAGAAGCGGCGCGAACCATGCTACGTGCTCTTTCCACTCCATGCCGAACTCGTGCCATTCGGCCGTAGCCGGGTTCGCAAGGAGCAGGGAACGCGGACTGGAAGGATCAGCGGCCCGGTACCACGGATAAACAACGTACGTACCTGTGATCACCGTCAACCAGGCGATAGCTGCCATCGTCCACATCCAGTTGGACAAGCGGGCTACTATCTTCCGCGTACCCTCGCCCGTGATGAGCTCCGGCTTCAGGCTAAGAAGACCAAACAGGCCGCCGGTGAAACTGACCAGGAATAGGGCACCAATGACCATGCCGTGAATCACTGTCCAGGTCTCCCGTACAGTAAGGGACACGGAGTTCACGACCCCCTTGAGGTACAGATTGGCGGAGGACGATCGCGATCAGTTCTCCCGTACCCATGTTCCGACAAAAAAGCTGCCGGGGCCATGTACAAGTGTCACGAAGAACATGACTGAATGTCATGAATATCAAGGGACTTTGTCCTGCATATGTATAGTGGTTCTTGTCGCAGATGCTACCGGTCAGTGTCCAAGAGTCCGTGGCTTACGGCGTAAGCGGCCGCCTCGGCCCGGTTTTTCATATTGTGCTTTGCCAGAAGATTGCTTATGTAGTTACGTACTGTCTTCTCGCTCAGATACAGCTCCTGCCCAATCTCCCGATTGGTCTTACCCTGGGCGATCAGTCGCAGCAACTGGCGCTCTTGCGGCGTGAGTTCCGGCTCGTCCTTATGGGCGGCGAGTTTTTGTACTCCCCCAATCACCTGAGCGCTCAGGGCGGGGTCGATGGCTGACCCGCCCTTCGCCACCGTCTCAATAGCGCGCAACAGGTCGTTGTTATCCAGGCTCTTGAGAACATATCCTTTAGCGCCGGCCAGAATCGCTTCCATCAAAGCCTTCTCGTCTGCAAATGAGGTAACAATAATCACCTCGGTCCCGGGGGAAACCGCCTTAATCTGCCGGCATACTTCGACGCCGTCCATATCAGGTAGCCGCAAATCCAGGATGACGATATCGGGCCTGGTCATGCGGACCGCCTTTAGCGCCTCCTCGCCGGAGGCCGCCTCCGCCACCACAGCAACGTCCGGAGTGCGGTTCAACAACGCCACCAGCCCTGTCCTCACCACGCCGTGATCGTCAACCACGACCGCCCGCGTCATGACTGTACCCCTCACCCTCTTTCCGGCAGCCCACCAGCGGTATCAGGACACTCACTTGCGTACCGGCCCCAGGAGCCGACTCCACGCGGCAAATGCCCCCTGCTCTCTCTGTGCGCCTTTTCATGTTGGCCAGGCCCTGGCCGCTTCCCGGTCTCGGCTCCTGCTCGCAGACCGCCTCCGGATTGAAGCCCACACCCCGGTCAGTAACCCGCAATACCAGCGTGTCACCCTGCCAGGCCAGGAGCACCTCCGCCCTGCTGACACAAGCATGACGGGCCACATTCGACAGGCTTTCTCTCACTATGGCCATGATATCCTCACGCCAGGTAGCGGGTAAATGAATCTGCTCATACTCCGCCTGCCCGCCGTCTTCTATGATCAGATCAACGGATATGCCCAGTACGCGCTCCAGTTGCCTGACCAGCACCCGAACCCGGGCCGTGAGGTCTGCCGCCGTGGTCTCCTCGTCCCTGAGCGACCAGACGTAATGGCGGAGATCGCTGATCGCGGCCTGCAGACCATCGACCAGATCTCGCGCCAACCGGCACAACTGCAAATGAGAAGCCGGCACCCGCGACTAAACCTCATGCCACGCGTAGCCCGCGGCCGTCAGAGCCTCGCCCAGCGCCTGCCGGTGGGAGGCGTCACGGGTTTCGATGATCAGCGACACCTCCGCCTCGCCAGGCGCCACGTCCCCCCGCAGTCGGTCATGATTAACCGCTACAACATTTCCTTTCTGGGCCGCCACCACGTCCAACAACGCCCGCAGGGCACCGGGCTCGTCGGCAAGGCGCGTGACCAGGCGGAAATAGCGCCCCGCCTGCGCCATGCCGCGATCGACGATTCGGGCTAGAAGGCCGGTGTCGATATTGCCGCCAGACAAAAGGGCCACCACCCTGCGGCCCGGCAACTTCGTCGCGCCGGAAACCAAAGCCGCTACACTGGCGGCCCCAGCCCCTTCCACCACGAGCTTGGCCCGCTCCAAAAGAAGGTACATGGCATGAGCAAGCGCATCTTCATCCACGAGGACGATTTCGTCCACCAGTTTCTGGATGTGGGCAAAAGTAACATCACCGGGGGATTTGACCGCCAGCCCATCGGCCAAGGTGCGGCTGACGTCCTTTCCCGTCATGCGGCCATACTGGTGGGACAGGTAAGCTGCCGGCGCCCCTTTCGCCTGCACCCCTACGATACGCACGCCCGGCTTCAGAGCCTTTATGGCGGTGGCCACCCCGGAAATTAACCCCCCGCCACCGATCGGAACGACCACCACATCTGCCTCCGGCACGTCCCGGACGATTTCCAGCCCGACCGTCCCTTGCCCCGCAATGACGTCCAGATCGTTGTAGGCATGTACGAACGTATATCCGTGTTCTGTTTGCAGTGCGCGCGCCTTTTCGTACGCCTCGTCGTATGTGCGGCCGTACAGCACCACCTGTGCCCCATACCCGCGCGTGGCCGCCACCTTGGCCATGCTCGCCGTCTCCGCCATCACGATGGTAGCGGGCACTCCAGCCCGTGCGGCCGCAAACGCCACCCCCTGGGCGTGGTTGCCCGCCGAAGCCGCAATTACGCCGGCGGCCTTTTGGGCAGGTGACAGGTTCATCACCTTGTTGAAAGCGCCCCGCACCTTGAAGGAACCTGTCCGTTGCAGGTTTTCGGCCTTGAGGTAGACCGTGGCACCAGTAAGCCGCGATAGTGTCTCGCTGGTGAACACTGGGGTGTGCTCGGCCACCCCGGCCAGCACCAACTGGGCCTTCTGGATCGCTTCCAATGTGCACAAATCCATCTGAAATTACGCCCCCAACAACGACTGTGCTAGTTCGTAATCGCTTGGCTTGTCAACATCCACACCAATTTCCGGATGAGGCGTCTTGACCGCACGCCCCACCAGCCCAAACCGTTTGGACACGATCTTCTCGGCATCCTCCACCGTGTAGGCATGCACGAGCACCCCGAACAACAGCGGAATACCCACGATGGTCACCATCTGCAGCGGGTTTTTGCGGGCGTCGTACAGCCGCCGCACGAGCTCCTGTCGGCCGGCCAAGACCGCGGGTTTGAGCACGAAAAGGTTGCCGCCGGTGTATGTTCCGTCTTTCAATGTCAAGTACGTGCGGTGCACGCCGGGGAAGCTTTGTTCGCAGTACTTTTTCGGCACAATGGCGTAATAGAGATCGGCATCCCCCCGGGCGTCGCATTCGGATAGAAAATCATCGACGATGGGACCTGTGATGAGCGGTATGTCGGAAGTGGAAATCAGCACCTTCTCGTCCTGGGGCAAGGAGGAAAGGCCGATGTTGATGTTGTCCAGGACATCCTGCCCGGGCGGCACCACCCGCGCCCCCGTGCCGGCTACGGCACTGGCCAGGTGCTCCGGCGGCCCCACGACGACAATCTGGCCGACTCCCTTCGCTTCTTCCAGGGCTTTTACCACCCAGTACAGCATGGGCTGGCCGCCGAGAGGCAAGAGAGCTTCGTATGGCACATCGGCACACTCACGCAGTTTGCCATCGTTCGCCCGCCCGGCCAGTACAACAGCGTTGACCTGCATTGCTAAGCCTCCCCCCACGCCCGGGTAATGATGACCTTGGTGCCTGGCACAACCCGGGTCACGTCCCGGGCAATCTCCGCCGCCACCCGGTCGTTTCGTGCCAGGGCAAAAACGGTCGATCCACTTCCCGACATCGCTGCTGCCCAGGCCCCATTCGCGAGCATTGCTGTTTTCAATGCTTCCAGTGCCGGGTAGCGTGCGAAAACAACTGGCTCCAGATCATTCCGTGTCGCAAACAAGCCTTTGGACGACCGCAAAGCGGCCACCACACCCGTCAAGTCGGCCGGAGCAGGCGTGTCCGCCAGGGCGGGGACACCCGGATGGTCTTCGTCCCACCACTGGTACACCGCGGCCGTGGACAAACCGAACGGGGGAAAGGCCAAAACAACCGGGGTCCCCGCTAGGCCAGGTAGGGGCGTGAGAAGTTCACCGCGCCCGTGTCCGATCGCACAGCCACCCAGAAGCCCGAACGGCACATCGGCACCTAAGCCAGCCGCGATGCTCCACAGCGGGTGCGACGGCGACACCGGACGCGGGGCGGGCTCGCCCGTCCACATCTCCCATAGCCCGAGTAGCGTCGCGGAGGCATCGGCACTGCCGCCACCAAGGCCAGCCTGCATCGGGATACGTTTCACGATATGGACCGCTGCCCCCGGGCGACCCTCACAGGGCTCCCAGTCCGGCCCGAAAAGCATCCGCCCCAAAACGGCGCTCGCCCGGAAGGCCAGGTTATCCGGCCCTTTTGGTGCCGCTGGGTCGTCCGCCGTTACCACCACACCAGAGCGGCGTGGCAGGACAGTGACGTCGTCACACAACTCCAAGGACTGGTAAACGGTATCGACCCAGTGGTATCCATCGGGGCGGCGTCCGCGGATGGCCAGATAAAGGTTTATTTTCGCCCGTGCCTTTACACTCCGCACCCTCTTTCCATTTTGCGGTCGAGTGCGGAAGGAGAATTCGCCTTCGGACGGCGATTCCCTGTAGGAGCTTTATACGCGCGATGACGCGCTGTCTCTTAGCCCACGATGCGTTCGGCCTGGACGGTGGTGGTGCCGGCTCGCTGGCCGGCTGCCCAGTTGGCTATGGCCTCGAGAACCAAGGACCGCTTCTCGAAAAAAACGACCACGAGGTCGCCCTGGCGGGCCAGGTCAAGCGCCCGTACGGTTGCCTTATCCTCAGGCAGGACAATCTCCAGGTTCGCGGCCGGAAAACCGGCCTCGCGCACCCCCTGGGCGATCAAAGCGGCCGTTTCGCCTGGCGGCCGACCGCGCCGGTCGTTGTCTTCTTTCACTACGATGACGTTGGCGTACCGGGCGGCTATGCGGCCGAGGACGCGGAGATTTTCGTCCTGGCGGTCCCCGGGCGCCCCGGCCACCACCAGCAGGCGCCCGGCACACAGCCACCGGGCGGTCTCCAGGGTAGCCTGGTATGCTGCCGGATTATGGCCATAGTCCACCCAAATACTGATCCCGCCGGTCTCGGTAATTTCCAGGCGGCCGGGGTTGTCACGCGGAGCAAACGAGGCCAAGCCCGCTGCCAGTTCCGCGGCCGAAAAGCCAAGAGCCCAGCCCGCCGCGGCGGCCGCCAGCACGTTTTCCACCTGATGCCGTGCCTGTCCGCCCAGCGTAAGCGGAATGGCCCCGACTTCTATGACCGGAGTGCGTTCGTTGCCGTGGCAAAGGACGGCGGTTCCGTCCTGCACCACCACTGCCCGGCCACCTCGGGCAAGATGAGCCGCCAACGGATCGTCACGGTAGTCCGCCTGTACAGATACTGGCGTTTCGTTCGCAAAGAAGATCACCTCGCCCCGGCAACGCAAGGCCATCTCCCTTACGAGGGGATCGCGGGCGTTCAGCACCGCAAAACCTCCCGGTCCCACTGCATCGACGATGACCGATTTGACTTTGGCCAACTCTTCCAGCGTCTCGATTCCGTCTAGCCCCAGGTGGTCGCCGCTCAGATTTGTCACGACGGCCACGTCGCACCGGTCGAACGCCAGGCCGCCCCTGATGATGCCGCCGCGGGCGGTCTCCAGCACCGCCGCCTCTACCCGGTCGTCCCGCAACACGGCACGGGCGCTCGCCGGGCCGGCGCAGTCGCCGTGCATGATCTGCTCGTCGCCCACCCACACGCCTTCGGTGGTGGTCATCCCCACCGTGAGCCCCCGCTGCTTCAGCAGGTGGCGAACGAGGCGTGTCACGGTCGTCTTTCCGTTCGTCCCCGTGACCGCTACCAGCGGGATGCGGGCCCGGCCGTCCGGAAAGAGGTAGTCCACGATGGCCCCCGCCACATCCCTGGGGCGGCCGGCGCTCGGAAAATGGTGCATGCGGATCCCCGGCGCCGCGTTCACCTCGATGACCGCACCCCCGGTGGCCGTCATAGGCAGAGCGATATCAGGCGTCACGAGATCGACCGCCGCCACGTCAAGGCCCATCACCCGCACTGCCCGCACCGCGACGGCGGCGTTGTCGCTGTGCATATCGTCGGTGACGTCTTTGGCTGTGCCGCCGGTGCTGAGGTTCGCGTTTTCCCGCAGCACAACCGTTTCGCCCGCTGCCGGGACGTCATCGGGGCTGCGGCCTTGTTTCGACAGCGTGAGCAACACCACCGGATCGATCACTATCCGCGTGAGCGGCTTCTCGTGTTCTACGCCCCGCAGGGGATTGCAGTTTTCGATCTCGACCAGTTCCCGCACGGTATGTACGCCGTCACCGGTTACTGCCGCGGGCAGACGCTCGGCCGCCGCCACGGCCCGTCCGTTTACGACCGTGATCCGGTAGTGCCGCCCAGGCACGAACTTCTCCACCAGGATGTCGTGAGAGTAAAGCATGGCCAGCTTGGCAGCCGCAGCCACCTGCGCAGGACTGCGGAGATCCAGGCTCACACCCTTGCCCTGGTTACCGTCCACCGGTTTGACCACCACGGGAAAGCCAAGTCGCCACGCCGCGTCCACTGCCTCGGGCTCACTGTGGGCAATTGCCCCCTCGGGCACGGGAATCCCCGCCTGGGCAAGAAAATCCTTCGTGAGCTTTTTGTCCGAAACGAGATCGCACGCCAGGCAGCCGGTGGCGTCGGTGATGGTCGCAGCCAAAAGCCGCCGCCGAAAACCGTAGCCGATTTGTATCAGGCTGCGTTCGCCGAGGCGCATGACCGGCATGCCACGGGCTTGTGCTGCTTTCACGATGGACTGGGTGCTCGGACCCAAAAGGGCCCGCCGCGCCAGGTCCACCAGCTCTGCCACCGGGCCGGCCACGTCCGGTTCGCCGCCGTGCGCCAGTTCATCCACCAATGCTACGGCCAGCTGCCCGGCACGCAATCCGGGGACGCCGTGTTCGATTTCGTACACCACCCGGTAGCGCCCAGTGCCCACCGCCCGTGTCTGCCCATAGAGTACGTGCGGCATGCCGGCCATGACTTGGAGTTCCAATGCCACATGCTCCACCACATGCCCAGCCAGTGTGCCGTCCGCCAGCCGGCGTAGAAAACCTCCCGGCTCCCTGGCCGCGCAATGGTGCCTGGCCAGCCCAGGAATGGCACCCACGAGGCGCTCCGTGAACCCTGGCAAGTCGCTTGTCAGCACACCTGTCATGTCCTCCAAATCGATTTCGAGTACTGCCACGGGATAGGCACTCCAGACGTTCCGTCCTTCGATGGTGTGTGCAGAGACTATCCTCATGAGCTGGCACGACCCCCCGGCCGTATGGCGGCCGCCAGTTTGAACTTGCTGCCAGGTGCAATGACGTGCAGGGTAACGCCATGGATTGATAGGGGTTCAGAAATGGCTGCTTCGCTGGGTGTGGCCTGCGTAATGCTCCGCCCGTCAACGATGGTTACGGTGCCTGAGCCTACCGCCTCTAGCTCGCCGCCGGGATACAACACCGCCGCACTGTCCTCGTCCACCCCGAGCCCCGTGACGGCGGGGTTCTGGGCCACGGCCGCCAAAAGCCGCCCGATGCGTCCTCTCTGGGCAAAATGCTGGTCCACCACCAGGCCCGCGACCAGACCCAGACCGGGAGCCATGCTGACAATCGCCCGGCGCGGGGGCTCCTCGCCTTGTCCCCCCACGATCATGACGGCCGGAATGGCTGAGGCGCCTGCGCTGGTGCCAGCAACCACCGTGCCGCGGGCGTGTGCTTCCTGCAAGGCCTCGTGTGCCAAGGTGCCCCCCATGATGCTGGTCATACGCAGCTGGTCGCCGCCTGTGAGAAACACCCCGCTGGCCCACAATAGCCGTTGTGCGGCTGCCCGACTCTTTGCGGCCATTCGGTCAGTCAAGGCTAAAAACTCCAATTCCCGTACTCCCAGTCTGGCAAACACTTGCTCGTATTCCTGGTTGGTGGAATGGGGATCGCGGGCAGCCGCCGCCACCACCGCAATGCGGGCCTCCTTCTCCCCTGCCAGGGCCAAAAACTTGCGAAGTACGACGCATTCGCCCTCGTGGTCTTCCGCTCCGCCGATGATAACCAGTGCCCCTGCCCTGCCGTTGGCCATGTCAGACTCTAGCTTGCCAGGATAGACAGCGGGAATATGCAAGAATGTAGCCGTCGTACCGCGTACGAGTGACCTGCCCTCAGGGGTGCTGTGGGGTGAGCTCGCGGAGTGGCTGCAGTTCTACAGCGGCCATCAAGACATCGTTGTAAGAAAATGCCAGACGACGCTGTCCGGAGCCGGGCGCAGGTACGAGCACCGTGAAGATGCTCGGATACGTACAGTCCAACACACCTTCGTATACCACCAGTTGCCCCCGCCCAGTCCGGGAGCGGATCCTCACCATTTCGCCCACGCGGGCGGTAATGCTCCGTTGTATGTCCGTCAAAGTCTCCGCCGGTACCGGCGTCATGAGCTCCACCCCTTTGTGTCACGCCGCCCGGTCTCGTGCGGAGATCCGCCCAGCCCCAAGGTGGCCTAAGCCAGCAGCGTGCCAGAAGCCTGACTGAAGTCCTTGACTATTCCGGTAACTTATGTTGCCAAGTTTGATGGGCAAGCATGCACAAACCACCGGGAACTGGATGGCAAAACATGGCTGAAGAGGGCTTCTGGCAGGCTACTTGCTGTATCTGTCCGCGACGGTGGAGGCCCCGAACGAGTCAGGTTTAATCCGGGCGTCGAAACCGGAGCCGGTCACCATGCCTACAACCTCGCGGATCATGTCCTTGGTAGGCCCAGCCGTCCCCACATCGAGGTGGATTTCGATGTTCAGGTTCGTATGCCCGTTTTCCGCCAACCGCTTCGCCAACCGGCTACCCAAAGCCAAGCTTACGGACGTCTCGTAGTAAATCTTTTGCCGGAGGTTTTTGATGGGACGGTGCCGGCTGCGCTGGTAATAATAGCGGCCGCCCTTTCCTACGCGGTGGATGATGACCGCCGTTACCAGCGTAAGGTCGTCCTGGTTTTGGGAGTCTGTACCAACGATCAAGCGGTAGTTGTCGTTCGGAAATTGTTCCACGTAGGACATGATGTCCTGGAACATCTCTTCGAATGTCATCGTGCCCCGCGACGGGCTTATAAAACGGTCCATGGCTCCTCCGCCGTGATTGTACGAACGCCAGGAAGTCTTTCGGTGCCATGATAGCACCGCGTCCAGTACCAGTAAAATGTCTGCCCGCCAGGTACTGGACGAGAATGGATCATTTCTGCCCTCCTGTTTCCACCGTAGCTGCCATGTACTTCCATATCCCCTGCACGCTATGATGTTGGCATGGCTTAGCACTCTTTCCGGAAAGGGGGTGAAACCATGCTCAGACCGGTAGCAGCAATCTTGGTGGTGGTGGTTTTGTTGGGTGGGGCCAGCCTCGCCTGGGCGCGTGCCGGTCCTCCCGTCGCTGTGCTCACTGTTGAAGAGATATACAGCTCCGTGCCGCCGACGTACTTGCCGGTGCCAGAAACGTCGGGAAACCGGACCGCTCCCCTGGCGGCGCATCCTGGTGGCGCTACGATAAACGTTCCCGGCTGGCGGCTCGCGCACGGCGCCCGGGCGGTGGTGAACCACCAGGTTTTGGGTGGAAGCACGGTCATCTTCGACGATTTATGGCAAGGCCGGCCCTCTGGCAGGGTCTCGGCCAGCACCGAAACGGCTGCCCCTTTCCCGAGCTGGCGGCTTTGGCCATATCAGTTCGAGATCACGAACATCGACCGCCAAGGGACCGTCAGCTTCCGCTGGGGCCCGCAACAAGCCGCCGTGGCTCCCGGACAAACCTGGAGTGTCACCATGAAACTGACCGGTGATAAACTCACACCCTTTGACACCGAACCTGCTGCCGAGAGTGATGTGGCCAGCGCATTGCTGCGGGGCACACCATTGGTCAGGCTGATCGTCCGGTATGACGGATGGTTCGGCCGGCAGGCCATAAAGGTGACCGGCTACTAGCCAACCCCGGCCACCAGGAGGTGATGGAATGTTCTGGTTACGCTTCAAACGACCGCACGTGATGATACCTCTCTGGCTTTGCCTGCTAATCACGGCGCAGACGATGCTTGCCCCCATCATGCCATCCGCCCAGGCCCTATCCGCGCCCGTCCCGGTCGTGTTCGTACCCCAAGAGGCCACCATGGGCAAGGTGGCCGGTCTGGCCGAAACCGCCGCCCCAGAGTCCACCCTGTGGCAGCGGCTGTCGGCCAGCGGCTATACGCCGGGCCGCACGCTTTTCAGCTGTCCCCCCACGAACGACAACGAAGAGGACTATGTGGCCTTGGCCGTACGCGTGCTGAAGCCCTGTCTCGAAGATGTCCTGGCGGCCTCGGGCCAAAGCCAAGTGGATATAGTGGCGGCGGGAGGCGCCGCGCTGGCAGTAAGGTATTACGCACAAACCAAGGACTACCACGGCGAGATCCGCACCGCGGTTTTGTTTTCCCCGCCCAACCACGGCTCGTTTCTGGCAGCGGAACTGGCCGTAGACTGGTTCGCTGCGAACCTGGGGTTCAAGGTGCCCGGTGCAATTGACGAGCACCTGCTTTCTGGCGAACCCGTCTCGCCCCCGGCCTTTAAAACCGAAGAGCAGTACCTGAAGCAAAGGGTGCAAGACTTCTATCTGCCGCTATGGTTTATGTACATCATGTCGGAAGACTACCTCGCGCCGGCCGATACGGCCGGAAAGCGGACACTGATCCAGTGGCTCACCGAAAGCAGGCCAGAATGGGTGGAAACCCTCTGGCACCAGAACGACAATCCCCCTTTGGGCTTGCCCGATCTCACACTTGTGCCCCCCGTGCCAGGTCAGGACCTGTCTTTGGCCTACTATGAATATCTGGCCATGGAAGTGGCCCACCGGCTCTATCTGCAGCGGACGGGACAAAGCCGCTGGCAGTCACCCAACCTTTGGCAGCTTATACCGGACGACGGCCGGATCGGCCGCATAGAATTGGTGCAAAAACTGTTCGCACTCACCAGGGACTTTTGGATCGCCAACAAGACCCAAATACTTTTGTGGGCCGCCCGCCACCTTGTGCAAAGCCCGCAGGGTATCGCTTGGCGTCGCCTGGCTCCCGAGCTTCTGCAGCTCGACCGCCCGTTTGTTGCCAATGCTTTCTTGCACTCCTGGACCGGCTTTGTGACAGCCACACAGGGCACACCACGGTTCGTCGTGGTCGCCGGCACGGCGTCAGATATCTGGTCCGGCACCGATCTCGGGTCGGGGCGGCACGACTGGTTCACCGACCTGTCGTCGATGCTCATGCCATTGGATCGGGAAGGGGTCTTCCGCTCCTTCCAGGCCACGGTGCAAACGACCCCCTGGTTGGTAGCGGGATACGCCCCGGCGGTCAATTTTGCCGTCAATGCCTTGCAACACTATTACCCCGTCACGCGGGAACATCTCATCCGACCGGACAGCGCGGCGAAACCAACTCCCCGCGTCATCGAGGGCAACAGCCAGGCCTCCCCATGGGAACCAAGATACATACGCATCCGCAATGAAGGTGAAAGTGGGACAAGCCTGCAAGTGGAAATCGATTTCGGCCAGGTACCAGAGGGATTTGAGCCATGGGCCTGGGTGCACGCCGGCCCGGAAACCAAAGAAGGCCTTATTACCAACACCATTGGCATCGATCTTGCCCCTGCCAGCGATGGCAAGGGGTGGCACGGCACCGTGGCAGGCGTGAACCTGCCCGGCAACAGCCAACTGCTTGTCGGGTGGCGGCTACAGCCAAAAGCGGGCAGCGTTCCCGAACCGGAAACAAGCCTCTGGTCACCCGTCCGC
>CADDZV010000050.1 GCA_902812875.1 Clostridiales bacterium
CAGCACGGGTCCGGCGGGGTGCTGGCGGTATACGGCATCCGGTATTTCGTGAGTCTGGCAAGTCTTTTGGCGGTTTATTACTGGCCAGGCGGGGCGGTGGCGATCACGGCTTGTCTGGCGGGTCTTCTGACGCCGCTTGTGTGGTTGAGTGTTTGGGCTTTGCGTCACGGGGGAGGGGGCAGTTCTCCTTGAGCTTTTTATGGTTGGCCGAAGGGGCCGCAACAGCCGCGGGCGAACAAAACGCGGTACTGTTCCACCTTTTCGGGCTCGAGGTTACGAGCGTTGTCACCACCGAATGGGCATTGATGGCCATCGTCATCCTTTTCTTCTTCATCGCCACCCGGCGGCTCGAACGGGTACCGAAATCCAGGTTGCAGTCTGTGGTGGAATTTGCCGTGGAGTCGCTCTACGGTTTTGTAAAGGGGCAGATGGGTGAGGAACGGGCGCGGGAATTCGTTCCCCTCATCGGTTCCTTTTTCATTTTCATCCTGGTGTCGAACTACAGCGGCCTTATCCCCGGCGCCGGGCATGTTGCCGGTTTTGCTGCTCCCACCAGCCACTGGAGTGTGACGCTGGGCCTCGCCCTGGTGGTGTTTTTTGCCACCCAGTACTACGGCGTCAAGAAGCAGGGTTTCAACTACATCAAGCGCATGTTCCAGCCCTACATCATTGCGCCGCTGATATTCGTCATGAATGTGCTCGACCACGTCGTGCGGCCGATGTCTTTGTCCTTGCGTCTTTACGCCAACATCTTTGGCGGTGAAACCGTCGTACTGGCACTTCTGGTTGCGATTCCGTATTTTTTGCCGATTACCACCTTGCTATTGGAGCTGATTTTCGGCTTCATCCAGGCATTTATCTTTACGGCTCTAACCACGGTGTATCTCACCGAAGCGACCGGTGAGGAGGAAGAATGATAGCAGGTTTTCTCCCGGGTACAAGTGTTTGTTTCTGCCCGGACCAGTACCGGGAGAGTATTTTTTCTGACAGCGATTATGGTCCCGGGCCAAAACGGCGGGGAAGGAGGGGAAGGATTTGACTGGAGTGGCTTTGTTCGCAGCGGCCGCAATCGTTGCTCTGGCGGCTTCGGCTATCGGCTCTGCTCATGCCCAGGGCAAGACAGCCAGCCATGCCATGGATGCTATCGGCCGCAATCCGGAAGCGGCCGGGCGGATGACGGTCCCGTTGCTTCTCGGGCTCGCCTTCATGGAGGCCCTGACCTTGTTCGTTTTCGCCATGGTGTTTGTGTTGGCAGGCCGGGTGTCATAGTGCGGGCTTCATATGTGATGTCAGCCCCGGCGCATGTGAGGCAAATGACGGTACCGGGGCGGTTTGGCTAGGCCGCCCCGGTAAAACCCCACGGAAGGGGAACCGCTATGGAACTGAACGTGAGTGAACTCATATGGTCTATCATAAATTTTCTTGCGTTTTTCGGAGCACTGGTCTTCGTGCTCTGGAAGCCGGTTTTGAAGCTTTTGGCGGACCGGCAGCATGAAATCGAAAACAATCTGTCCCGGGCGGAAGCGGCACAGCGCGAGGCCCTGGCTCTGCGGGACCGGTACCAGCAGGAGATCGGGACCGCCCAGCAACAGGCGGCCGAAATCGTGAACCGGGCAGTGGCTGCGGCGGAAAAGACCCGCCAGGAGGAGCTTGCCCGGGCCCAGAAAGAGGCCGAGGACCTTTTGAACCGGGCACGGGAAACCATCGAACGCGAAAAGGACGAAGCCATCGCGGCCTTGCGGGGCGAGGTGGCCGACTTGGCCCTGGCGGTGGCCAGCCGCGTCCTCGAGCGTAACCTCACTGGCGAGGACCAGCGCCGGCTTGCAGACGAGTTTCTGCAGCAGGTAGGCCCGCAACAGTAGCCGGGAGGTAATGGAATGCGCGAAGCCATAATCGCACGCCGGTATGCTACTGCCTTGCTGGAGGCAGCCAGCGCCGCCGGGAATCTCGACTGGGTGCGAGCGGACTTGGCCTTTGTCCGTAGCACCCTGGCTGCACGACCGGAGGCCCGGGCGTTTTTTGTGAGCCCAAGGATCAATCCCGGGGCCAAGAAAAATGTCATACAAAGTCTTTTCGGTGGGCGCGTCGAGCGTACCACCATGAGTTTCCTGACTGTGCTTGTGGACCGCCGCCGCGAGAGTTACCTTGACGAGATTGCCGACAGCCTCGAACACTTGGCCAACCTGGCCAGTGGCCTTACGGAGGCGGAAATACGCACGGCGGTGCCCATGGACGCAACCTGGCAGGCCCGGTTTGTCGAAAACCTGCAGGCCAAGCTGGGGCGGCGGCTGGCGGCCACCTTCCGCGTAGACCCGGATCTGCGGGGCGGAGTGGTGGTCCGGATTGGCGACACGGTTTACGACGGCAGTATCAAGCGCCGGCTGGAAATCATGCATGCCAGGCTGGCTGGCGCCGAGCGGTCCTGAGAATAGGGGTGAACGCACATGAGTACCAGAGAAGCCCTGCGGCCCGAAGAGATCAGTGCCATCATCCGGCAGCAGATCGAAAACTACCAGGCCGAGCTGGATGTCTCGGAGGTCGGTACGGTCATCCAGGTGGGTGACGGCATCGCCCGCATCCACGGGCTCACTTCGGTAATGTCGAGTGAGCTTTTGGAATTCCCGCCCGTGCCGGGCACCGACACCAAGCTTTACGGCTTGGCCCTAAACCTCGAAGAGGACAATGTGGGTGCGGCCATCCTCGGCCCGTATCTCCACATCAAGGAAGGCGACGAGGTCCGCCGTACCGGGCGCGTGTTGTCGGTTCCGGTCGGCCAAAGCCTCATCGGTCGGGTGGTGAACCCGGTGGGCCAGCCGCTGGATGGCAAAGGGCCCATCACGCCCGAAGGTTACCGCCGCGTGGAGGTCATTGCCCCGGGTGTGGTCGAGCGCCAGCCGGTGAACCAGCCACTGCAGACGGGGCTGAAAGCCATCGACGCCATGATCCCCATCGGCCGCGGCCAGCGCGAGCTGATTATCGGCGACCGTCAGACCGGCAAGACCGCCATCCTTGTGGACACCATCATCAACCAGAAG
The DNA here is from genome assembly GCA_902812875.1 of Clostridiales bacterium. Classification (GTDB taxonomy): domain Bacteria; phylum Bacillota; class Sulfobacillia; order CADDZV01; family CADDZV01; genus CADDZV01. The sequence continues at coordinate 3,036 of CADDZV010000050.1, forward strand.
GGGCAGGACGTGATCTGCATCTATGTCGCCATCGGCCAGAAGGCCTCCACGGTGGCCTCGGTGGTCGATGCCCTGCAGCGGCACGGAGCCATGGACTACACGATCGTGGTTTCCGCGACCTCGTCGGAGCCGGCGCCGCTTCTTTACATTGCCCCCTACGCCGGCTGTGCCATGGGTGAGCACTTCATGTACCAGGGCAAGGACGTGCTGGTCTGCTACGACGACCTGAGCAAGCACGCCTGGGCTTACCGCGAGATGTCGCTTCTTCTGCGGCGGCCGCCGGGGCGGGAGGCGTACCCGGGCGACGTGTTCTACCTGCATTCCCGTCTTCTGGAACGGGCGGTGAAACTCTCTGACGCCCAGGGCGGCGGTTCGCTCACTGCCCTGCCGGTCATCGAGACCCAGGCGGGTGACATCCACGCCTACATTCCGACCAACGTGATTTCCATTACTGACGGCCAGATCTTCCTCGAGTCCGACCTTTTCTACGCCGGTGTACGGCCCGCCATCGATGTCGGCCGGTCGGTTTCCCGCGTGGGCGGCGCGGCCCAGATCAAGGCCATGAAACAGGTGGCAGGCATGCTGCGGCTTGACCTGGCCCAGTACCGCGAGCTGGCGGCGTTCGCCCAGTTTGGGGCCGATCTCGACAAGGCGACGCAGGCACGGCTGATCCGCGGGCAGCGCATGACCGAAATCCTCAAGCAGGGGCAATACCAGCCCATGCCGGTAGAGGAGCAGGTGGCGGTGATTTACGCCGGCGTCAACGGCTTCCTCGACGACCTGCCGGTGGAGCGCGTGCAGGATTTCGAAAAAGGCTTCCTGACCTTCCTCAAGACGAGCCACTCGGACATTCTAAAGACGGTCCGGGAACAGAAAAAACTGGAAGCTCCCACCGAACAGGCACTGCAGGCAGCCATCCGGGAGTTCAAGGCCACGTTTGTGGCCGCTGGCAGCAAACCGGCCGCCAGCGAGAGTGCGGCGGTAGCCAAGTAACGGAACTGCGGGAACAGCGCGTTCCCCGGTTTATGAGGTGACACAGTTTGGCTGAACTGGTTGAAATGCGCCGGCGAATCCGGTCGGTCAGGAGCATACAGCAGGTAACCAGGGCCATGCAGATGGTCGCCGCCGCCAAGCTACGGCGGGCGCAAGAGCGTGCCCAGGCCGCACGGCCGTACGCCGAAAAGATCCAGGAGATGCTGGCTCGCGTAGCCAGCACGGGGGCACGCCACCCACTGTTTGAGGTGCGGCCACCGGAACGCGTGCTGTATGTTGTGTTCACAAGCGATCGTGGGCTGGCCGGGGCCTACAACGTGAACGTGGTCAAGCGGGCGGCATTCGAGATTGCCCGCCACGCGGACTCTACTGCCCTTCTCCTGGCAGTGGGCCGGCGCGGGCGGGAGTACTTCCGCCGCCGCGGCACCCGTATCCTGGCCGAACACGTACCGGTGGGAGAGGACGCCCGCGTCACCATGGCCCGTGCGATCGCGGCCCAGGTGCAACGGTTTTTCGAAGAAGGTGCGTGCGACCAGGTGCAGCTGGTATACACGCGTTATATCTCTACGTCGCGGCAGCAGGTGACGGTGGAGCAGCTTTTGCCGGTGGTGCCGCCGGCCGCCGGCGGCCAGGAGGCCACCGAGCGGGAGTACATCTTTGAGCCGGCACTGGCGTCGGTGCTGGGCAGCTTGGTGCCGGCCTACCTGGAGGCCGGCGTGTATCACGCCCTTTTGGAGGCTAAGGCCAGCGAGCATGCCGCCCGCATGACGGCCATGGCTAATGCCACCGACAACGCCGGCGAGATGATCGAAGAGCTTACGCTGGAAATGAACAGCATCCGCCAGGCCAACATCACGCGCGAGATCGCCGAGATCGTGGGCGGCGCGGAGGCTCAAAATGCATAGCGAAGATTAAAGATTTTCGACGGGACTTATCGAAACTGGAGGGGTTTGGCATGCGCGAGGGACGTGTGCTGCAGGTGCTTGGGGCAGTGGTGGACGTAGAGTTCAACCCGGGGGAATTGCCGGACCTGTACAACGCGGTGGTGATCAAGAGCGATGACCTGGCCCGGGCAGGTGGCGGCGACGCCTCCGGCGCTGGCCAGACGGGGCGCGACCTGGTGCTGGAGGTAGAGCAGCACATGGGCAACAACGTGGCCCGCTGCGTGGCCATGGGCTCCACCGACGGCCTGGTACGCGGCACGCCGGTGTACGATACCGGGGCGCCGATTTCGGTGCCGGTGGGCCGGCAGGTGTTGGGCCGGCTGATGAACGTGCTGGGCGAGCCCATCGACAACCGCGGTCCCGTGGAAGCCGAGGAGCGCTGGCCGATTCATCGCACGCCCCCCAAGGTGGACGAGGTCAGCCCGGCCCGCGAGCTTCTGGAGACCGGCCTCAAGGTAGTCGACCTGATCTGCCCGTTCCCGCGCGGCGGCAAGATCGGTCTTTTCGGCGGGGCCGGCGTGGGTAAAACCGTAATCCTCAAGGAAATGATCCGCAACATCGCCTACGAGCACGGCGGCTACTCGGTGTTCTGCGGCGTCGGTGAGCGCACCCGCGAAGGCAATGACCTCTACCTGGAGCTCATCGAATCGGGCGTACTCGACAAGACGGCCCTCGTCTTCGGGCAGATGAACGAGCCCCCGGGGGTGCGCCTGCGGGTGGGCCTTTCCGGCCTCACGATGGCGGAGTACCTCCGGGACAAAGAGGGCACAGACATCCTGATCTTCATCGACAACATCTTCCGGTTTACTCAGGCCGGTTCCGAGGTGTCGACGCTTCTTGGGCGCATGCCGTCGGCCGTGGGGTACCAGCCGACGCTGGCCACGGAGATGGGCCTTCTGCAGGAGCGCATTACGACCACCAAGAACGGCTCGATCACGTCGATCCAGGCCATCTACGTGCCGGCGGACGACTACACCGACCCGGCCCCGGTGACGACCTTCGCCCACCTGGACGCCACCATCCGGCTCGAGCGGTGGATTGCGGAGCTCGGCCTGTACCCGGCTGTGGACCCGCTCGCGTCCACGTCGCGAATCCTCGACCCGGCAGTGGTGGGCGAGGAGCATTACCGCGTGGCTCGCGATGTACAGGCGGTGCTGCAGCGTTACCGCGAGCTGCAGGACATCATTGCCATCCTCGGAATGGATGAGCTTTCGGACGAAGACAAGCTGGTGGTGGCCCGGGCCCGGAAGATCCAGCGTTTCCTGTCACAGCCGATGTTCGTGGCGGAGCAGTTCACCGGCCTGCCCGGCAAGTACGTGCCGGTCAAGGAGACGGTGCGGGGATTCCGCGAGATCCTCGACGGCAAGCACGATGACCTGCCGGAGGCCGCCTTCTACAACGTCGGCACGATTGACGAGGCGGTCGAGAAGGCCAAGCGCATCGCGGCGGAGGTGGCGTAGTTGGCAGCCGCGGAACCGGCACAGGCGGTGGTCGAACGGGCCGGGCCTGTGTTCATACTGGAAATCATCACTCCCGAGCGGCGGGTGCTGTCGGAGGAGGTCACATCCCTGGTGGTGCCCACGGCGGAGGGGTATGTCGGCGTGCTCGCCCACCACGCCCCCATGGTAGCGGCGGTCTCGATTGGCGTGTTGCGCTACCGCCGGGACGATGCCTGGCACGCGGTGGCGGTGTCGGGCGGGTTTATGGAGGTGGCCGACAACCGGGCGGTGGTGCTGGCCCGCACGGCGGAGCTAGCGGGCGAGATTGATGTCATGCGGGCAGAGGCGGCCCTGCAGCGGGCGCGCGAGCGTCTGGCCGACCGGTCGGCGGGCATCGACCACACGCGGGCGGAAAACGCCATGCTGCGGGCGCTGGCCCGTATCCGCGCCGCCGGGCATTGAGGGCCCGCAAGACGGTATGAGCAAAAACTCCAACCTCGGTTGGAGTTTTTTTGTTGCTACGCCCGCCTCGTGCTATCCGATCTGCCGCTCGTACTATCCTGTCTGCCGCCCGTGCTATCCCGTGCCCTGCGCGCACTATCTCGTCTGCCGCCAAAAGTATGAAATCCACACTTTTGCCCGGCTCACCGGCCTCGGATCGCTCCGAACAGTCGGGAAATCATACTATCGGTTAACATAACAGCTAAAATATCAGGCATAAGTATGAAGTCCAGACTTATGGCCTGTCCGCGCCAGCCTGTACGCGGCGATAAGTATGAAATCCCGACTTGTGGGCGGCCGATGCCCGCGTATGACAAGCCGGCAGGGGTGGCGGTTTTCTAGCCGAACAAGGCCTGCCTGATCAGAGCCGGCGGTATCGAACCTTGGACCAGGAACGCGTCGTGGAATTCCTTCAGCCGGAACGCCCGGTTCTTCTCATATTCGCGGGCGATGCCCACGATCTGTTCCTTGCCGATCAGGTACGACATGGGCTGCGTGGGGCTTGAGCAGTACCGGCGCACCTCTGCGATGGCGTTCTCCCGCTCCAGGTGCGCTCGTTCTACCATGAAGTTCACGGCCTCGTCGAAGCTGAATCGGCGTGTGTGCAGCGACACATCCACCACAATCCGAGCGGCCCGCCACAACTGGTCTTTCAGCCGCTGCAGGCGGATGCGCGGGTCGGCCAGGAAACCCTGCTGCTCCATCATCTCTTCGCAATAGAAGGCCCAGCCCTCCACGGTGACGTTACTCCCTGCCAGCCGCCGGATCCGGGAGCCGCGCTGGTTGGCCGTGACCAGCTGGACATGGTGGCCCGGGTAGGCTTCGTGTACCGAGGTGATGGCGATTCCGTAGCGGTGGTGCCCCTGGAGGCGCTCCTCCGCTTGCTGGGGCGTGAAACCGGCGCTCACGGGCGTCACCCAGAAGCGCCCGGTCTGCTGGGCCTCGAACGCCGCCGGCGGCATGTACGCGGCATAGGGCATCACCGGATGTAGGTACGACGGCGTCTCCTCCACCACGAGTTCCTCGCCAGGGGGCATGGTGAGAAGATCATGTTCGATCACGAATTGGCGCGCCTTTCCCATGGCCTCGCGGTAGGCCGCAAGCAGTTCCTCGTTGGTGGGGTGGTCCTTTTTCATTTCCGCGATGATGTCCTGCCAGGAGCGGTTGGGGTCGATGCGCGCGGCCTGTACTGTCAGTTGCTGCTCAGTAAGGGCCAAAAGGTCGTAACCGTGCTGCAGGAGTGTGTCGGCCGTGTAGGGGAGCAAATGTTCGTGCAGCAGGAGGTCGTTGAAGGCTTCTTCCCCGGCGGGGTAAAGGCCTTCGGCCGTGGGCAAGTCCTTCAGCCACGCCAGGTAGTCCTGCAGGGCGCCGCCGGCCACCTGCAGGGCGTCCATGACCTCCTTGGCCACTTGCGGGTGGTCTCTTTCCACTTCCTTGGCCATGGGCGGCAGAAGCCCCATGAAAAAGCCCAGGGCGGCCTGACCGGACTGCATGGCGACCTCGTGCAGCACGCGGTCTGCTACGCGTACGTTTGGCTTGGATTCCTCAAGGAACGCCGGCAGCGCCCGCAGACGGGCGGCGACGCGTTCCAGCCGTTCGTGCAGGGGCGCGAACTCCCGGACAAGGAGCAGGTGTACGGCTACGATGGCCATGCCCGCCGCGCCGGGGTCCTTCTCCCAGTACCGTAGTTGTTCGAACTGCCGGACTCCAGACTCGAGCAGGATGCGCGCCACCTCGGCATCAATCCTGGCCGGCGGCGATAGTTGGTCTTTGGGTACTGCGGCCAGGTCAGCCAAAGCCTTTTTGGCCTTGTCTGCCTGGTCCTGCATGAACTCGCGGCTGGTGTGCCCGAGTTCGTGGTCGTAGTCGTGCACACCCACCTCGGTAGCCAGGATGGGGTTGTCGCGGAATGCTTCGTCCAGGTACCTGTCCACCCGGGCATAAAATTCCCGGTCGGCCGGACCAGGCTGATTGGGATTACTGCTCACGTCTCATTCCCCCTGTTCACTGCTTCCCGCTTACGGATTCAGTCCCGCCGATCCTGGTTCCTGCTCGAGGGAATGCCAACTTACACAATGCTCATAGCACGCCGGGGACCCTAAACTGCAAACGACGACCACACGTAGTAGGGTTAGGACCTGATCATATGGGGTCAAGACCTTAATTTGCGATATGTGCGTGGTGCCTGGCGGTGCTTTTCACTATAATGCGTAGTGTACGAAAAGGCGGTGGCGATGTGCCGGACAAACAGCACCCACACAAGTTAAGCGTCCGGTCCGGCGAGACGGGCCTCGGCCGTTTCTTCGGCCGCCTGGAGGCCGAGATCATGGAGGTTGTCTGGGCGCAGGGCGAGGTCACTATTCGCGAAGTGTGGGACCGGCTGCGTACCACTAGGCGGCTTTCGTTTAACACGGTGATGACTGTCCTGCAACGGCTCGCGGACAAGGGACTGCTGTATCGTGACGGGCAGCCGCGTTCGTATCGCTTCCGGCCGGTGGAGCCGAAAAACGACTTCTTGCTCCGGGTGACGAGAGAATTCAGCCGGGACCTCATGGTCGACTTTGGCGAAAGCGCCATCGCCGGTTTTCTGGACTCACTTGGTGATCTTGACCCGGAGTTTCTCGACAGGGCGGAGGAACTCATCAAGCAGAAGAAAGACCGTATCAGCCATGACAAGACAGAGCGTACGGAAAACGGATTATGATCGCGAAGCCCTGCTGGCGTTCTGGGGTCTGCCCGTGGCAGCCGCGCTGGTCATGCTGGCCGTTGCCGCCGGACTGGTGCATGCGGGACTGTCGCCGCGCCAGGGCATCTGCTGGGGAGCGCTGACGTGCACCAGGACTCTCGAACGTTTCCTGGCTCTGTCGGTATTCTTGATGATGGCACTCGGCATGTCGTTCGGAGCGGCCTCATTTCTCCGCCGGCTGGGCGCGACTCAGAAGTTGATGCAGGCCGCTCTTCAAAACCGGACCACTGCAGGCGGCGACTTACGTGACCTGGCGAGGGAATGTGACCTCGAGGGCCGGGTACTGTTGGTGCGGCACGTGGCGCCGTTTGCGTTCACCGGCGGGTGGTTGCACCCGGTGGTCGTGCTGTCCACGACTCTGTGCGACGCACTCAGCCGGGACGAACTGCGGGCCATCCTGTGGCACGAGAAGTATCACGTGCTGCGGCGCGATCCCCTGAAGGTACTCCTGGCCACCAGTATCACTGACGGGTTTTTCTATGCTCCGCTGGTGGCGGAGGTAACGCGATGGTATGAGTCAGCCAAGGAGCTGGCTGCCGATGCGTGGGCCGTGGCCCATATGGGGACCGAGCTGGGACTGGCCGGTGCTCTGGTGAAGCTGGCGAGGCGGCAGCCACTGCGGGGCCTGACATGGGGGTGGGGATACGCAGTGGCTGGCGGTCTCGGTATGGGTTATATGCGCATGACCCGCTTGCTCCAGCCCGACCTGCCGCTACCGCGGGGACGGTGGCCAGCGCGAGCGATACTTATGACTACAATCGCAGCGGGCTACGTAATGGCGGCGTTGCTGGGCCGCTGCCACTGAAACATGGGTATGAAAGGCGCTGCCTGGGCAGTTTTTCTTTTGCGGTTTCACACTACATAACGTAGTGTGCCGGTAAATACACAAATTGGTCAGGAAAGGGGTAGGAGGCATGAGCGACACGGTTTCGCTGGGAGCGGCGAGGTCAGATAAGAGCTTCTGGTGGTGGGCCGGCCTGATGTTCACGCCCGTGCGGCTGGTGGCGGGATTCATGTTTCTCTCGGCTTTCATCCGCCGGGTGATTCAGGTACCAGCCAAAATGGATCCGACTTCGGCCCAGTATCTGGGGCACAAGTTCAGCGGCTTTCTTCCACACGCCATCGTGATCAAGCCGCTCATTGCGCGTCTCATTCAAAACCCCGAGTTGCTGCACCCGTTTCTTTGGTTCTTTACCATTATGGAGGGGGTGGTAGGGCTCTTCCTCATCGTGGGCTTTGTGACCAGACTGACCGCCCTGGGATCGGCCCTACTATCAGCTGGTATCCTCCTGGGCTCCGGGTGGCTCGGCAGCACATGCCTTGATGAATGGCAAATTGGGGCACTGCTGGTAGCGGCCGGCTTGGCGGTGGCCGTAAGTGGCTCAGGGCCCTTCTCCGTGGACAACTGGCTTCTGAATCGCAGCGAGCGCCTGGCACAGAGCTCCCTGTTCCGGTGGCTGTTTAGCGGCAGCCTGCCGGTCATGAGCACGCGGAAGCTCGCTGTGATTGTGCTGACCGTGACCGTACTGGCGGGAGGTACAACCCTCTATACCTACCAGGCCCTGCATAACGGCTTGTGGGGCAAGCTTCATAACGATTCCAAGGCGCCGCATCTAACCATATCACAGGTGGTGGTGAACTCGAACGGCAGCCTGCATCTGGACATCTATCGTGACGGGGGACCAGACACTTATGGGTCTTTCATTGAAGAGGTCCGCCTGACTGGCCAGGACGGTCAGGTGCTGGCTGACTTCGATGCCAGCTACCTTTCTCACCTTGGGGCTCATGACATTGAGAACCATATGATTTATGAGAAGGTGAAGGCAGGTCCGTACGGGTTGATCGTACCGCTGGCAGCCAGCGCTACGATTCATCTCACCCCTGCCCAGTCTCTTTCGTTGCCGGCTGGTGCGACGGTGAAGGTGACGATCTACGACGTGAGCGGCGCCAGCTGGTCAGCCTCGGCCACGATACCGTAACCGGCGGTGCAAAACTCGATACCCGGGCAAGAGAACCACGGCTGGCGACGCCCCTCGTCCCTGTAAGGCGAGGGGCTCGTTTTATGGTTGTCTTGACAGGCACAGGCAACCTGGGTGCGTAAAGTTTAGGTAGGTGGCACGGGGCAAGAAGAAGAATGGAGACCTCGTGTGCTTGCTAGTAGGTGAGCAATCCCGACAAAGGGGGCGAGGTCTCCGGTGATGAAGATTCGTCATGTGGTGAGTGCAGTCCTACTGCTGGCAGAAGGTCTGGCAGATGTTTTGGAGAGTGCCGAGAGCTTTGACGAGGTGGAGCGCGGGGTTTATGGCTTGGTGCAGAACGTGACGGCCGGTGTAGTCCGGGATGTGCCGGAAGAGATGGACGAGCGGCTGATGACCGAGCGGGACACAAGCCAGTGGGAAGTGGTACGGGGGAAAGAAACGTACCGTGGTAACCCTGTTTGGCGTGGTACGGGTGAACCGGCGGCTGTTCGCGACGCTGCGACCGGTACAGCGGGCGGTGGAAGAAATGGCCCTGGAGGTATGTGGGACCTGGCAGATGGGCGGAGTGAAACGGGTGCGGATTGGTGGCGACGGGGCGGCCTGGGTGCGGGAGTTGGCGGAGCAGTTTCCTTTTGCGGAGATCAGCTACCACCCGGCGGTGGCAGGTGGGGTTGGTAGAAGAGTCTGAGAAGCAAGAGATCGAAAATCTTTACGAGGCCATGATGTCCGAACCTGCCGGGGGAATGGAGGGTAAAAAAGCAGGACGAGAGGCCTGTTCCCCAAAAGTTATGGTTGACAACGCCAAACAGGGGGGACCTCTCGTCAATGTATAGGATTCAGGGTCGCGGAGGCATTTCCTTCAACCAGATCGAAGAATGGTTCTGGGAAGATCT
>CADDZV010000051.1 GCA_902812875.1 Clostridiales bacterium
GGTGTGGCTCCGCACCTGGTCCGAGAAACGCCAGCTCGCGGCTGCCGTGGCACCGGCTGTGGGCACGGCCGCCGTGGCGGCAGCGGCTGGAGCACAAGGTAAGGTATCAGTGCACAAGCTGCCCCCTGCTATTGGCAAGTCGACGGTGGCCACTGCCAAGGGAGAAGCCGGATCTGCTCCCAAGAAGGGCTCCGCGGGCGGTGAGCCTAAGGCCTCTCGCGCCTCCCAGAAGACTCCCAAGAAAAAGACAAAAAATCTTCAGAGTAAAAGCAGGAAATAACTGCCCGGCGTCGTATGGTGAACATAAGTTTTGGTTCTCCCTCTCGCGGGGTCGGTGTCCCGGCCCCGTTTTTTTATAGACCTACACCTCGTAAGGGAGGAGAGTGCCAAGTATGACGTACCTTACTCTGGCGTTGTTAGTCGGACTGGGCATGGCGGTTTTTGCGGTATCCAACGGTGCTCCCGTGGACATAAGCTTTATTACCTGGCATTTCCGGGCCTCCCTGGGAGTCATGCTGCTGGGATCGGCGGCGGCCGGGGCAGTGGTCATCTTCCTTATCAGTACGGTCAGGCAGATCGGCACTTCCCTGCAAGCGTGGGATCTACGGGCCCAGATAAAAAAGCTGGAAGGAGAGCTCAAGGGCAAGGAGCAGGCTTTAGCCAAGGCCCAGGCTGATCTCACCAACCTGCGACAGGCTTTGGCAAAAGCCAACGAGGAGCTTGCCCGTTCGAAAGGGCAGATGACCACCGGTGGTTCCGGGACGGAGTGGCGTGGCCAGTAAAGGCAACGATGGTGTAAACTATGTAAAACGTATTGCCTTGCGAAGAGGTGCCCTTTATGGGCGTAGACGAGCTGATCCAAAAATTAGAGACCACAAATCCAACCGCCGACGTCGGTCTCGTGCGGCGCGCCTATGCCTTTGCCGAACGGGCTCACAACGGGCAAAAACGGCTTTCCGGGGGTGATTACATAACTCATCCGCTGGCGGTGGCCGCCATCCTGGCCGAAGACGGACTCGACGCCACGACGATTGCTGCGGCTTTGCTGCATGACGTGGTGGAAGACACCGGCGTGACATTGGCGGAGATCGCACGGGAGTTCGGCCCGGAAGTAGCCCAGCTGGTGGACGGCGTCACCAAGCTTTCCCGCATTTCGTACCGGTCGCAGGAGTACGAACATGCGGAAAACCTGCGGAAAATGTTCATGGCTGTGGCCCGTGACCTGCGGGTGCTTCTCATCAAGCTCGCGGACCGGTTGCATAACATGCGGACGCTAGCGGCTTTGCCGCCGGAGCGGCAGAAGGCCATCGCCCAAGAGACGCTGGACATTTTTGCTCCGCTTGCACACCGGCTGGGTATGTTCCAGCTCAAAATGGAGCTCGAAGACCTGTCGCTGCGTTATCTGCATCCGGAGATCTATTACGACTTGGCTGAGCAGATTGCAAAAAAACGGGTGGAACGCGAACGCGACATTGAAAACGTAAAAAACATACTGAACCAAAAACTCACGGAAGCTTCAATCAAAGCAGAAGTCCAGGGAAGAGCCAAACATTTTTACAGCATATACAAGAAAATGTATGAGCAGGGCCGTGATCTTTCCCAGATTTATGACCTAATCGCTGTGCGCATCATTGTGGATTCAGTGCGGGACTGTTACGCGGCCCTAGGCGTTGTGCATACGCTATGGAAACATGTGTCCGGGCGATTTAAGGACTATATAACGGTGCCGAAATCGAACGGGTACCAGTCGTTGCATACCACGGTCATCGGTCCAAACGGCGAGCCGTTCGAAATCCAGATTCGCACATGGGACATGCACCGAGTCGCGGAATACGGCGTGGCAGCCCACTGGCGTTACAAGGAAGGTAACTTTACCGACAAGGAGTTCGACAAGAAATTTGCTTGGCTGCGGCAGTTACTGGAGTGGCAGCAGGAGACTGCAAGCCCGCACGAGTACATGGAAACGCTCAAGGTCGACCTGTTTTCGGATGAGGTCTACGTGTTCACGCCCAAGGGCGATGTGATCGGCATGCCGGTGGGGGCGACGCCGATCGACTTTGCCTACCGCGTGCACACCGACATCGGGAACCACTGCGTTGGGGCTAAGGTGAACGGGCGGATCGTACCGCTTGACTACCAGTTGCAAAACGGCGAAATCGTCGAAATCATCACGAACAAGGCTTCGCCGGGACCCTCCTGGGACTGGTTAAAGATCGCCAAGACCCCGGGGGCCAAAAGCCGCATCCGGGCTTGGTTTAAGAAGGAGCGCCGTGAAGAAAACATTGCCCGCGGGCGGGATGCCCTGGACCGCGAGATCAAAAGGACCGGTTCGGAGCCGGAAGACCTATTGCGCCCCGAATGGACGGAGGACATCGCCCGCAAAACCCGCCTGGGCACCTGGGACGACGTACTGGCGGCTATCGGTTACGGCGGGCTTTCTGCTCAGCAGATCGCGCAGCGCCTCCGCGAGCGGTACAAGCGCGTGCTCAAAGAGACGCGAGCGGTGGATGTGGGCGAGCTGGTGGAATCTGGCCGGCAAAAGGCTTTGCCGCCGAGCGGCCAGGGGGTCATCGTGGCCGGCCAGCCGGGCATGATGATCCGATTTGCACGTTGTTGCAACCCGGTTCCGGGCGACCGCATCATCGGGTACGTCACGCGTGGCAGGGGGGTCACCGTGCATCGCGCCGACTGCCCAAACGTGATGCACTTGGCCCACGAGCCTGAGCGGTTCACCGAGGTGGCATGGGACACCAACCCGCCACCGGCTTTCCAGGTGGGCATCGAGGTAGAAGGGGTTGACCGGCCAGGGCTGCTGTCGGACGTGGCCAAAATCATTTCTGATACCAAGACCAATATCATCGATGCCGAAGCCCACGGCGGCAAACACGGCGCCCAGATAGAAGTGGTGGTGGAGGTCCGCAGCCTGGACCAGCTTGCATATCTTATGCAACGGGTGCAGCGAATCCGCGGCGTGGAAGACGTCCGGCGTGTATCCCGTGACCGTGTGCAAGGGGTGCGCTGATGCGGGCCGTGGTGCAAAGGGTCAGCTCCGCCCGGGTCGTCGTGGACGGACAGGTGGTTGGGGCATGCGGGCGTGGCTTCGTGGTGCTCATCGGTGTGGGTGTGGACGACGGGCAGGACGACGTCAGCTACTTGGTCGATAAGATTGCCCATTTGCGAATTTTCTCCGACCCGCAAGGCAAGATGAACCTTGCACTGCCGGATGTAGGGGGACAGGTTCTGGCAGTGCCCAATTTTACCTTGTACGGGGATGCCAGACACGGACGCAGACCCGACTTTACACAGGCCAGTCGCGGCGACGCCGGCCGGGCACTGTTCGAGGCGGTCGTGACCGGCTTGCGGGCACAGGGCATCCAGGTGGCCACGGGCGTTTTCGGAGCCCATATGTCACTGGAGCTGGTAAACGACGGCCCAGTAACCGTGCTTTTGGATAGCCGGCGCAATTTTTAGGTCTGCTACGCGCGACCGGGCTCCCCGCACGCCCGCAAAGGCTTCAGGGCTTTTCGGCGAGTTTTTGCTTTAAAAGATCGATACTGGCGATGCTCACCGGGTCGTAACCGCGTAGCAAGGCCAGGTAGGCCGACACCCAGTCGCCGGCATAGACAAGATAAAGTACCTGAGCCAGGAGCAGATTCCCGCGGGCGGTCACGTCGAAAATCGCCGCTTTTTTACTGATGATCCAGGCGACGATATTCCCGCGGAGTACATTTCGTGGGTGGTCATAACTTGTGTGAAGCATTATGACCACTGGGGCCGCAGGCGGGCTACCGCCACCGGAAAGTTCGGGATAGCCTTCCCAGCCCATGATTTCGTTATGGCACATTTCGGGAAAACCGTGGTGGTGGACCAAGGCCTTGGCGTTTTCATTGCACTGGGTCTGCCAGCGGTAGGCAACCGTCTCTCCAAGGTTGCCGCTGCCATAGATGACCACGGGCGCGCCTGCTTCCAGGGCGGTATGACAAGCCAGGGCCAGTGTGCGCGTCCAACTGCGGTTTTGTGCGAGGCTGGCAGCAAGCTCGATTGATTCCGATATGGCGGTCTGGTAATCCCGGACCAATCCCAGCCGGCCAAGGAATACAAGTACCGGGATAAGAAGATAACCCAACGCAGCCCGGGGTGCGAGACCGCCCGGGATTTTGCACAGCACCACCGGCTCTCCGCGTGCCTGTAGGCCGGCCGCCTCCTCGGCCAGGTGTCCGCCCGACGTCACGGCCAGGATCATGGCCTTTGCGGCAATGGCGCGGTGAAACGCCGCCAACGTTTCCTCGGTTTCGCCGGAGTAGCTAGTCACCACCACCAGTGTGTCACTTCCAACCCATGGTGGCAGTTCGTACCCGCGCACGAGCATGGCCGGAACAGGCCCGAAGCTGTTCACCATGCCCGCTGCCAGTTCGCCACCCACTGCCGACCCGCCCATTCCCGTAAACACGACGGTGCGCGGCTGCCACGCCGGCGGGACGAGCAGTTGCTGACCGGTTTCGGCTGCGGCACGGCACTGGTCTGGAAAACCAGCCACCGCCGCCAGCATGCTACGGGAGTCAATCCTATGCAGTGCGTTCCAATCTATTTCTTCTGCCTTTTTTTGTAGCGCTGGCCAGCTGGCCAAGCCGCGTGCGGTGACCGGGATGCTTTCCTCTTGGTTTGCCATGATGGCGGTATTTGCACGCTCCTTTACTAGGGCGAGGGTCCGGTGCCGTCCACAATATACCGAGGCTCGTAGTAGCCGGTCAACGCATGGTGATTTAGCCCCGACAGTCTTCGGGCGGCTCCTATTGATTTTTGGCATTGTGGCAAATATCATATATGTGCAGATAGCATATAGATGCCCTGCGTATCAACAGGTAGGCAATGTCGAAAGGAGGCGAGATAAGATGTTACCACCGCTAGATGCCGGTTTTGGCCGCGGTCGCTTCTTCGGACCACCGGGTTTCCGTGGCCCCGGACCCCGGGGTGGGCTGCCTGGCCCACGTATGGCAGGGGGCAGCGGACCGTTCCCGCCTGGGCCTGTCGTGGGGCCGTGGGCGTGGTCGCGTGTGCCGGGCCTGTTGCAGGCAAGCCTCCTGCTTGCCCTGCATGGGGGAGTGGCTCACGGCTACTCTCTTTTGGTATGGGTCCAAGAGCACGGGTTTGCTCCCGAGGGGCTGAACGCTGGCACCTTATACCGCGTACTCAGGCGCATGGAGGAGCTCGGTCTGGTGGAATCGGAATGGGCATCGGAGGGTTCCGGGCCGTTCCGGCGGGATTACCGGTTGACCGAGGCCGGCGAACGGGCGTTGCAGGAATGGGCGGCCAGGCTCGGGGAGCTTGATGGCACCATCCGCAAGTTCATGGATATTTACGGCGGCACGAAAGACGAACACTAACCTGGACAGGAGGGACGAACGATGTTCGGTTATAGACCGGCGGCTTATGGTTGCGGCGGTTACGGGTATGGTCCCAGGTTTGCTGGCATGGGTCCGCGCCCTTGGCGGGGACAGGGCCGTTGCTGGCGTTATTACGGCCTGGCGGGGGGCTACCCCCGCAAGGCCGATCTGATCCGGGCCCTTGAGGAGTACCAGAAGGATCTGGAGCAGGAGCTTGTCGACGTAGCAGAGCGGCTCAAGGAACTCAAGGGAACCCAGGGAGACTAGCGTGATCGGTTCGTGATGATTGACGACTCGGGCCGGCCATCATTGGCCGGCCCGATTGTTATTCGTGCGTAGGCCGGGTTGCCCTGTCCGGTACGGTGCGAAATAATGGTGCCTGGTCCGGTCCCGCCATGTCAAAGGAGGGTATCGTTTGGCTGGTTTGGGAGCGACGATCAAAATGTACCGTGACTTCGTCAGGGGGTGGTGGAAGTACCGGAAAAGGCTGCAGCACGATGACGCGTGGATTCGGAAATATGCTGCGGCAAAGGGCCTACGCGTGAACCCGCATCGCATGTTTTATACAAACCTTAAGATCTGGATCGAAGAGAACCGCGATCTTTACGGAAGGCAGCAGTGTCCGTGCTTTGAGCCGTCCGGAGATCCGGAACTAGACCGCAAGCTTCTTTGCCCATGCAAGTTTGCCGAAGCCGACATCCAAGCTCATGGCACCTGCCATTGCGTGCTCTTTGGACGCGGCGATCTGGACGATCGCGGGTTTGCCCTCGCAGAGAAAAACCTGCAGCGCGAGTACCGGCCCAAGCTGAACCTGTCGGGCAACCGGCTGGATACGCGGGGGATGCCAAAAGACCCGCGGCGAGGGCTACCGGTGCCGGATGCCACGCACCAAGTGAAACAGGCGCTCAACATGGTGAAGGGGGATCTGGTCGTGATAGTCGAAACAGAGCATGCCGTGGAAAACTTGAAGCGGCTGGCCCATGCTCGCGGGCTCGGCTTTTCAAGCCAGCTGACTTCACAAGGAATCTACGAAGTGACGCTACAGCGCACTTGAATCACACAACGCTTGGGGTGAAACCTGGCTACTGACGCCCGTGCGGCGTCGCGATGGGACTGGACCCGAAGACCCGGCGATGCTTTAACCATGCATGCCGGGTCTTTTGACAATACGGATGCGGCCGCATTATACTTTTTCCTGCACGTAGGTTTTGCAGCACCGTCATTTTTCGATTGTACGGGCGAATAGCTCAGCGGGAGAGCATCCGCCTTACACGCGGGAGGTCGCAGGTTCAAATCCTGCTTCGCCCACACCATACGGTCCGCAATGACTGTTGACGGCCTTGAGGGTACAAAGTATCATGAGTTTTGCACGTGGAGGCGTAGTGTAGCGGTTTAACATGTCGGCCTGTCACGCCGGAGATCGCGGGTTCGAATCCCGTCGCCTCCGCAGATGCCGCCCGCTCGTCGGCGGCTTTTGCATTCTATGGAAGGTAATTGGGGCCGGCCGTTTTGAAAGCTCGTGGCTATTGACACGTCATTGGGCCGCGGCTAGAGTATTAGATGCCGGTGGTTATCCGGCCGTCGGTCATCCTTGAAACCTCCAGTTTCGTGGCCCGGTAGCTCAGGTGGTAGAGCAGAGGACTGAAAATCCTTGTGTCGCCAGTTCGACTCTGGCCTGGGCCACCAGAGGACATCAGAACATGCGGAAGTGGCTCAGGGGTAGAGCATCGCCTTGCCAAGGCGAGGGTCGCGGGTTCGAATCCCGTCTTCCGCTCAACAATAAAAGGGGAGACGTGCATGTCTCCCTTTATTTGAATTCAGCCGGCGGCCCGGCCACTTCGGGCGGCTCGAGCCAATGCCGGTGGTATCTATACAGCGTGGTTAAGGCGACATAGCCAAGTGGCAAGGCAGGGGTCTGCAAAACCCCGATCCCCGGTTCGAATCCGGGTGTCGCCTCAAAGGTTAAACCGCATAGCTTGTCCGGACGTGCCGGGGTGGTGAAACGGTAGACACCGCGGACTTAAAATCCGCTGAGGCGGAAGCCTCGTGTGGGTTCGAATCCCTCCCCCGGCACTATTTTTATGGGCATTTACAAGATCGCCGCTGGTATTGTCTCCCATGGGCACCCCGCTTAGTGTGACTATAGTGTGACAAACTCCTGAGGATACGTTGCGGGAAAAGACTGACGGCCAACTTATGCCGACGGCCAACAACTTGGCAGACAAAGGGGGCATGTCGCTTGAGGAAAATGTTCCGGGCTCCGCTCGGGCTGCTTGCCTGCCTATTGCTTGCCATGGCGGCTTGGTCCGCCGCCTGGCCAGGGGTAGCCGTGGCCGATGACACGAGCGCCGGGCGCGACGTCGACGGAGTGTATCCCATCGACTCCCCGGACGTCGAGATGGCCAGCGAGAACGTGACTATCGAGCTTTTCCGCCCGGAGGGCGAGACCAGCCTCCCGGGCCTTTACTCCCGTGCGCGGTGCGAGTTCAGTTTCCGCTCGCGGTCGCCCACTCCCCAGGATGTTCTGATGGCTTTCCCGGCCGAGGTAGCTCCTGACGAGAATCAGCCTGAAATAGGCGACATGCGGGTGCGGGACTTCAAGGCCTTTGTCAAAGGGCCGGACGGCGAGGCCGAACTCCCCGTGGCGCTCGAACCCACGTCCGAGAAGATGACGTCGGACCAAGGGCGCTTCTCCACCTGGTACACTTTCACCGTTCACTTCGAGCCCGGCGAGACCAAGACGGTAGTCAACACTTATTGGGTGAAGAACACCATCAGCTCCAACGGCGAGGCCTGGGTCAGCTACGTCCTTGAGACAGGCCGCAACTGGGCCGGTCCTATCGGCGAGGCGACCGTGACCCTCAAGCTCGGCGACATCCTCCCGGCGTACGTCGACAACCTCTACCCTGGCAACTGGCGTTTCACCCCGGACGGCCGTAGCCTAGTCTGGCGCCGCACCTCTTTCGAGCCCAGCTATAACCTGGTTGTACGCTACAACGTGCGGGCCTGGGACGGCCATGCCGATACGCGGCCGGAACGGCAAGCGGAGCTCGAGAAGCTCTTCGCCGACGGCCCCGGGCTCACGCGTGAGGAACTCGTGGAGGCGTTCAAGGCTGCCGTGGACGCCAACGATCTGGTCAAAGCCGCAGTCGTCCGCGGCTTCCTCCCGGACGAGGCCATCCCCGCAGGGCCCCCGGAGCTGACGGGTGTGACCATAACCAAGGCGAATGCGGCCTCCGTTCCACTGCTCAGTGTGGGCTACGCAGACCCCGACGGAGACATTGTGGCTCTGCACGTCAGGGCCGATGACTTCGAGACCAACGAGACCTCTCTTTGGATGTATGCGGGTAAGGCCCGGGGCAACTTCCAGGCGTTCCTGGGCGACAAGCCGGCCTATCAGGTCGACGTGACGATCGAGGACGCCGGCGGCCTGACGGCGTCCCTTAGCGAACTCGTCCCGGTGACAACCCCACAGGCTGAGGGGACTACTTCACCGCAGGGTGCTGCGCCGGCTGAAAGCGCCGGCACGAAGCGCGTTGCCTTCCCTCTCGCTTGGGCGGCGGGCGGGGTGGCCCTGGCTGCTATCGCCGGAGTGGCGGTGGTCTTGGCGATCCGCCGGTCGCGGCGGAGCGGCCGCTCCTTCTAAGGCCGGTGGACAAGTTCTTTTCGTGCAGGCTTCCAGGGGTTAAGGGGATTCAGCTCGCGATTTCGAGTACTTTTTTGTGAGGCAACTCTGGGTATTGATTCCTGCCCGCGTTTGTGGTAGAAAGAAGACAAATCTAGACGGAACCTCTCTTATCAAGAGCGGCCGAGGGAACAGGCCTCATGACGCCGCAGCAACCGGCCAGACGGTACGGTGCTAAGTCCTGCCCCGTACGGGGAAAGATGAGAGAACGGTTTTACAGACGTTCTTCCACATCCTCTTCCCGGCCGGGAAGAGGATGTTTGCGTTTCTGGGGGGTTCCGCCGGGAGACGAAGGGAGGACGTGACGATGGAAAGCAAGGATGAAAGGCTCGCACAGGCACGGCAGTTGGTGGAAAGTCTCGAGGAGGAACTGGCCAAACGCACGAAGCTTGCGGCCGAGGCGGTGGCGGAAGCCAGCAAACCGGTGGAGGGCTACATAAGGCAGTGGGGCGTCGGTCCATGGCTCCCGCACCGTGGGTTCAGATTTGCAGCTGCACTGAAGGCCCAACGGGCATTGAACGCACTGGAGGTTACCAAAAGCGAGTTGATCCTGGCCCGGGAGCAATACGAACAGCTGCTCCGGGAGTATGGCGGGGAAGGGGATGCGCAGCAGCACTGAACGGCAGCGGCATCCGGGTTATCGTGCAAATGCGGGTTTGGCCTCAGGCGGCTTTTTCGGGTTCCGTGCCCTTCAGTGATGCAGGTGCGGGTCGGGCAGCCACCGCTTCAGCCAGGCGGGCGCCCACCAGTTCCATTCACCCATGAGCCGCATGAACGCCGGGGCAAGCACCAGGCGGATGAGCGTGGCGTCCAGGGCCACTGCCACCGCCAGGCCGAAGCCAAACTCCTTCATGGCGATGAGGCCGGCAAAGACAAAGGCCCCGAAAACAAAGACCATGATGGTCGCGGCTCCGGTGATGATGCCTGCGGTCTGCTCCAGACCCTCGGCGACGGCCTCCTCGTTGCGGTCGAGGTGATCGTAGCTTTCGCGTACGCGCGAGAGCAAGAAGACTTCGTAGTCCATCGAAAGCCCGAAAAGCGCGGCGAAGAGCATCAGAATAATCGGCGACTCCAGGTAGCCGGTCGGCTGGAGGCCGACAAGGCCCGCACCATGCCCCTCCTGGAAGACCAGGGTCAGCAGGCCGTAGCTCGTGGCCACTGAGAGGGCGTTCATCAGCACGGCCTTGAGCGGCAGCACTACCGACCGCAGGAGGACCAGCAGGACGACGAAGGTGACGGCCAGGACGAGGCCGATGACCTCCGGCAGGGCACGCGTCAGCTCGGCGTTGAAGTCGACCAGATAGGCCACCAACCCGCCTACGTGCACCTCGAAGCCATCCTGCAGGGCCTCGGCCCTGGCGAGGTCGCGGATGCGGTTTATGAGGTCACGAGTAGGGATCTCGTCGGGGCCGTGCCGCGAGATGACCTTGAAGATGGCGGTATTCGAGCCGCTGTCGACATTGACGAGCTCCTGGAGGGTGCTCCTCATCTCCTCGGGCGCCCGGTCCAGGGCCAGCTTAAGCGGCAGGTCGCTTTGGGCTATCAGCCCGCCGAGGTCGACACGGGCCGACTGGTCGGCGGCCCGGCGGAGCCCGCCGCCGATCTGGTCGAGACCAGGGATGACTCGCCCGAGCGCGTCCGCCATCCGCCCGACGGCGGCCGTGGCCTGAGCAATCGCCTCGGCGGGGTTAGTCGTTGCACGGGACGAGAGCCACGACCAGGTAGACCCAGGGCCGGCGCATGATGCCCATGGCCCAGGCATGCCAGAACCCCCGGCCGACGGCTGCCCTTCTCTGGCCAAGCGGCAGGGCGAAGCGGTCTACGTTCTTGCCGAGCAGAAGCAAAATAGCAGGCAGGAAGGTCAACGCGGCGATGACGGCGGAGATGACGACCATGGTTACGGCCATCGCCAGCGTGCGCATCATGTCGATGCGCACGACCCAGATGCTGGCTACGCTTACCACCACCGTGGCTCCGGAGAAGAGGATGGCCCGGCCGGAGGTGGCCAAGGTCCGGTTCATGGCCTGCACCTGGTCCAGGCCGCGGGCCAGCTCCTGGCAGAAGCGTGAGACCAAAAAGAGCGAGTAGTCGACGCCCACGCCCATGCCCATCATCGAGATCATGCTCGGAGCCAGGTAGTCCACGGTCATGAGGCGGGTGAGGAAGTAAAGGACAGCAGAGGTCACGGCCACTGATACCGCGCCGACGACCCAGGGCAGGACGGACCGGCAAGAGGATGCTAGCAGCCCGTGAGGGAGCGGCGGATGAAGGCCACGAGATGGGGACCACTTCGTCCGGAGGGGCCGGGTGGCCGAAGAGGAGCGAGTCGATCAGGATGGGTGTGCCGGCCGAGACGATGAAGCTGGCGGCGAACGGCGGCTCCACGCCGGGGGGTATCTCCCCGCGGGCGACGGCCTCCCTGATCCAACCCTCGAGTGGCTTCTCAAGCTTGGGCAGGATCTCGAGGGCCATGACCCGGTGATGGGCCTCCGAGCCGCTGGCGTGGACGGCGGCCAGCAGCAGCTGCCGCTCCTTGGCAAAGCTCTCGAAGGCCACCCGGCTCGCCAGAAGGATGCGTTCGGGGGGAGAGTCGGTGGCAAGGCTGGCATCGCGGGCCGCCCGCACCACCCGGCCCACGAGGTCGTCCGCTACGGCGCGGAGGGCCGCCTCCTTGGAGGGGAAGTAAAGGTAGAAGGTGCCCTGGGCTACCCCCGCCCGAGCCACGATATTGCTCACGGTGGTGTGCTCGTAGCCCTTTTCGGCGAAAAGAGCAGCGGCCGCCGCCACCAGAGCGGCCCGCCGGGTTGTGGAACCCTTCTCACCGGCCACGCCCATCACCCACGCTGACGTTCCACCATCATCACCCACCCTATTAGGCACAAGGACGGGCGCGGCCGTCAGTGACGTCAAACCGCACGGCCGGTCGGGGATAGGGGGGCGAGCCACTGCCGTAGCGGGTAGGGACAGGTCGAACAGTAGCGTCTCCCATGCCAGCGTCTCTTGACACGCTGATCGCCGTGGATATATTGTATATAAGCGATATACACAGTCGTGAGGTGTTCCCGTGCTCATCACGCTCGACAACGCCAGCAGTGTTCCGCTCTACCAGCAGATTGTGGACCAGATCCGTGGCAAGATCCTGGCCGGTGAACTCCAGCCTGGCGATGCCCTCCCTTCCATTCGCCAGCTGGCCGCCGACCTGCTGATCAGCGTCATCACGACAAAGCGCGCCTATCAGGACCTCGAAGCCGAGGGTCTCATCCAGACGCGCCCGGGTCGGGGCACTTTTGTGGGTGAACTGACGGCGGAGTACCGGCGGCGGGCGGGACTGCAGAAGGCAGAGGGCCAGCTGCGGGAGGCGGTACGCACCGCCAGCCAGCTGGGGGT
>CADDZV010000052.1 GCA_902812875.1 Clostridiales bacterium
ATTTCCGGTGGCCATAGCGGAGGGGAAACACCCGTTCCCATCCCGAACACGGCCGTTAAGCCCTCCAGCGCCGATGGTACTTGGGGCGCAAGCCCCTGGGAGAGTAGGTCGCTGCCGGAAAGTTTTTAGGGAAAGCCCCCGGTGACAAACCGGGGGCTTTCGTTTTGGGGCGCGGGTGCACGATGGTGGCGGCTTCCGCATAGGAATCAAAGGCCTGGGGGTGAAAACATGAGTCCTGCTGGGCCGGGCGGGAGCATGGCTTCGTGGCAACCAGAGGTGGCGCGGGGACGCCTTGGGGATCTCCGCCGGCTTTCCACGCTTTTCGGCTATCACCAGATCGCGTGCGCCTGGGATGTCCCCGCGCACGCGGCGAATTTTGTTGTGCATGTGCAGGATCAGCGACCGCGGGAGGTTTACGCCCGCTTCTCTGGTTATGGCGAACACCGCTTCGTCCCTCGCCACTCAAAGAGGGCTCGCCGGGTGGCCCTTCTTGCCATGAGGGCAACACACATCGTTGGGCTGGACAGGGCTCTTGTGTATTTGACCATAAGGAATGGACGTCTGGCGATCAGTGGGCTGGACCCTGGTCCCGCCTTAGATAAGGCGGCGCGGAATGGCCTCGAGTGGGAAAACCGGCATGGAGGCCCAGTGACCTTGGGAGCGGACCCGGAATTTGTGCTGGTAGCGGAATCCGGGCTGGTGGCGGCTGACCGGGTTTTTCCTTTGGAAGGGGAAGTGGGATGTGACGGGTTCAGGGATCGCATTACTGGCGTACACCCGCTTGGCGAGTTGCGGCCTGCTCCCAGCACGAGCCCGGCCGGGCTCGTCGAAAACATTCGTGCGTTACTAATCAAGGCACAGCGGCGCTTGCCATGGCGGAGCGTGCGCTGGTTGGCGGGCAGCATGCCGTGGCCTGGGATCATGGCTGGTGGGCATATTCATTTTGGGATGCCCCCGAATGCCCAGCTTGTTCGTGCCCTGGACAACTACTTGGCGGTGCCGCTCGTTCTGATTGAAAATCGGGAACGTGCAGTATTGCGGCGATCGCGTTATGGGTTTTTGGGGGAGATAAGGCTTCAGCCGCACGGGTTCGAATACCGCACGTTATCTTCGTGGCTGTGGTCACCGCGCGTGACGTTGGGGGTGATGGCCCTCGCCCACGTCATCGGAGCACATCACGCGCAGATGACACACAATGTTTTTGACGACGATAGTGCCCATGCTGCTTTTTACGTTGGTGATGCCAGCTACTTCGCGCGTTTCTTACCCAGGTTGCACGATGAGGTACTATCTTTGGCAAGCCCGGATGATGCCGCCGCCATCGAGACGATTTTTGAAGTGGCCGCCGCTGGTTATCACGGCGAGGATGAAAACATCATGGATGCATGGAAAATCCTGCAATACCGTGTATGGCCCGTAACCGGACCACACCAGGCCTCGGGGCCGGCTGCCATTAATTTCGGGTAACCAAAGCGTACACATATAGTGTCTATAGCAAGGCCGTCACTGCGGCCTGATGCTATAATCGTGCAGGTGAAGCCCTTGCCACGCAAATACCGTTTTCATATTCGTCCCCGGTTCTTCATCCTGATTATCTTTATTGCAAGCCTTGGTGCCATTATTGTCCATTATGCCATGGGGAATGCAAAAGGAGCTGGCCCAGAACCGGCCGCGATGATCGTTGTTTCTACGCCCTTGGGCAGCGTACCTCCGCAGGATGACCTCACCGGACCGTCCGCACGGTGGCTCGCCCAAGTATTTGGTCTTGTGTCCGGTGTGGGCCCGGGGCAACCGAACGTATCAGGGACGTACACCCGCGTATTGGACCCGCGTGTGACTGTGGGGATCGGGGACGCCGGGTCTTTGGGGCCGCCGCCACCGCGTCGGCAGGTTGACGTCAAAGGCATCTATCTCACCGGGTATACGGCCGGGAATCCCCGTAGTTTGGCATCACTCATTAATCTGGTAAAAACGACAGAGCTTAACACCATGGTAATCAACGTGAAGGATGATGACGGCCGTGTCACTTATGAGTCGTCGCTACCGGAGGTTCAACAAGCCCATGCGGCTACCAACCAGATCCCAGATATCAAGGGGCTTTTGGACGAGCTCCATGCGGATGGGATTTATGTGATCGCCCGTATCGTGACGTTCAAGGACCCACCACTCGCCAATGCCCACCCGGAATGGTCGGTACAGAGCAAGAACGGCGGGCTTTGGCGCGATTATCACGGACTAGCATGGGTGGATCCCTCGAACCCGAATGTATGGCAATACAACATCGACTTGGCAAAGGAAGTGGCTCAGCTGGGGTTTGACGAGATCCAGTTCGACTATGTACGTTTCCCTACCGACGGGCCGGTGGCTCTGGCCGTGTTTCCGGGCATGCACGGGCATGACAAGCCCTATGTGATTTCGAGCTTTTTGCAGCAGGTGCGGCGGGTGCTCGGACCCACCGGCATTCCGATTTCCGCCGACGTGTTCGGTTTGACCACGGCGGCGGCGGACGACATGCGAATTGGTCAGCACCTCGAGGACGTTGCCCGTTATGTGGACTACATATCGCCGATGGTATATCCGTCACACTATGCTCCGTATAACTATGGCATTCCCGATCCGGACGCGGAGCCGTACCAAACCGTATTGCATGGAGTGAGCGATGGGATCAAACGCCTGCGGTTTTTTACCTGCCAGGTGAGACCGTGGCTACAGGATTTCAGCCTGCGACACACATATGGTCCTGACCAGGTGCGGGCGCAAATTGAAGCTTCTTACCAGGCTGGGGCGCAGGAATGGCTTTTGTGGAACGCGGCGAATCATTATACGGAGGCGGCCCTGCAGCCCAAACAAGCGTTGTCGCCGCAAGCGGCTGGTACTGGTCCATGATCGCCGGTCCCCAAAAGGGATTCGACTCCCAGATGGTGAAAAGGAAAGCCTGATCTTTCCGGAGCCTACGTCGTTGTAGAGGAGGAAATTTGATGAAAAGTTTTGCCACCGCGCAGATTCGTAATGTTGCCCTCATCGCGCACGGCGGTGCCGGCAAAACCTCTTTGGCCGAAGCCATGCTCTATCTTTCGGGAGCCACCGATCGTCTGGGACGGACTGACGACGGCAACACGGTCATGGACTATGACCCGGAGGAGATTCGTCGCAAGATCTCCATTTCCACTTCGGTGGCACCGGCGGAATGGCGCGGGCACCGCATCAATATTGTGGATACCCCCGGCTATCTCGACTTTGTCGGTGAGGTACTGGCGGGCCTGCGTGTGGTGGACACCGCGGTGGTCGTGGTTGACGCCGTGTCCGGCGTGGAGGTCGGCACTGAACTAGTCTGGCGGTACGCGCAGGACTTCAACCTGCCCCGCATTGTCTTTATCAACAAGATGGACCGCGAAAACGCCAATTTCGAAAGGACGCTTGACAGCTTGCGGGAGGCCTTCGGCCGTCAGCTGGTGCCAGTCAACCTGCCGATCGGTTCGCAGCAAAACTTCCGTGGGATCGTGGATCTCATAAACCAGAAGGCCTGGCTTTGGGATAGCGGCAAACCGCAAGAGGTGCCCATACCGGACAACATGATTTCCCAGGCCGATCAGCTCCGGGAGGCCCTTCTGGAGGCCGTCGCGGAGCAGGACGATGAGCTTCTGACCAAATACCTGGAAGGCGAGGCCCTCACTCCGGAGGAAGTAGCCCGCGGGTTGCGGGCTGGCGTCAACAGCGGTGCGGTGATCCCTGTGCTTGCAGGGGCTGCCACCCGCACCATCGGCGTGGCGCATCTGATGGACGTGCTGGTGCAGTTCGGCCCGTCGCCGGTGGACCGTCCGGCGGTGGCGGTGACCAACGCCGCGGGCGCCCAGGAAACCCGGGCGGCGGATCCCAATGCCCCGCTGGCAGCAATGGTGTTCAAGACCATGGCCGACCCGTATGTGGGCAAGCTGTCGCTATTCCGCATTTACTCGGGTACACTGTCTTCTGATTCACAGGTGTACAACGCTAACAAGGGGCGCACCGAGCGCATCGGTCAGGTTTTTCTGCTCCGCGGCAAGCAACAGGAACCCGTTGACCGCCTGGTAGCGGGAGACATCGGTGCCGTGGCCAAACTACAGGAGACGTCGACTGGCGATGCCCTCTGTGTCGATGAACAGCGGGCCGTGACCTTTGCTCCCATGGTTTTCCCTTCCCCGGTTTATTCCATGGCCTTGCAACCGCGATCGAAGGGCGACGAAGACAAGCTGTCGGGCGGCCTGCAGCGCCTCGCCGAAGAAGACCCAACCATCCAGACGCGCCGGGAACCCAACACCGGCCAGCTGCTTTTGAGCGGCATGGGCGATCTCCACATGGAGGTTGTGTTGGAAAGGCTCAAGCGCAAGTTCGGTGTAGAGGTGGACCTGTTCCCGCCCAAAGTCCCCTACATGGAAACGATCAAGTCGACCGCAAAGGCAGAAGGCAAGCACAAGAAGCAGACCGGCGGCCACGGTCAGTACGGCCATGTGTTCCTCGAACTCGAGCCTCTGCCTGGTCAGGGATTCGAATTTGTGGACAAGATCTTTGGTGGTGCGGTGCCCAAACAATACATCCCGGCCGTGGAAAAGGGCGTAAGGGAGACCATGGCAGAAGGGATCCTGGCGGGCTATCCGGTCACGGACATCCGTGTCATTCTCTACGATGGGTCGTTCCACCCGGTGGACTCGTCTGAAATGGCGTTCAAAATCGCCGCGTCCCTCGCGATCAAAAAGGCTTTCATGGATGCCAATCCGATTTTGCTGGAGCCCATCATGAAAGTGGAGGTTCTGGTGCCGGACACATTCATGGGTGATATCATGGGCGACCTCAACAAGCGCCGGGGGCGGATTCTCGGGATGGAGCCGGAAGGCCGCCTGCAGCGGATCATAGCCCAGGTGCCCCAAGCTCATATGTTCGACTACGCCATCGCCTTGCGTTCCATTACCCAGGGGCGCGGCAGCTACAGCATGACGTTCTCGCATTACGAGGAAGTGCCACAGAACATCGCGGAGGCCGTAATCGCAGAAGCACGCAAGGAAAAGGCGGAAGAAAAGGAGTAGCCAGTGGCCGAAGTGATCTTGGCCAGGGGCCGTGAGCAACGATTGCTCACCGGTCATCCCTGGGTTTTCCGAACGGAGATCGAAGAAATCCGGGGTGAATACAATCCCGGCGACATAGTGGAAGTGAGGGATAGCCGTGGCCGCTTCTCGGGCCGCGGCTTTCTTAACCCCCACTCGATGATTGCGGTGCGTATACTGACCCGCACCGACGAGCCCATTGACCGCGGATTTTTCCACCGCCGCTTTGTGGAGTCATGGGAGCGGCGGCGGTTTCTTGGCGATACCGAGGCCTGCCGGGTGGTGTTCGCCGAGGCAGACGGTTTGCCCGGGCTGATCGTGGACAAGTTCGGCGAATACTTGGTTATGCAATTTTTGGCCCTTGGAGTGGCGGTGCGCCAGGAGATGCTGGTGGGCATAGCCCGTGCGGTCATGGCGCCGCGCGGCATCTATTTGCGAAACGATGCTCCCGTCCGGGAGCTCGAAGGTTTGCCGCTCGAAAAAAGGCCGAGCGGAGAAGCGTTTGACCCCGTCGTCACGTTTCATGAGAATGGTCTAACGTTCACGGTGGATGTCGCGGAAGGCCAAAAAACCGGTTACTTTTTGGACCAGCGCTACAACCGTGCCGCCATAGCGCCGTTTGTCGCCGGTGCCGAGGTGCTGGACGCCTTTTGCTACGTAGGCTCTTTTGCCGTCCATGCGGCGAAGTATGGGGCCCGGTCCGTGACCGGCGTGGACGTTTCGGAGTGGGCGATCGCCATGGCACGCAAGCACGCTGCCATGAACGGGGTGGCTGACCGTACCGAGTTCGTGGTGGCGAACGCTTTCGACTATTTGCGCCGGGAAGAGCAGGCGGGACGCCGGTACGACGTGGTGATTCTGGATCCGCCGGCCTTTGCCCGCAACCGTGCTGCCCTGCCCGGTGCCATCCGCGGTTACAAGGAAATCAACCTGCGCGGCATGAGGCTGTGCCAGCCGGGCGGCCGGCTCGTGACCGCGTCCTGTTCGCAGCATGTGGATCATGACACTTTTGTCCGGATTCTGCAGGACGCGGCCGCCGATGCCCGGCGGACTGTCCGCATTCTCTTGGATCAGGGCCAGCCCCCGGACCATCCTGTACTCTTGGCATCTCCGCAAACGCGTTACCTCAAATTTCTTGTCCTCGAAGTTATGTAAACAATCTCGTAACCTGTATGGGTGCCGGCGCTATAATACGAGTAGAAGGTCAAACAAGGTCAATAATGCACTCGGGCAGGGATGATCGTGTGCGTAACCTCTGCGATGAGATAGAAAACTACATCAAGGTGGTACTGGCTTCGGCCGGCGGCACCAGCGTGGAAATCCAGCGTAACGCCCTGGCGGACCGCTTCGGCTGTTCTCCTTCACAGATCAACTACGTGTTGGCCACCCGCTTCGGTCCTGACCGCGGATACGTGGTCGAGAGTCGCCGCGGGGGCAGAGGTTTTATAAGGATCAGTGTGGTCCCGCTCGACTCGGATGGCGCCATGGACGAACTGCTCGCTGCCATGGAGGGCCAGTCTCTCAGTCAGGACCAAGCTGAGGACATTATTGTGCGGCTTGTGGAAGCCGGCGTCATCAAGGTACGTGAGGCTGCCATTATGCGGGCTGCCATCGACCGGCGCACCTTGGGTGTGCCTCTACCCGCGCGAGACGAAATTCGCGGGCGCATGATGCAGGCCATGGTGGCGGCTTGTCTCCGGCATGCCCGGGAAGAAAGCATAGAGGAGGGCTAGGGGGCCGGTATAATATTATGGCTATGGCAAGATCGACCCCGGCTGAAACGCCACAATATAATCTTGGTGGGAGTAGGGAGTGACCGGGATGCTATGCCAGCAGTGCCGGAAACGGCCGGCAACGGTACAGATCACACAGATCACTGACGGCCATAAAGTCGAGCTGCACTTGTGCGAGGAATGTGCCCTCAAAAGCGGCAAGCTTGACTTTATCAGCGATCCCCAGGTTTCTCTCGAGAATTTTCTGACTGGCCTATTACAGAGCGACATTAACGCTGCTGCCGGGGCCCGGCCGGCTGGTGTGCAGTGCCAGGCATGTGGAATGACTTACCAGGAATTCTCGCGGACCGGCAAGCTCGGGTGTGCTGAGTGCTACCGGTTTTTCATGGATCAGCTGCAACCTGTGTTCCGGCGCATTCATGGCAACACGCGTCACCATGGTAAGCTTCCCCGCCGGCTGGAGGGGGCTGCCCGGGCGCGTCGCGAGGTCCAGGAGCTCCGCGAGCGTTTGCGGCGGGCGGTGGAGGCAGAGAACTTCGAGGAGGCCGCGGCTCTCCGAGACGAGATCCGCCTTTTGGAGGCCAGTCTCAACCAGGAGCCGGGCAAGACGGGGGGATAACCGCCATGCCTGGGGGCATCAACCATGCCATGAGCAAGTGGATGGACGGTTCCGGCCCGGAAGCCGATATCGTGGTTTCCAGCCGGATTCGTCTGGCCAGGAACCTCACGGCGGTGCCTTTTCCCAACCGGCAGTCCAAAGAACAGGCTGACCGGGTCATTGAACAAGTGGCGGCGGCAGTGGAGCGTTTCAACCGTGACGGTCCAATGCACCTGACCGTGTACAGGCTGCGCGATCTTACTCCCCTGGAGCGGCGCGTGCTGGTGGAGAAACATTTGATTAGTCCCCAGCACCTGCAGAGTGCGGATACTGGGGCGGTAGTGGTTTCCCAGGACGAAACATTGAGCATCATGATCAACGAAGAGGATCACCTGCGGCTGCAGGTTATTTTGTCTGGTTTGCAGCTGGAGCCCGCCTGGGAAGCGGCGTCTCGCCTCGATGACGCCTTGGCGGAAACGCTGGATTTCGCGTTCCGGGAAGATGTTGGCTACCTTACGGCGTGCCCGACCAACGTGGGCACAGGCATGCGGGCGTCGGTCATGACTCACCTGCCTGCGCTGGCGATGACCAACCAGCTGCCGCGAGTGGTCGGGGCTATCATGAAGCTTGGGCTGGTAGTACGCGGTCTGTACGGTGAGGGTACCGATGCGATCGGCAATATGTTCCAGATCTCAAACCAGATCACTCTGGGGCAGTCCGAGGAGGAGATCATTGATAACCTCAGAAATCTTACGGTGAAGATCCTTCAAGAGGAACGCACTGCCCGCGAAGATTTGCTGCATGACGCCCGCTATCAACTTGAGGACCGCGTGAGCCGGGCGTACGGACTTTTGACCCACGCCCGCATCATGAGTTCACAGGAAGCCATGCAGCTTTTGTCGGACGTGCGGCTGGGTGTTGATCTGGAACTGATCCGCCCGGTGCCAATCGGCATATTGAACGAGCTGCTGGTAGAAACCAGGCCGGCGTATCTGCAGAGCATGGCAGGCGAGGAACTCGGCCCGGATGAGCGGGACCGCCGGCGTGCCAGCCTGATCCGTCAGCGGCTGCAAAACCGGGCAGGTATTTGAGTGATAGGCGGATATCCAGGAGGTGACAGGCATGTTCGGGCGCTTTACGGAACGAGCACTAAAAGTGATACACCTGGCGCAGGATGAGGCCCGTCGCCGCAATTCCAATTTCGTCGGAACGGAACATCTGCTTCTGGGGCTGATCCGCGAGGGTGAGGGTGTGGCGGCCAAAGCGCTGCAGAGCCTGGGGATCGACCTGGAACAGGTACGGGCAGAAGTCGAACGGATGATCGGTACCGGCGAAGGGCAGGGCGGCGGGGATCTCGGCTTTACGCCGCGGGCGCGTAAAGTAGTCATGGAATTTGCTCCTGAGGAAGCCACGATGCTTGGCCACAATTATGTGGGTACCGAGCATATTCTTCTTGGTTTGTTGAGAGAGAGTGACGGCCTGGCGGCACGTGCCCTGACCGAGCTCGGCGTGGATCTCGAAAAGGTGCGGGCCCAGGTCATTCAGCTTTTGGGCTCACCGGCCCCGCAGGGGGCGGCACGGCCGGGGCGGGCCACGGGACGGCAGCGGTCCACCACTCCCACGCTCGACTCCTTCGGCCGTGATCTCACCGCCATGGCCCGCGAAGGCAAGCTCGATCCCGTCATCGGGCGCGAGAAAGAGATCGAGCGGGTGATCCAAATCCTGTCGAGGCGGACCAAGAACAACCCTGTGCTCATCGGAGAGCCAGGGGTGGGCAAGACGGCCATCGCCGAGGGTCTGGCGCAGCGGATCGTCGAAAACAAAGTTCCAGAGACGCTCAAGGACAAGCGGGTGGTAGCTCTGGATCTGGCCTCGGTGGTGGCCGGTTCCAAATACCGCGGTGAATTCGAGGAACGGCTCAAGAAGGTAATCGAGGAAATCCGGAACTCCGGAGACATCGTCCTTTTCATCGACGAGATGCACACCCTCATCGGGGCTGGAGCAGCCGAGGGTGCGATCGACGCTGCCAATATCCTGAAACCGGCTCTGGCCCGCGGAGAGCTTCAGGTCATCGGTGCTACCACTTTGGATGAGTACCGCAAACATGTGGAAAAGGACGCTGCTCTCGAGCGGCGGTTCCAGCCGGTGTACGTGGAGGAGCCTACCGTGGAGGAGGCCATCGCCATCCTCAAGGGGTTGCGCGAGCGTTACGAGGCTCACCACCATGTGCGGATCACCGATGCCGCCATTGAATCGGCGGTGCGGCTGTCTGACCGGTACGTGGCGGACCGCTACCTCCCCGACAAGGCCATTGACGTGATGGACGAAAGTGCCTCGCGGGTGCACCTGCAAAACTTCATCATGCCGCCGGAGCTCAAAGAGCAGGAGGCGAGGATAGAAGAAATTCGCAAAGAAAAAGAGGCGGCCGTACTCGCCCAGGAGTTCGAAAAGGCGGCCAGGCTACGCGATCAAGAGCAAAGGCTTCGCCGCGAGCTGGAAGAGCAGAAACAGAAGTGGATAGAGGGCAGGTCGGCGGAGCGTAGCGTTGTGGATGAAAACCACATCGCGCAGGTGGTCTCGGCGTGGACTGGTATTCCCGTCGTGAAACTGGCCATGGAGGAGTCGGAGCGGCTTCTGCGGCTGGAGGACGTCCTGCACGAGCGCATGGTGGGTCAAGACGAGGCGGTGACCGCAGTGGCGCGGGCGGTCCGGCGTGCCCGCTCCGGCCTCAAAGACCCGCGGCGGCCGATCGGTTCGTTTATCTTTCTTGGACCCACGGGTGTCGGCAAGACTGAGCTTGCCCGTGCCCTGGCCGAGGCCATGTTCGGTGACGAGAATGCCATGATCCGGCTCGACATGTCGGAGTACATGGAGAGGCATAACGTGTCCCGCCTCGTCGGAGCACCACCTGGCTATGTCGGGTACGAAGAAGGCGGGCAGCTCACGGAAGCGGTGCGCCGCAAGCCGTATTCAGTCATTCTGCTCGACGAGATCGAAAAGGCACACCCGGAAGTGTTTAACATTCTGCTCCAAATACTGGAAGATGGGCGCCTTACCGACGCCCAGGGCCGCACGGTGGATTTCCGCAACACCATCATCATCATGACGGCGAACATCGGAGCGGAATTGTTCAAGCCGCAGGCCGGCCTCGGATTCCGTCCCGCCAGTGCCGTGGAGGCCGACCGGCGGGACCTCGAGGCGAAGATGAAGGAAGAACTGAAACGTGTTTTCCGGCCTGAGTTCCTGAACCGGGTTGACGATGTGATCATCTTCCATGCTCTGCAGGAAGAGCACATGAAGAAGATTGTCACCTTGATGCTCAAGGACGTCGAGCGTCGGCTACGTGAGAATGGCTTGTCGCTCGAGGTGACTGACGCTGCCCGTACGCTTTTGGCCCACAAAGGCTACGATCCGCAGTACGGGGCACGACCGCTGCGGCGGGCGATCGAACACCTGGTGGAGGATCCGCTCTCAGAGGAGATGCTCAAGGGTCGGTTCCACCCCGGGGACACCGTGCGGATCGACGTGCAGGACGGCGAGATCGTGTTCGACGCCGTAAATCCGCAGGCGCCGGTCGGGGCCAAGTCGGAATGAGCCCGGCACGGCCTAGAGTGGTCTTTGTTTGCAGCCAGTGCGGCTACGAATCGCCCCGCTGGCTGGGCAAATGTCCCGGCTGCGGGGCATGGAACACACTGACAGAACAAGTGGAATACAAAACGCCAGGCCCAGCGCTTGTGAAACGCTGGGCCTCTTCTGTAGCCATGCCATTGGCTGACGTGTCATTGGCGGCCTCGTCGTTGATCCCCTCCGGCCTCGGGGAGTTCGACCGCGTGCTGGGTGGAGGGGTGGTGCCCGGCAGTCTTGTCCTGGTCGGCGGCGACCCGGGCATCGGCAAGTCCACCCTTCTCCTGCAGGTGGGCATTGCCATGGCAGCCGCAGGACATCGCATCCTGTACGTAACGGGCGAGGAGTCGGCCGCTCAGGTACGTAGCCGTGCCGAACGGCTGGGCCCGATGCCACGTGAGCTGTGGTTGTTGGCTGAGACCGACCTGGAGGCCATCATCTCCCAGATCAACGAAGTCAGTCCTGAGCTGGTTGTGATCGACTCCATCCAAACCATGTTTTGGGCGGACCTGCCTAGTGCACCTGGCAGCGTAGGCCAGTTGCGCGAGTGTGCGGGACGGCTTTTGTCGGTGGCGAAAACAGGCGGGCCGGGGATTTTCCTCGTCGGGCATGTGACCAAGAGCGGTGAGATCGCGGGGCCCAAGGTTCTCGAGCACATCGTCGACACAGTCCTGTATCTGGAAGGCGAGCGGCACTACAGCTACCGAGTGCTGCGGGCGTACAAAAACCGGTTTGGCTCTACCAATGAAATCGGCATATTCGAAATGACCGGCGGCGGCCTGCGGGAGGTCGCCAATCCATCGGAAGTGTTTCTGAGCGAGCGCCGGCCCGGGGCCCCAGGGACCGCCGTGGCTGCCAGTATTGAGGGAACGAGGCCGATCCTGGTGGAGGTGCAGGCGCTCGTGGCCCCGGCCGGTTTCGGCACCCCGCGCCGGGTGGCCACCGGCATGGACTACAACCGGCTCGCGCCCGTGATCGCCGTCCTGGAAAAACGCCTGGGGATGTCCCTGGCCAACCAGGATGTTTACGTCAAGGTGGCCGGCGGGGTCTATCTGGAAGAACCGGCCACTGACTTGGCCATGGCCATCGCGATTGCTTCCAGCTATCGGGAAAGACCGGTGGATCCAGGCCTTGTCTTGGTGGGCGAGGTGGGCCTGGGGGGTGAAGTGCGGGCGGTTTCGCGGCTTGAGCCGCGCCTA
>CADDZV010000053.1 GCA_902812875.1 Clostridiales bacterium
GACCAACCACCGCCACCCCCAGCACCAGCTTGAGGGGGTTCGTACCGCGGCGCAAAAGCCACCAGCAAATGAGCGTCAAGGTCAGTGGCAAAAGCCCCGGCATGATCTTGTCAAGCAGGTCCGACTGCAGCTTGAAGGTCTGTTGCCCGATGACCACCGCCGCGGTCGTGGACACGGACACGAACTGGCCCACGAGACCGCCCAGCACAGTGGTGCCCAGAATGCTGGTAATACCCACCACACGTTTGATGAGCCCGCCTTCCAAAAGCTGTAGCACCGCCTGACGCCCAAGCCGGTAGCCCTGGATGAAGAGCACCCATGCCTCGGTCCACATCACGGCGGCCACCAGCACGCTGTAGATGATCGGGCCCATGACACTGCCCTTGGCCCCAAGCCCGATACCGATGGCCAGGAGAATGGGGACCACCGTGCCCTGGTCCCAGGTATCGCCGATACCGGCCAGCGGGCCCATCAGCCCAGTCTTCACGGAGTTGATGGCCTCGTCGCTGATGTCCGCACCGTTGGCCTTTTCCTCTTCCATGGCAATGACCACGCCGTGGATGATGTCACCGATGTTGGGCTCGGTGTTAAAGAACTCGAGGTGGCGTTTCAGGGCGGCCGCCTTTTCCTCCTTGGTGGAATACAGCTTGTTGATCACCGGCGTCATGCTTTGGGCAAATGCCGTCGCCTGCATACGCTCGTAGTTGTAGTTCGAGTGCGAAAAGAACGTCCACAAAAGCCACGACTTCACGAGGTCCCAGCGCGACAGGGTTTTGCGGCCCGCTTCAGCCTGCGATGCCATCGGCATTCCCTCCCCTGCTCTCCGTGACCTGGTTGATCACGATGGCAGTAATGCCACCCAGGATGGCCACCGCGATGATGTCGAGCTTCAGGTACATCACGAGTACGAAGCCCAGAAGGAAGAACGGCATGGTGGCAGGTTTGCCGATCGCCCGCAGGTTCATAGCGATACCGACGGCCGGCATCATGCCGCCGATGACGATCAAGACATGCAAGACACTCGCCCCCAGCAAGTTGATCGCCGACTGCACCGCGGGAGGCCCGTACAGCACCGCCAAAAACACGGGCACGAAGCTAATGATGAAGAGCAGGATTTGCGGCGGTACTACGTTGGCGAAAGACACGCCGGCGGTGCTCCCTTGCTCGGCGTAGCGGTCTGCCAGGTGCACAAACAGCGAGTCCACGGTCATGCGCACAAACCAGATGAGTGTGCCCAAAAGCCCGATCGGCACCGCCAGGGCCAGGGCGGCCTGCGGATCGAGACCCGAGGTCAAGGCCAGGGCCGTGGCCACGTGACCGGCCAGGGCCGGGTCACCGGGCAGGGCTCCGCCGGCGGAGATGAAGCCCAGATAGATCAGGTTGATTGTGGCGCCAATAATCGTGCCCTGCACAGGGTTGCCCAGGATAACGCCCACCACCAGGCCCGCCACCAGCGGACGGTACAAGGTGAAAAACCCTAGCCCCATCAGCCACGGGCCTTGGGCCAAGTAGTAAGATAGGGCGATCAGGGCTGCCTGCAGCACTGTGATGTGCATCGTGTACCCTCCCCTCACACCGATTTGTCCAGGTTGCGGAATGACACGCCCTTGTCATCGGGAACGATACGGAAACTGATCTCCACCCCCTTCGCCTGGATTGCCCGGAACCATTCCATTTCTTGCGGGGACGCGGAAATGTTGCGGTAAAGGGGTTTCCGGCCCGGGCCGGCCCCAATGCCACCGACGTTGAGCGTGCTGAAGTGTACTCCCCCCTCCAGCAACGCCAGGGCAGTATGGGGGGAGCGCAT
This sequence comes from Clostridiales bacterium, assembly GCA_902812875.1. Classification (GTDB taxonomy): domain Bacteria; phylum Bacillota; class Sulfobacillia; order CADDZV01; family CADDZV01; genus CADDZV01. The sequence goes on from CADDZV010000053.1 coordinate 1,808, forward strand.
CAAGAGCAGATCGTGGGAAAAGTCAGCGTCCTCCCCGCCGAGCGTGCTAATGGCATCGGCCACACTCAGCACACTCACCTGTACGCCCGCCGGAGCAGCTGCCCGCAAAACCTGGGTCATGAAGGGATCTTTGGCGGTGTTGTCGTCAACGATCACGATGTGCTTGACGTTGCCGAGGTATCGCATCCAGACTGCCATCACTTGGCCGTGGATCAGCCGGTCATCGATGCGTACGAGTGCGAATTCCTTCATGCTGTCCGCCTCCGCACATTCGTTCTGACATTTGTTCGTTTCGACATACTTTATCCAACTCCTCCTTTTATGGTTCGTCCAGGGGTGAAAACGTGTCGGAAATTGCCGGGAATTACCGAAAACACGAAAAAGGCGGGACAACCGCCTATTCTCGGCTCAGAACAAGGGCAGCGGTGGGCTCGTCAGTAATGAGGATCTTGATGAGGCCTGAAAGAAGGGCAGCGTATATGGCGTCGGCCTTGCCGGCGCCGCCTGCCACTGCCACCACATGCCCGGTGGCGGAAAGCTGGGATGGCGATATGGCGAGCACAGCATTGGGAGGCATCAAGGGTATGACGTGCCCTTCCTGGTCGAGAAGAAGAAGATTGATATCCCCGACCGCCCGGTCTTCTACTGCCTTTTGCCCGTACATACTGTAAAGGGTTTCCAGAAAACCGCGGGTGTGGTACAGGCCAATGGCCCCGATGCCAACGAGGGCCCAGTCCAGGTGGTCCCAAAACGCAAGCGTGCTGGCACTGGCTTTTTCAAGCAAGAAGGCGTTCAAAACCGATTCGTTGTCCACCACGCCCGGTGCGTACAGGTAGTGGGCGGTACCGCCGAAACGCTCTGCCACCAGGCGCACCATCTCGTTCACCTGGAAGTAGGCGTCCGCCTCGCCGAGACCGCCCGTCAGCGGTACCACATCAAGCCCCAAATGCTTTTGCTCCCGGAACTGGTGAACAGTATGGTAAACGGTCGCCCCCCGACCGATCCCAAGCGACTGTCCCCGCGCGAGCCGCTCCTCGAGATAATGGGCCGCCTCCTTGCCGAGTTTGCGGGCTACCAGATCGGGCTGCGTATGGGCGGTAGGCACCACCACCGCGTCTTCCAGGCCGAAACGGCTCACCAAGAGCCTTTCCAGCTCGCCCACCCGCGAAAACGGATTGACCACCTTGATCTGTACGATGCCCTCCTGCCGGGCCTGGGCCAAAAGCCGCGAGACCTGCGGCCGGGAAATGTTGAGGGCACTGGCAATCTCACTCTGCGTTTTGTCCTCCTCGTAGTACATTTCCGCCACGTGCAAAAGAAGGCCAATCTCGTCCGAGTAACGACGTGTGTGCGCGCGGGACCCCGCCGCACGGGCGGCAATGTCTTTCCGTGCCTCGCCTTGATCGGGCATCTCATCCACCCCCGCTGGCTTACCGGTCACGTCCGGGCACTAGCTTGCCGGCCGTTTCCACCGACAGCCATGCCGGGCTTTTGATCGTAACCGACGAAATACCTGTAATATACGACGCTAGCAATTACATATAACACCGCCGTGAAAAAATACGGAATGTCATAACCCCATACCGTCATGATCCATCCGGCCGCCGCGGCGCTCAAGGCCCGCGCCACACTATCGGCAATTCTCATGAAACTTGATGTCGTACCCCGCAAATCGGAAGGCATTATTTCCATCGAGAAGCTGGATGCCAGAGGGCTAGACATGTTCATCAAAGCGTTGCGGAAAAACATCGACATGCCTACGAGCCACAGCCACGGCGGCATCGCGATCATTAGCAAAAACGGCACTGACGCCAGCTGGGTGACTACCACGGCCCGCACCCGCCCAAGCCGCGGCACAAGGAGCGGTGCCAAAAGCCCGGCCAGTGCTGTGGCACCCTGGCTCAGGGAAAGAATCAGCCCAATCACGCTGGTGGAGGCATGCAGCTTGCGGTCGAGAAACACGTTGAAGAACGGCACTACCAAACCGGCACCAAAACCGATCAGAAGCGAATAGATGACAAGCCCGCGCACGGCCGGCGAAGCGGCTCCCCGCCGCAGATCGTCCAGGGCACTGCGTGGCTTCGCGGTACCGCCCGGTTGGCGCGTCTCCCGTATCAGCCAGGCCGGGATTACCGCCGAGAAAGACAGGACGGAAAAGGCGATCATGGCCAGCCGCAGCGATCCAGCCGCCAACGGGTCCTGTCCGGCCGGGATGGCCAGCCCCAATGTACCCGCCGTGGCAAGACCAAGCCGCACCAGCAAGTCTGGCAACGCACCACCTGCCAAGTTTCCCAGCATGGAAGCGGCGGTCTGCAGTGCAAAGTTCACCCCGAACAGGGCCGCCCGTTCCGCTTCGGTGCTACTTTCTACCAGTAGCGGTGCCCCGACCACCCACTGCCCGACTCCGGCCAGACCCGCTACCGCCGAGAACAGTATCACCAGCGCCGGGCTGGCAAACACCGCCTGCCCGAGGTAACCGGCCGCCACCAGCAGCCCCGCCGCCACGAGCACGGGACGCCGGCCGACGCGGTCGGAGATCATGCCGGCTGGCAATGCCCCGATGGCGCCTGCCGCCATTCGTACGGAAAGGATCACGCCCAGCAGATCCTCGCGCATGCCGAGGTTGAGAATGAAAAGCCCCTGAATGACCCCATAAGCCCCCATGGCGATGGAGCTCAGGGCGGAGGTGGCCAAAAACAGTTTGGCGTTGGGATGGAATGCCCTCAGGGCACCAAAGTAAGCCGCGATCCCGTTTCCGGCGATCGCGGCTTGTGTGTCGCTGTGAGAGTCCTGGCCGTCTTTGTCCATTGCCTTTACACGATTCTACGGGAATAGAAAGAATCCTGTTCGACGCTGCAAAAGAACCGGAGGTCGGGGCTGCATCGTCTTTGGGACACAGCCCCGCCCGCGTGCGAGCCGGCCTGTAAGCCGAATTCTGTCGATGGATGGCCATCCATCTGGGACTGCCGTCGCCGGCAGCCTCGTGCGGTCAACCCGGGAGGTCGGCGGGCCGCGTCATCCCTCCCATACGCGACCTTGCTCCAGGTGGGGTTTGCCCGGCCAGCCTGTCGCCAGGCTGCCGGTGAGCTCTTACCTCGCCATTTCACCCTTGCCGGACGCCCGTCCGGCGGTATGTTTCTGTGGCACTTTCCTTGGGGTTGCCCCCACCGGGTGTTACCCGGCACCCTGCCCTGTGGAGTTCGGACTTTCCTCGGGCACCGTAGCAAGCATGGCGCCCGCGGCCATCCGGCCGGCTCGTGGCAACGCTATTCTAGACCCGCAAATGAAGCCCATCAACTGGCGAAATAAACCTTTTTACCAGTCAATTGGATGGGCCTGCGCTGGCTTTCCGCGCTTCGTCGATCGCCTCGTTGGCCAGGGCATCGGCCCGGGCATTCTGGGACCGGTCGATATGCCAAATGTCACAACGAGTAAACATTTTTATCAGTTCCGAGGCTTCTTGGTGCATCACCCGCAGCTTGGCATCCCGGACGCGGTACTGTCCTGTCATCTGCCTGACCACAAGCTCGCTGTCCATGTAGACATCGAGCCGGTCAATGCCAAGCTCGCGTGCCCGCCGAAGGCCCCGCACCAGCGCCGTGTACTCGGCCACGTTGTTGGTGGCTTTCCCGATGTAATCGCGACCAGCCGCCAGCGCCTGCCCCGCTCGGTCCTCGAGGAAAAAGGCCACGCCCGCGGGGCCGGGGTTTCCCCGTGCCGCCCCGTCGGTAAAAAGGCGAAACGGCTGGCGACCCGGCAGCTCTTCACTGCCGGTGGGAGGAGCAAAAAGCGGCTGTTCCACGCCCGCCACCAGGTCGGACGCCGTGACGGCCTCTGGCTTGCGGTTCGGTTCGACTGCCACCCAGTCCCATAGTGGCGGTTGGACCCCGGCGCCGTGGTCATGATGTTCATTGTCCATGATCAGCCTTGAACCCCACAAAACCACCGTAAGCACACCGAATGTGCCCTTTAACTGGAATTCGAACAAAAAAGGCTTCGTGTGCACGAAGCCCAAGGCAACGTACTTCGATAACCAGCCACCGCTTTGGTCATCGTGTAAATTGCAAACCGTAGCCCGTACGGGATTCGAACCCGTGTTACCACCTTGAAAGGGTGGCGTCCTAGGCCTCTAGACCAACGGGCCATGTAGCACCCACCGGATGTGCTTGACAAAAAGACCGTTCCGAAACTGTGTGCGCCCGGTTCGATTCGAACGAACGACCCACGCCTTATGAGGGCGCTGCTCTGCCGCTGAGCTACGGGCGCCTACACACGCAAACGGCCGCAGTAAGCACCGACATTATAGCATGCTGACCCTCGCCTGACCAACACGTCTTCGACACCGAAAGCCGCGTACAAACCAGCGCCGCAAAGATTTATTCGAGGTAGTCTTTAAGTTTTTTGCTTCGTGTAGGATGACGCAGCTTGCGCAAAGCCTTGGCCTCAATTTGCCGAATGCGTTCGCGTGTCACTCCGAACACACTGCCGACTTCTTCCAGCGTACGCTGGCGGCCGTCATCCAAGCCAAAGCGCAAGCGAAGAACCTTGGCCTCGCGCGGCGTCAGGGTGTGGAGGACGTCCTCCAGCTGCTCCCGGAGCAGGGTGGCAGAAGCGGCATCAGCCGGCGCCGGCGCCTCCTCATCTTCGATAAAATCGCCGAGGTGCGAATCTTCCTCCTCGCCGATGGGGGTCTCGAGCGAAACCGGTTCCTGGGCGATCTTAATGATCTCGCGCACCCGTTCCTCTGTAATCCCCATTTCGGCGGCAATTTCTTCGGCGGTCGGCTCGCGTCCGAGCTCCTGCAAAAGCTGCCGCTGCACGCGGATAAGCTTGTTGATCGTTTCCACCATGTGCACTGGTATCCGGATCGTGCGGGCCTGGTCCGCGATGGCGCGGGTAATCGCCTGGCGAATCCACCAAGTCGCGTAAGTACTGAATTTGTAACCCTTGCGATAGTCAAATTTCTCTACGGCCTTGATGAGGCCAAGGTTTCCTTCTTGGATCAGATCCAGAAACAGCATGCCGCGTCCCACATATCGCTTGGCTATGGAAACCACCAGCCGCAGGTTGGCTTCGGTAAGCTTGCGGCGTGCCTCTTCATCCCCCTGCTCGATGCGTTTGGCCAGCTCTACTTCTTCCTCCGCGGTCAAAAGCGGCACCCGGCCGATCTCCTTCAGATACATGCGCACGGGATCGTCCATGGCGACGTTGTCGGGTACGGACAGATCGACATCCTGTTCCTCGGCCGTGTCCCGGTCATCCCCCGGCTCGCCATGCGCGACCGCCCCGTCTTCCACCACGCTGACGCCTTCGCTTTCAAGCTCGTCATATACGCGCTCGATGTCCTCGGGCGTCACGTCCTCACCCTGGAGGGCGTCCGCGACGTCCGATTGCGTAAGCTGTCCTTTTTCTTTTCCCAGCCGGATCAGCGCCGACAGGCTGTCTTCCGGCAAATCCCGGTGATTCATTACTACACTCCTTCCCTCCCTGGAGGGACAACTTTCCTGAAATTATCAAACCACTCGACCGGCGGCAACACCCTATCTTTCATGTACTGGCGAAGCTCGCTCTCGAGCTTTACGGCCAGGTTACTCTTTTGACGCTCGACAAGCACGTTCCAGCAGTCGATGGCCACCCGGACGGCTGCCTCGGGCGAAAACCGGCCTGCTTTGGTGACCAGCCGTGCCAGCACCGCCTGGGCCTCGGGATTGTCGCCCACCTGTGTGAGCACAGCCCTGGCATCGATGGCGTGCCGGCTTTGCCAGCGGGCAGCGGCCGCCTCGGCCAGCGCCCGCATGGCGGGATCCGGCCAGAGGTCGGGTGCCGCGGCCAGCCTGCTGGCTACCGCCTCGGCCACCTCCGGATACGTAAAGGCCAGCTCAAGAAGCTCCTGTGCCGCAAACTGAACGTCCGCCTCCGCGCGGTCTGTGGCGCCAATGTTGCCAGTTTTTGTGTCAAAAACATCCCCATTAGTATTCCTGGCTTGTCTCTGAATATGCCCCACACGGCGATCGGCGGTGGTGCGGGACTCGGTTTTCTTTGGAACGGTACCAGCCGCCCGTGCCACCTCGGCCCTGACCACTTCTGTAGTGAACCCAAGACGCTTGGCCACCATTACCAGGTAGGTTTCCCGTTCAGCCAGGTCGGACACGGCTGCCAGAGTAGGCGCCAAGCTTTTCAGCACGGCAGCACGGGATGGAACCGTATCTTCACCAAGATCGCTCACCGCCTTGTCTACTAGATATTCGACCAGCGGCCGCGACGATGCGATCACGGCACCAAAGGCCGCCGGGCCATCTTTGCGGATCAGCGAATCCGGATCCTCCTCCGCCGGCAAGGTGGCCACTCGCACCCGGCCCCCCATCTGGGTGAAGATCTCGAGCCCACGCAGGGTTGCCTGGCTGCCAGCCGTATCGGCATCATACGCCAGTACCACCTCGGGACAATACCCCAGGATCAGCCTGGCCTGGTCCGGCGTGAGGGCCGTCCCCATCCCGGCGACCACTTCGCCGAAACCTGCCTGGTGTGCCGTCACCGCATCCATGTAACCTTCGACCAGCACCGCCTTGTTACCTGCCCGCATCTTTTCACGGGCCAAGTGCAAAGGATACAGCACGTGACCCTTTTTGAATAATTCTGTCTCAGGCGAATTCAGGTATTTCGGCTCGTCTTCGGCCGCCCCGGGCAAAACCCGGCCGCCAAACGCGATCACCTGCCCCCGCACGTCAAAAATCGGGAACATGATCCGGCCCCGAAACCGGTCATAGTAGCCTGCCTGCCCGTGCTCCCGGGCGGCGGCCAAGCCGGTGGCCACCAAGTCGGACTCGTCGAAACCCTGCTTTTGGGCCCAGCGCACCACGGTATCCCACGCCTGCGGTGCATACCCGAGGCGAAACCGCACCACCGTCGCCTGGTCGATGCCGCGGCTTTGCAGGTAGCGGCGGGCGCCGGTGGCAATCTCGTCGTGGAGAAGAATGTCGTGGTAAAGACTGGCCACGCCGTCGAGCACCGCCAAAAGCCGCTGGCGCCGTGCGTGTGTTGGACCGGCCGTATTGGTGTCCGGCAGAGGGATGCCGGCCCGCCGGGCCAGCTCCGCCACGGCGCCGGCAAAATCCAGCCCTTCTTTTTTCATCAGAAAGGCGAACACGTCCCCGCCCGTATGACAGCCAAAGCAGTAAAAAAGCTGGCGTTCGGGTGAAACGTGGAAAGACGGCGTCTTTTCTTGGTGGAACGGACACAGTCCAAGGTAGTCTTTGCCAGCACGGCGCAAAGATACGTACTCTGAAACCACCGCCACCAGGTCCGAATGGGCTCGCACATCTTCGATAAACTGGGCATCAAACCCGCCCGTGGGAGCCATAAGCGCGCCTCCCGGCCACCGCCGCCTCTGCCGCTGCCGCCGTCTGTGACCAGTAACCGCAAGGCGACACTATTCGACCAAAACACCCAAACATCCTGCACCCGCGCGGCTAAATTCGGATAAGAAGGTAAGATAAAATTATCAAAAATGATGCGGGCCGGCCAGGCTGTTGACGATGAAAACGTTAATACAGATGGTCACAAAGCCGACCACGTTCAACCACGCCCCGCGGGTACCGCCCCATCTCGCACGCAGCCTTCCCCACAGATAAGCGGCGTAAACCGCGAAGACGACGAGCGACCACGTTTCCTTCGGCTGCCAGTTCCAAAAACTGCCCCACACCACGCGTGCCCAGATGGTCCCCATGGTGAGCCCCAGTGCGAACAAAGGCATCGCCACCGACACCGCCTGCAGGCTAAGCCGGTCGAGCTGCTCCAACGGCGGCAGCCGCCGGAACCAGGTGCCGAAAACCTTCCCCTTGAGATCGCGTTCCGCCAGAAGATACATCAAAGAAGCCACAAACGCCACGGTGAATCCCACGTACGAAAGCACGGTGATACTGACATGCCCGGCCACCCAAGCGGCCTTGAGGCCTGGCCACAGGCCGGCGGTGAGGTCCGTGCCGGGAGCGATGGCCAGCATGAGAAGAAAGCCAAGCGGTACCACAAACACCCCGAGCACAGCAAACCCCATGATGGCATCCAATACAGCGTAGTTCGCCATGAGAAGCCAAAGGAAAAACGCCATGGCTTCCGTCGTGGTGTAAAAAGGGGCGCGGTGCATCGTGATGACGCCGGTGGCCACGGTGACGGTGTGCAGAAACCATGCCGCCATGCTGAGGCGGAACGCCGCCGTTCTCCACTGGACGCTGTATAGCGAGCCGAGCTGGGCCGCGGCTGCCAGCCCGTAGACTGCCACTGTCAGGCGAAGAAGATCGCTGTACACGAGCGGGGCTCCCCACCACCGTTCGGCTACCGGTCAGGAACGCGGTACCCCTTCCTGGTCGAGCTGCCGTTTCAGGGCAGCCATCTCGTCCCTGGCAGACACCAGGCGCCGGTCGATCAGGAACATATACCCGAAAAGTATAGCCCAAACTGCGGTATAGGCTAAGGCCAGGAAAATCAAGTTATGCACCACCGTCGCCACCTCCTTGTGCTACATGGTCCAGCGCAGCCGGTCTTTCGCCTCTGACAACTCTTCTTTGATTTCCAGCCAGTCCCGCACGTAAAGCGTCAGGTACACGTACAGCACCGTGAAAGCCACCACGCTGAGGATGAGCGTCGCCACCATCGGGCTGGACATGTTCATGCTACCTGGCTCGATGAGCACCGGGTGGATGGAGCGCCACCACCGGATGGAGAAAAACACCACCGGAACGTCGATAAACCCGAGAATGCCGAAAATGCTTGCCAGCCGGGCCCGCTGGTCTGGTTCGTCCACTGCTGCCCGGATAGCAAGGTAAGCCACATAAATAAACCACAGGATCAAAGTGGTGGTGAGCCGGACATCCCAGGTCCAGTACGTGTTCCACACCGGTTTCGCCCACAGCGGCCCAGTGACGAGCACAATGGTGGTGAACACCACCCCTACTTCGGCCGAGGCGGCGGCTAGGCTATCGAGGCGGCGGTCCCGGTTCACCAGGTACAAAACCCCGGCCAGAAAGACCACGAAAAAGGCCAGGAAGGCGTTCCACGCCGAGGCCACGTGGAAATAGAAGATCCGTTGCACGTCGCCCATGGTGCGCTCCGGCGGAGCATACAAGAACGCCGCCAGCTGAGCCAGGATCAGCAGTACGAACGCAGCGATGCCGATCGTCTTTCGCAAAAGCCACCACCCCCGGAAAGCACTGTTAAGACTCAAGCACATATTCGAAAAGAAGGGCCGGCACGGCGGTGAACAAAAGGTCGTAAGCCACCAGGAACCGTAGCCACGTCCAGTACGGCCCCATGCCCGCCAGACCCAGTACGCTCCGCGTGGCCTGTACACAGCCAATGATTACCGGGACCAGCACGGGGAAAAGGATCACCGGCAAAAGCATCTCGCCCGAGCGGGCATGGCTCGCGATCGCCGCCAGCACCGTGCCAGCTGCGGCGAAACCCAGGGTGCCCACCGCCACCAACAGCACAAGCCACGGCCACGCCGGGCCGGGGCCGGCGTTGCCAAGAAGACAGAACACCGGGATGGTAACGGCCTCCACAACGAACATGAAGATGAGATTGGCCGTCAGCTTGCCCGCGAAAATGACCGCCCGGTCCACCGGTGCCACCAGAAGACCCAAAAGCCCACCTTCGGCATGCTCGGCGGCAAAACTGCGGTTGAGCCCCAGGGTACCCGCAAAGAAGACGGCCGCCCACAGCATGCCAGGCAGCACTTGTCTTGAGACGGCGGCGTCGAAAGCGAAACTGAGAATGACCACGATGATGAGGGCAAACGCCATCATGTTGGCCGTGGCTGCGTGACCCCGTGCCTCTGCCCGCAGGTCTTTCCAGCTAACCACCCAAACCTGCTGCCAGAATCCCATGGCTTTTCTCCTTCCAGGACGCCACGATCGTTTCGGTGCCAAGGCCGGCCTTCGCCCCCGATAGGATGCATGTCCCCATGTCTAGCACCAGTACCTGCGTAGCGAGAGAAAGGCCGTGTGCGACGTCGTGCGTAACCATCAATACGCACCCGCCCGCGGCGGCATAGTCTTGCAAGCGAGCGTCGAGGGCCTCCGCCGCAGCAGCGTCGAGCGCGTTATACGGCTCATCGAGCATCACCAGGGCAGGAGCACCAAGAAACGCCCTTTCCACCGCCAGCCGCTGCTGCATGCCGCGCGAGAAGTATTGCACAGGCTCGTCGGCAAAAAGTAATAGCCCTGCCCGCGCGAGGGCGTCCTGCGCCAGCCGGTACGGCTCCGGCAGCCCCCGCAGCCGGGCATGGAAGACAAGATTTTCCCGGGCCGAAAGATCAGGGTAGACCAGAGGCTGGTGGGCGAGATAGCCAAACTGTGCCCGCCACCACGGTCCCGCTTCAAACACGTCGCGGCCCTGCCAATAGGC
>CADDZV010000054.1 GCA_902812875.1 Clostridiales bacterium
GCGGGCTGTTAATATATGTGAGGCAGGATACGCATACGGCGTAATGGCCTTGCTGGCGGGGGAGAGGTGGACCACAGTGCGATTCTATGTGGTACGGGTGCCGAGGGTAGTGGCTAAGATCCTAGCTTCGTTTGTCGGCGTATTCTCTCGCCACCGCGGCTAGGCAAGTCCGCGGTGGGCTAAAATGCCAAGCTTTTTTGCCTCACCGGTGGACAAGCCCCGGACGGCAAGGCAAAGGTAAACTGCGGCGCCAAATCGAATAAAGCCTTGGTTTCCGCCAGTAACGACGCGGGGAGCACAAGATGGCCAGGACGGTAAAGACCGATTTAGGCAACATTGTCATATCGGATGAAGTGATTGCCACTATCGCCGGCATGGCGGCTTCCGAATGTTACGGCATCGTGGGCATGGCGGCCCGGCGATTGCAAGATGGCTTGGCAGAACTTCTGGGACGGGAGCACTTGGGCCGTGGGGTGCAGGTGGCCATGAAAGGCGACAACGTGGCTGACATCAACCTTTATGTTATTGTGGGTTACGGCGTGCGTATTACTGAGGTAGCAAGAAACGTCGTGCAGCAGGTAAGGTATGCCGTGGAACAAGCTTGCGGCATCACGGTGAGGGACGTCAGCATACATGTCCAGGGCGTCAAGGTCTACGAGCGCTAACTGTCGGGTGCCGGGGCGGAGGGGGAGAAACAGATTTGGATTTCTCGACGGTTGACGGTGAGCTTTTGCGGCTGATGGTGGTAGCGGCCAAGGAAACACTAGAAAAGAACAAAGACCACGTGAATGGTCTGAATGTGTTTCCTGTCCCTGACGGCGATACCGGCACCAACATGTTCCTCACCATCAGTGCCGCCGTAAGAGAAGCGGAAAAAGTTCGCGGCGGCACGGTGTCCGAAATGGCGAAGGCCGTGTCAATGGGTTCGCTGATGGGAGCCCGAGGGAATTCCGGTGTCATACTTTCCCAAATCTTCCGCGGCTTTGCCCGGGCCATGGAAGGCAAGATGGTCATCAATCCCCTCGATTTCGCCCGTGCGCTCCAGGAAGGTGTGGACACCGCATACAAGGCGGTCATGCGGCCGGTGGAGGGAACGCTGCTCACGGTAGCCAGGAGTGCAGCCCGGGCGGCCATGGCCGTGGCGAGACGCGGCACCACGTTGCGTGAAGTGCTACAAGGAGCGGTGAGTTCGGCCCAAGACACGCTGCGGCACACCCCGGAGATGCTGCCTGTGCTCCGGCAGGCGGGGGTGGTGGATGCGGGTGGCCAGGGCTTCGTATATGTCTTGACCGGGTACCTGCAGGCGGTGCAGGGGCAGACCCTTTTGGACTCGCCCGAGATTGGCGACCTCGGGCCGGCGGCTGGCACGCGGCCGGCGGATACTCCAACGGTTGAGTTTCAGGTCACAGATGAGATCAGTGACATCAAGTTTATTTATGACACGGAATTGCTTCTCCGCGGAGAGTCTTTGCCTGCAGACGAAATAAGACGCAAGCTTGGCGAGATCGGTGATTCGGTGCTGGTGGTGGGTGATCCATCGCTATTGAAAATACACGTCCACACCAACCACCCAGGCGAGGCGATCGAGCTTTGTCTGGAGCACGGCCAGCTGATTGAATTTGTCATCAAAAACATGAAAGAACAACACGAGGCGCTGTTGGAGAAGCTGCCAGTCGCCCAGACCGTAACCGGAAAGCCAACCATGACGTCGGCGGTCGCGGTACCAGCGCCCGCGATTGAAAAATCCTATGGCATCGTGTCGGTGGTTGCCGGCGAAGGCTTGGCCGCGATCATGAAGAGTCTCGGGGCAGACGAAGTGGTGAGCGGGGGCAACACCATGAACCCGAGTGCGGCTGAACTCCTGGGGGCAGTGGAGAGGGTACCGGCGCCGGTGGTCTTTGTGTTGCCGAACAATAAAAACGTGATCATGGCCGCGCAGCAAGTGAAAACCCTCACCACCAAAGATGTGCGGGTGATACCTACACGCTCGGTGGTCCAGGGTCTGGCGGCGTTGGTTGCTTCCAACCCCAAAGAAAGCCCGGCGGAAAACGAATCGCGGTTCACGCGGTCCATCCAAGGGGTAAAGAGTGGGGAGGTCACCTACGCGGTCAGGGCCGCCAAATGGGAGCACGGCGAAATTCGCGCTGGCGACATTCTCGGCTTGTGGGAAGACAACATCGTGGTGGTCGGGAGCGACGTGGCCGAGGTTACGACCTCACTGGTTCGCCTTATGGTGGGCAAGGACAGCTCTGTCCTCTCGCTGTATTACGGCGAGGACGTTACCGCCGCCCAGGCAGAAAGCCTGGCGGCGACCCTGCAGGGAGCGTACCCTTCTTTGGAAGTCGAGGTCCACGCGGGCGGCCAGCCGCTTTATTACTATTACGTCTCTGTGGAGTGATACCTATCCGCCGGGACAGCGTTACCACCGAGGATCCGTTGCGCCAGCCGTTGCGCGTACTGCCCGGGGTCGGACCATCGCGACAGCAAGTGCTGGCCAAATTGGGGCTGAACACCGTTCGCGATCTCTTGTACTATCTGCCCTTCCGCTACGAAGATCGTTCCCACCCTTCTCCGCTCGGATATCTGGCTCCCGGGCCGGTAGTGGTGGTCGGACGCATCAAGGCGGTGGAAGATCGCAAGTTACGCGGTCCCAAGGTGCAGCGAGTCACGACTATCGTTCTGGCTGACCGCACTGGCCAGGCCACTGCTCTATTTTTCAATCAGCCATACCTGGCGCACGAGCTCGGGCCCGGCCAGGTCATCATGGTGCAGGGACGGGCGGTGCGGCGGCCGGGGGGATGGGAGATCGCCGCCCATGGATGGGAGCTATGGGAGCGAGGTTCCGCCCACGCCGGTCGCATCGTGCCCGTGTACCAGGTGACCCAGGGCTTGTCGGTTCGGACATTGCGGGGGCTTATCCGCGCCGCCTTGGACATTTCCTTGCCGGCGATAGTGGACGCGCTGCCAGAGTCGCTGCGGACGCGGCTTGGGCTCGCCGACCTGCCTTGGGCATTGGAAGTAGTGCATTTCCCGACGGACCTGCCCAGCGCGGAGAAAGGCCGGCGCCGGCTGGCTTGGGACGAACTTTTTGCCCTGGAGCTCGGGCTCGGAATGGCGCGCCGGTACCGGCGTGAGCGTGAAAAAGGCGTGCGCCACGTTCCCGATGGCCCTCTTTTGGCAGCTTATTTCGCCTCTTTGCCGTTTTCATTCACGGCGGGGCAACAAAAGGCCTGGAACGAAATCCGCGCCGACATGGAAGCAGCGGCGGCGATGAACCGGCTACTGCAGGGCGATGTGGGGAGCGGCAAGACGGTGGTGGCCGGGGCAGCAATCGTGAAAGCGGTGGAAGGCGGCTACCAGGCGGCCATGATGGCTCCAACGGAGATCCTGGCGGAGCAGCACGGGTTTACCTTGTCGCGCCTCCTCGGTCCGCTCGGCATCCAAGTGCGGGTGCTGACAGGCACGGTGGAAGGGCGCGCGCGGCAGGAGGCCTTGCAGGCCATCGCCTCCGGCCGGACCCAGGTCGTGGTTGGAACCCATGCCCTCATCCAGGAAGGGGTATCCTTCGCCAACCTTGGCCTTGTAATCACCGATGAACAGCACCGTTTCGGCGTGCGGCAGCGGGCAGCCCTGCGGGCGAAGGGATCAAGCCCGGACGTACTCGTAATGACCGCCACGCCGATTCCTCGCACACTGGCAATGACGGTCTTCGGCGACCTGGATGTCAGCACCATCGACGGCTTGCCGCCTGGACGCCATCCGGTCAAGACCGTGTGGTTCCGGCGGAGTGAGCGTGCCCGTGTGTACCACGGGTTGGCTCGGGAACTGGAGCTCGGACACCAAGGTTATGTTATCTGCCCGTTGATCGAAGAGTCGGAGAAACTGCAGGCCCAGGCGGCTACGGAGCTGGCTCAAGAGCTTCAATCAGGCTATCTGCGGAAATACCGGGTCGGTTTGTTACACGGCCGACTGAGTGCAGCGGAGAAGGCGGCGGTATTCGAACAGTTCCGGTCGGGCGAGCTGCAGGTCCTTGTGGCCACCACCGTGGTGGAGGTGGGCGTGGACGTGGCCAATGCCACCATGATCGTGATTGAAGAAGCCGACCGATTCGGACTGGCCCAACTGCACCAGTTGCGAGGACGGGTCGGACGCGGCACCGCGCAATCGTACTGCGTGCTGGTCGCGGACCCAAACTCCGACACCGCCCGCCGGCGGCTGGAAACCATGTGCCGGGAGCACGACGGTTTTCGGATCGCTGAAGCGGACTTGGCCCTCCGCGGCCCCGGCGAAGTCCTGGGCACGCGGCAAAGCGGTCTGCCTGATTTGCGCGTCGCCGACCTTGTCCATGACCAGGATCTTCTCTTCAAGGCCCGTGCGGAAGCGGAACAGATATTGGACGAAGACCCGCTTTTGCGCTCACATCCGCTCCTACGCCAGTCAGTCGCGGAGATGTTCCGCGATCGCGCCATGTTTGCCACTACCGGTTAAAGAACATATTGCAGCCATTATATGTTAGAATTCCGGTTCCCCGCGGTGCGAAAACTGATATTGCAATGAATTTGTGACACCGCAGAGGGGGTGAAAACATGGCACAGGGGCAAAAAAGCAACCGGGCACTGGTACCGCAGGCCAGGCAAGCCCTTGATCAGTTCAAGTACGAGGTGGCACGCGAGATCGGCGTCACGCCTCCTGCCAGCGGCTACTGGGGTGACCTGCCGGCGCGGCAGTGCGGTGCGGTAGGCGGCAACATGGTGCGGCGCATGATCCAGGTCGCCGAACAGAACCTGTCGAACGCCCCGGTTCCTCCGGCTGGTACCACCCGGTAGGGGGCAGTTGGTGGCACGGGCAAGACACGCCTGCCTGTCGAACGGCAGGCGTGTTGTGTTTCGATACACTAGCCAATGTACTTGGCCAGGTCTTCGTCGGTGATGTCGGGATGCATGGCCCGCGAGATGCCACCGGCGATGATACGCGACATCTGGTCGATCATGACATCGATTTCTTTGGGTGTCACCACGAGATAGCCCACTTTGGCATTGATCACGTCGTTGACGAGGGCGTTCCGGTCGCGCTCGTCCATTACGGGCAGCGGATAATTTCCCGCGGTTCCGCCCAGCCGTTCCAGCATCATGTCAATTGTGTTCGATACGAGGGTAGCCGCATGCACTACCGTGGGCACTCCCACGGCGATCACCGGAATGCCTATGGTATCGCGGTTGATCGGGAGCCTGCGGTTCCCGATCCCGGAGCCGGGACTGATGCCAGTGTCCGATATCTGAATGGTGGTCAGAAGCCGCTGCACGTTTTGAGCCGCCAAGGCGTCGATGGCCACGAGAAGGCCGGGGCGGATTCGCGCCACGATCCCTTGGATAATCTCGCCCGTCTCGATGCCGGTGAGGCCCAGTACGCCTGGGGCCACAGCGGCCACCGGGCGAAGCCCGCCCCGCAGTTCAGGCGGCACGTAATCGCGGAGATGGCGCGTGACCATGACGGCGTCGACAATCCGCGGGCCGAGGGCATCCGGCGTGGCATTCCAGTTTCCCAGTCCGACGACCAGGATGAGCTCGTTGCGATCCGCTGGCAGCAGGGCACCAAATTCCTGGGCAAAAATGTCCGTGACCGCGTGGTCGATGGTCCGGCTGCGCTGCCGCAGGGCCGGGCATTCGATGGTCACATAATGGCCCCGAGCCTTCTGCATGATCATTTCTCCGCGTTCGTCCAGGATGTTTACCCGCGTGATCTGGCAGGGGCCCCGCACCTCTTCGGTAGTCTCCACTCCCGGGAGCGGATTGGTACGCGAACCGCCCGCTATGGCATGGGCTTCAAGGGCCAGGTCTGTGTACGGAGAGACTGCCGGTGCGGCGGGAACGGCTTCACGCTGCACCTTGGTCAGGTTGCCGTGGGCAGTAGTGTAGTGCAAGATGTCTTGTGCCCCCTTTTTGGGAATGCCGCGATTCCTCGCCAGCAATCGGTATGGTGCCACGCACCGCACCACCGTATGAGTCACCACAGGCAGAAAAAAAGCGGTTGATGCACGCCGGCACCAACCGCCTGGGAGAGGAGAAACCGGAGGAAGAGCCTATGGGGGAGGGTAAACCCTTCAGCTCTCTCGATGCCATATGATGGCTCCAAACCAAAGCCGGTATACATGGCTTCACCGGTAATACATTCCAACCGGCCAACCGCCGGGCAGGGAAACCGTTAAGCTGGTAGTATTTTTTGTCGAGGAATGACGTCAATTGCATGGGGGAGCCACTTTTTGCGCGTGATCGGCGGGATTGCCAAAGGGCGGCAACTGGCGGGGCCGCGGGCTATGGGAACGCGGCCGACTTCCGATTTGGTTCGGGAGGCTCTTTTCGACGTCATCGGTCCGGGGATCGCCGGCGCTAGATTTCTCGATCTTTACGCCGGCACCGGTGCAGTGGGGGTGGAAGCCCTCAGCCGCGGAGCTACTGCGGCGGTTTTCGTCGAAAAAAGCAAGTTACAAGTTGACGTCATCAGAGACAATCTCACCCGGACAGGCCTCGGGCAGTCTGCCCACCTGCTGGCGACGGACGTCATGCGGGGAGCCGCCACCCTGGCAGCACAGGGTGACACGTTCGAATACGTATTCATGGACCCACCATATGCCAGCCGCGACCTGCCCCAGGTGATGGCGGCGGTGGCACCGCTTGTCAGCGTGGGTGGATGGCTGATCGTGGAACACGCCCAACGCACGGAGGTGCCTAATCTGCCCGGATTCGTGCTGAAAAGGCGGCTGCGATACGGCGATACGGGTATTACGATCATGGAGCGTCACAGGGAGGCCGACCATTCATGAGCATAGCTTCCTTCCCACCCGGCACGCGGGTGGCCTGCTATCCGGGAAGTTTTGACCCCGTTACCAACGGCCATCTGGACATCATCAACCGGGCGAGCGGGCTTTTCGATTATCTCGTGGTCTGCGTGCTCCACAATCCCGGGAAAGAACCGCTCTTTACCACTCCCGAGCGGGTGCAGATGCTGGAGCAGTCTTGCCGCGACATTCCAAACGTGGTGGTCGATTCGTACGATGGCCTTTTGGTGGACTACCTGCAGAAAAAGGGCATCCGCATCGTCATCAAAGGTTTGCGTCCGATTTCCGATTTCGACTTCGAGTTCGAGCAGGCGTTGATGAACAAGCGACTCAACAATGCGGTCGAGACGTTGTTTATGGTCACCAGCACGACCTACTCATATCTCCGGTCGTCCCTCGTCAAGGAGCTCGCCCGCTTCGGGTCGTTTCCTCCGGGGCTGGTGCCGGTTCACGTCGAGACCAAGCTCCGCGAGCGGTTCCGGGCTCCGGAGAGGCAGACACCACTAGAGACAGGAGGCTCCGGGCTTGCCTGAGGACGCAGAGCACGTCATTTTCAGCTTGCTGGACGAAATCGAGAACATGGTGGAGCAAGCCAGGCCGGTCCCCATGACCGGCAAGGTGATGGTAAACCGGGATGAGTTGTTGGGGCTTGTAGGCGAACTTCGTCACGCCTTGCCGCGGGAATTGGGTGAGGCACGGTGGCTGTTGCAGGACCGGGAACGCGTTTTGGCCGCCGCGCGCGCCCAGGCGGATGAGCTGTTGTCGCAAGCAAAGGAGACATTAGAGGCGTCGGCCCGGGATCATGAGATTTACCGCCGGGCCGAGGAGCTCGCGGAAAACCTCATCGGGAAGGCAAAAATGGCCGCGGACGAGATCCGGGCCGGGGCAGATGCCTATGCCGACGACGTGCTCGCGCAGCTCGAGGCGGTTTTGCGGAAGTCGATGGACCAGGTGGCCGCGGGCAGGCGGGAGTTGCAGGAGCGGCGCACGGCCCGCCAGACCGTCCAGGATGGGCAGAACTGACCTCACGCCTTGAAGCGCACAAAGCGTACGCTCCGGTAGACTGCCCCGAGGAAGGCCACTGCGAAAAGCCCGCTGGCCGACAACAGAAACGCGCGGGTGCTGGCCGTCAGGGCGCCAGCCCAAGTGAACGGGGCGCCGCCGACGAACGTGCTGGTGGGGAGGTGGATGTGCGTGACGTAGATCCACGTCAGGATCCCGGCCAGCACCGCGTGCACCACCCGTGACAGCACATACGGGTACAGGCGCATGCCAGTCCCCTGGATGATGGCCGCGACCTGGGCGACCACCGAGATGCCGCTCCAGGCCGTGATCACACTGGCGGCGACTATGCGGTCTACAAGCGGTGCCGCCGCTTGGCTGGCTCCCTGGTTTCCAATGCTGATCTCGAAAAAGCCGGAGATGAAGCTTGGTGTCAGCCCGGGGTTGAGCCCGAACAGAGCGGTTACGCGGCCAACGAGTGCGGCCAGAATGCCCACCAACCCGATTGCCCGTAACACCTGTATCAGCACGGAAAAAAGGATAATGAAGCCACCGATCATCAAAAGGGTATTGACAGAGTTCTTGACTGCGTCGCCAAGGAGCTGGCCGAAGGGACGACCGTCGCGGGCACGGGCGGCAAGCAGGGCGTCAATGGCTCGCCGCAGCAGCGACCGGTTGCGGTCGCCGCCAGTGTCCGGGGGCCGGCTGGTGGGGGCGTGGGGAGCGTGAAAACGCAAAAGTAGCCCCACTCCCAGGGCACCGAGATAATGGCCGAACATGATTGCTCCTCCGGCGGCTGGCAATCCGAGCATCCCGGTGGCCACCGCACCACTCATGAACAGCGGGTCGGCGGTATTGGTAAAAGACATGAGACGTTCGCCCTCGACGGGGTTGCACAAGCCTTCTTTGGTGAGCCGGGAGGTCAGTACGGTGCCGATTGGGTATCCTGACGCCAGTCCCATGGCCATGACGAATGATCCCGTGCCTGGCACGTTAAACAGGGGTCGCATGAGCGGTTCCATCAGGACGCCGAGGAAATGCACTACGCCGAGGCCCACCAGGATTTCAGAGCCAATAAAAAAAGGCAGCAAGGCAGGGAACACTACGTCCCACCAGATGCGAAGGCCGGCAATAGCAGACTGGAAGGCCACTGCCGGCAACAGAATGACGCAGACGACCAATCCGGTGGCCACGGCGGCAAACAGAATGGCCACGCGAGGATTGGTTACCGGCGGAACGTTACGATCGCTGGTCACAAGTCTCGCCCCCGCATGGCATTGTATGGCTGCGCCCGTGCGGGTATAACCCGGAGCCGGAGATGACATACGGTTGAAGAGAAAAAACGTCATTGTGTTGTTCGTGACCATCGCGGTGGCAGCGTGGCTTTTGTTTGTCTTTCCGCACGAGCTGGTGGTGCTGTCGCCCGGTCCGCTCTTTGATGCCGGCCAAGTGGTGTCGGTGAAAGCTCATCCCTCTCCTGGACCGGGGAAAATCCTCATCGCCACGGTAGCAGTGCAGTTCCCCAATTTTGTTTCACTTTTGACGGCGGCGTTTGACCGTCGTGACCAGGTGACATGGAAAACAAGCGTGATTCCCGCTGGGATGAGTTTGGCCGCCTTTGAAAAAAAAGCCCGCAGCCAGATGGCGCAGGCTCAGAATGATGCCGTGGCCGCGGCCAGGGCATACTTGGCCAAGTGGGGGATTGTTGACCCTTCCGCTGTCCTGGGGCAGGACATTTCGTTCGGTCTCCAGGACGTCGGTGGGCCTTCCGCCGGGCTGGCCTTGGCGCTCCAGATTGTATCGGATTACATGGGGCGTGACCTGACCGGGGGACGGGTGGTGGTGGTGACCGGTGCCATCGGTAGCGCGGGAAACGTGATGCCGGTGGGGGGAGTGGCCATAAAGGCACGTGCAGCGGCGGAAGCGGCTGCCGCCCTCATGCTGGTACCGGCGGCGGAGGTGAACCAAGTCGGTTCCCAGGCTGGAACGGTGCGGGTGGTGGGGGTCACGTCGCTTGAACAAGCGGTAGCAGCCCTTGGCGAGACGGGCGGCTCGGGACTTCCCAGGGGACGGCGGGGCGTTTGTCTTGTACAAACAGAACACGTGTGGTAGTGTAAACTGCGGTTTCGGCCCGGTGAGGTGATGAGCGTGGAAATCAACGTGGGCAGGCTAAAACGCCATCCAGAAGAGGTCCTGGATTTCAGCTTTACAGTGGCACCGGGCGAGCCAGCGGCTGGCGAGCTTCGCGTGCGGTCTCCGCTGCAAGTCGAGGGCACGGTCACTAATGCCGGACGCTCGCTTTTCGTACGGGGAAACCTCACCGGCGAAATCACCCTCGAGTGTTCACGTTGTCTTGAGGAGTTTGGCTTTCCGCTCCGTGTCCGTTTCGAGCAGGAGTTTCGACCGCAAAGCGCAGGCTTGCCGGGGTTCGATGACGATTTCATGACGTATCATGACGATTTACTGAACCTGGACGATCTCATACAGCAAACAGTATGGCTCAACCTGCCCATGAAACCACTTTGCCGGCCCGACTGCCTCGGGCTATGTCCCGTTTGCGGTCACAACCTCAATGAAGGGCCGTGCGACTGTGAACCGGCTGTCGACCCCCGGTGGGCACCGCTGGCAGATATGAAAGCGCACCTGCGGCACCCCGGTCAGTGAACTTGAGAAGTCAATTTAGGAAAGTCTGCGAGGAGGAGATAGCGTGGCAGTTCCCAAGAAAAAGACTTCAGCGTCAAAACGCGGCATGCGACGGGCCCATGCGAGCCTCCGCACGCCTGCCTTGGTGGCGTGCCCCCAGTGCCACAAGATGAAGCGCCCCCACCATGTGTGTCCGTTCTGCGGGTATTATGACGGGCGTGAAGTGATTGCCGTCGAGGAGTAGTCCACAACCACACGGTTGGCGGAGTAGGCGAGCGATTCCGCTCGCCTACTTTTTTTGCGCTCATAAGGAGGAATTCCGCATGGTCCGTCAAATAAGGGCATATCCTATGAGTTACTCACAACGGTACCAGTGATTATCTGCTAGAGGTGCTTGTGATGGACACGGCTGGTGCTACACAACGCAAGCCTTACGCGGCCATCAGGTCCAAAAGACAGCGGCAGCGACGTCTTGTGGCCAAAATCAAAGCGAATCCGTTCCTGACGGACGCGGAACTCGCCAAGCAGTTCGGGGTAAGCGTCCAGACCATCCGGCTCGACCGGCTGGCCCTCGGGATTCCGGAGGTCCGGCAGCGGATGAAACAGGTCGCGGAGCGGGTTTACGGTAAAGTGAAGTCCATGGGTAGCAAGGAGATTGTCGGGGACCTGATTGATCTCCAGTTGGGTGAGCGCGGCATTTCCATGATGGAGACCACCCAAGAGATGGCGTTCGAAAAGACCCAGATTGTCCGCGGCCAGCACATTTTCGCCCAGGCGGATTCCCTGGCAATCGCCATGGTAGATGCCGACGTTGTCCTGACAGGCTTGGCGAATATCAAATTCAAACGGCCGGTGCGGGTCGGTGAGCGCCTGGTGGCCAAGGCCGAGGTTATCCGCCGCAAGGGGAACAAGTTCGTGGTGTTGGTGGAGACCATGGCCGGCGCGGACAAGGTGTTCAGGGGGAAGTTCGTAGTGTTTGCGGTCAAGGAGGGGGAGTAATCGTGCGGCTGGCCCTGGACGGAATGGGGGGCGATTATGCTCCCCGGGAGATCGTGCTGGGGGCACTCCAGGCTGCCAGCACCGGGCAGTACGCCGTGGTGTTGGTAGGCCGGGTGGAAGAACTCGCCAAGGCTTTGCAGGAGGCCGGCGCGTCGACATGGCACGAATGGCCGAACGATGCCAATGGCAGCGAACTGCCCGATCAAGGGGTGTGGCTGTATCCGGCGTCAGAGGTGATTAACACCGATGAGCCGCCGGCCCAAGCCGTGCGGCACAAAAGGGACGCGTCTATCAACGTGGCGATGCGCCTGGTGAAAGAAGGCCTGTGTGACGCTTTTGTGTCGGCCGGCAGCACCGGCGCCGTGATGGCGGCGGGGCTCATCACCCTCGGGCGCCTGCCCGGAGTCGACCGGGCCGGCATCGGCACCATTCTGCCGACCGCCAAGGGGGGGCAGGTGCTCGTGCTGGACTCGGGGGCGAACATGGACGCGCGCCCGGAGCACCTTGCCCAGTATGCGATCCTGGGCTCGGTGTGTGCCGAGG
>CADDZV010000055.1 GCA_902812875.1 Clostridiales bacterium
AAGCCCATCCACGCTCGATACCGTGAGGCGCACGACGCCGGCGGGCATGTCCCAATCGCGCGGCGGCACGCTGGCCAAGGCTTGCCGCATGAACGCTTCCCATATGGGCCCGGCGATGCCGGTGCCCGTATGTCCAACGGGAATGGCAGGATTGTCGTTTCCCACCCATACCGCTGTGACCAGGTCCGGCGTGAACCCGACAAACCAGGCGTCGGTGAGGTTATTGGTGGAGCCGGTCTTGGCCGCGGCGGGCCGCCCGAGGTTGTGGGCAGAGCCCGTGCCGTAGTCGAGCACGCTTTTCATCAGGTCCACCATGATGTAGGCGACTCGCGGGTCAAGCACCGGCACGGGCGGCACCGGGTTGTTTTGCAAAAGCACTTCGCCGGTGCCGTCCTCGACGCGCAAAAGGGCAATCGGCGTGACGCGCCGGCCAAGGTTGGCCAGGGTGGCATAGCCGCGTGCCATCTCGAGGGGGGTGACGGCGGAATCGCCGAGCGCGAGCGGGAGGTCGCGGGCAAGCGGCGACTCAATTCCCATCAGCTGCGCATACCGGATGACCGTATCCGGTCCGATCGTGGCCATCCACTTGATGGCGGTGATGTTGTCGGATTCCGCGATGGCACGCCGGATCATGAACGGCTGCCAGTGAAAGTTCTGGCCCGGCGGCAGGTTGCCGTAGTCTTCGGGCTGGTAAGGCGGGGAGTCCGGGGTCGGGCCCGGGAAGGAAACTGGCTCGCATTCTTGCATGGCGGTCGGCAGGATGCCGGCATCGATCACGGCCGTGTACAGAAATGGTTTGAACGCTGATCCCGGCTGGCGCCGCGTGGCGACGGCCCGGTTGAGTTGGGTTTTTTTGTAGTCGCGGCCGCCCACCATGGCCTTGATGTACCCGGTGGCCGGATCGATCGCCACCAGAGCCGCCTCCGGTTGCAAGACGCCGTGGGCGTCCGGCGTGCCCGTTCCGAGCACTCCCTTTACGGCGGCATCGGCCTCGGATTGCATCTGCACGTCGAGGGTCGTGTAGATGCGGTAACCGCCTACGTAGATGTTTTTGGCCACGTCCGGCAACTGTGACCTGATCTGGGCGAGGACATAATCGACAAAATAGCCGAAGGCGTACTGCCGCGGCTGCCGGGGTGCCAGAACAATGGGGGCCGCGTCCGCCGCGGCCTTTTGGGCGGGGGTGATGTAGCCGGCGTCAACCATCCGTTGCAGTACTACCGACCGCCGTTGTTTGGCGAGATTTAAGTCGTTAAACGGGGAATATGCCTCCGGCGAACGTGCCAGACCGGCAATCATGGCACATTCGGCCAGGTTAAGCTCATAGGCGTGCTTGCCGAAATATGTCTCACTCGCCACCTCCACTCCGTAGGCTCCTTCACCGAGATAAATCTCGTTCAGGTACATGGCGAGTATTTGGCTTTTGGTGTAGGTCATCTCGAGCTTCAGGGTGAAAGGCACTTCCAGAAGTTTTCGCCGCCAAGTGCGTTTTTGGGTTAGGTACAGGCCGCGGGCGAGCTGTTGGGTGATGGTGCTACCGCCTTCCACGATGCGACGGGCCAAAAGGTCACGCCACAGGGCCCGGGCGATGCCGACGGGGTCAAGGCCGTGGTGCTCCCAGAAGCGGCTGTCTTCCGTCGCCACGACGGCCTCCTGGAGGTAAACGGGGATTTCGCTCAGCGGGATGTCGATGCGGTTTTCGGTGTAAAGCCGCGTGACTTCGCGGCCGGCGGCGTCGTATATGACGGACGCTTCCCGCGAGGGCGGGCTGGGAAGGGGCATGAGCCGCACCGCGAGCCAGAGGGCAAAAAAGGCCACGAGGATGGCCGACAAAAAAACGGCCACAACCTTATGCAGACGATGCCAAACGGGATTTTTCATGGTGCTATTTTTTCCAAGGCCAGGCCGGGTGTATCATTAATGTCCAGAAAACTCCCGTTCGTTTTGTTTCGCACGTTCCTCGTGGTGTTTTTCTCCTGGTCTCCCTTTGGTGATCCCCTTGTCTTTCCGACAACAGACCGGGGTGGGCCGCAAGGCGCCAATACCCCTGGAGAGGACGGAAGCTGTGGACATGATGGGCCGTCGGGTTTCCGGAGAGCAGGCGGGTACGGACCGCCGCAGTCAACTTGTGCACGTGTTGCCTGTCAGCAGGCTGTATCTGCTCCTGGGCGGTTGGGTCTACGGGTTCTTTTACTGGCACAATATCCTTTCTGTCATGTTGCCCCTCTCGGTGGTGTACGTGGCGGCGTATCTCCTGCCGATCCTGTGGCCCCGCAAGGTATCAATAGCTGCCGTGCATTCTGGGCTCACTGCCATTGACAGTGCTGCTTTGGGCATCATCATTGCCCGCACGGGCGGGCTCGTCAGTGACATCTATCTCGTTTATTTCGTGCAGGTTGTGGGTGTATCGGTGTATGCCGGCATGAAGCTGGCCCTGGTCACGGGCTTAGCGGACCTGGCTCTCTTTACCATCGCGGTCCTGGGTGACCTGACCACCGCAGCGGCGGTCGGGCTTTATGTTCTGCGGGCGAGCCTGTTGGTGGTCGTGACGGTGCTGTCGGGCTGGTTCGGGCAACGGAGCATATCCTGGGGCAGCCAGCTGGAGGCCGAAAAGGAGCATGCGTCCGTGCGGCAAAAGAGGGCGGAGGCCATCGCCAGGCTGACAAGGGCAGTGGCTTCGGAGACGGATCCCAACCGTGTCCTGGAACGGATACTGGCGGGGGCGGCCGAGGTGCTGGGGGCGGACCAAGGCATGCTGGCGGTGCGGGAAGGCCCGCGATTCCGTGTACGCTTTGTGCACAACATGCCGGAGACCAGCGTCGGCGAAACGGTAGAACCCACCATCGGGATCAGCGGCCAAGTGTTGGTCACCGGCCAGACCGTTCTCACCAACGACTACCAGCACGACGAACGGGCGACCGAATATTTCCGCCAAGCCGGGGTGCGGGCGGCCATCTACACGCCCATCCGGTCCCACGGCCAAGTCTTTGGTATCCTGGGGCTAAATTTAAAGCAGGCGGGCCGTACCATCGGCCCGGAAGAAAAGGCCCTGGTGGAAGAGCTGGCGGAGATGGCCGGGGTGGCATTGGGCAATGCCCAGAACTTCCAGAACGCTACGCGGCGGGCGGAGCGTCTGCGGAGCTTGCACGAGATCGGGCAGGTGCTGGCAGCCACCATCAGGGTGGACGAACTTTTCCGCAAGATTTACGAGCAGGTGTCCGGCGTTATGGATACGGGGGCGTTTTTCATTGCCCTTTGGCATCCGGAAACCGGCATGGTGGAGATGCGATTTCTTGTGGACAAGGGCCGGGAGTATCCGCCGCAAACCTACCCGCTCAGTGCCGGGCCGGCGAGCATCGCCATCAAGGAGAAACGGGCCATTCTGATTACCGAGGACGTCGACCGGGTTCCGGGCTATCTCCTGGGGGATCCTGGTGACAGCACACGTTCCATACTGGTAGTGCCCATGATCCGTGAGGGGAAGGTGCTGGGGGCGATCTCGGCCCAGAGCTACGAGCCATACGCCTACACGGAAGAAGACGAGGAAATCCTGAGCCTTCTGGCCGCCCAGGCGGCAGTGGCACTGGAAAACGCCCGGTTGGTGGAGACCACCCGCCAGCTCTCGCTCACCGATCAACTTACGGGGCTTTGGAACTACCGCTACCTGCAGGAGCAGTTGCCGCGGGAAATCGACCGGGCGGCGAGGTACGGTCACCCGCTGTCTGTGGTGATGATGGATTCGGATAGCCTCAAATATGTAAACGATCGTTACGGACACGACGCCGGCAACGAGCACTTGGTGGCGCTGGCCCGGGCCATCCAGCGGGTAATCCGCAAAACCGACTGGGCAGTGCGCTACGCCGGCGACGAATTTTTTGTGATTCTCCCCGAAACTGACCAGGAGGGTGCCCTCGCCCTGGCGGAAAGGCTGCGGCAGGACATCATGCACACGCCGCTTGTGGCCGACGGCCAGCGGGTACGCACCACCGTAAGCATGGGGGTGGCCACGTACCCGCACAACGCCAAAAACATGGAAGAACTGCTTTTGCAGGTCGACCGCGCCCTGTATGCGTCCAAGCGGGCAGGCCGCAACCGCGTGACCGTGGCGTAGTTCCCGGTCGTGGTTATTCCTTTGTGCGCGGCGTTTTCACCCACACGGAAGGGGCACGGCCGGTCTTATACCGGTAAAGGGCAGTCGTATACGGTACCGGGAACAGAAAAGCTGCCAGCGGCAGCACGAGGAGCTGGGCCGCCACCAGCACGCGTCCCCACAGCGTGGACGGGCGCCCGGACGCGTCGATGTAGGGCCGGTAGCGGAAGAAGATGTAAAAAGTAAAGCTGAAGTAGACAAGGCTCCAAACGTTCAATATCCATCCGACGTAGGCCGGCACAATGCTCGTGTCCACCAATCCCTCAGCGTACAGAATGAGAATCGTGGGCGGTATGAACGTGGCCAATTGGTAAAGCACCCATTCGAACTGGCCTTTCAGCACAAGCTGCCGTAGCAAATAGCGGCGGCGGTCAGCGGGCAGGGTCTTGTCGCCCCGGATCTTGTCGGTCACCTGCAGATGGCCGCTTCCCCAGCGGAGCCGCTGGCGGAAAAAGCCCTTAATCGTAGGCGGTGTCTGCTCACTCGATGGATACGGCAGATACTCTGGCCAGGCGCCGGCGGCCAGGTACGCGCGCGTGCCCAGTTCCAGGTCTTCGGTAAGGATCTTGTGGTCATACCCACCGATGGAGAGCAAGAGATCGCGGTCGATGACCAGGTTCGTGCCTCCCACAAAAGGTATGCGTTTGAACAGGCTAGGCAGGTACCAGTCATGGGTGACCGCCTGGTAAAGGGAGGCCACCTTGCAGAAGGCCGACATGTCGTAAAAGTTTCTGAGCTGGAAGACAGGCCCCTGGAAAAGATTGGCCTTCTGGCCGTCCCGCAGGCGCCGCCACGCCACGTACATCAGAACATTGCGGTCGGGCCGGCTTTCCGCGTCGTAAAACGCGAGCAACTCCGCCCGCGGATCGATAAACGAAAGGCCGTAGTTGAGCGCCCGCCCCTTGGTCGACGGCACCTCGTGGTCGACAAGCTCCCCCGGATAGGCACCGTCGAAGTTTGGCGGCACCATAACGTGCCTCAGGACGGGCATGCCCGGCCGCAGGCGCCATTGCTCGCGCATAAATTCCACCACGTCCTGGGTGGTGGGGAAGCAGCGCTCGTAAAGTTCCTGCAAAAGCGTCACCAGCTTCCGCCGGCTCACAAGCCCTTGCAGGCGGTCGACCAGGCGCTGCAGCATGTTGTCCGTCATGGCCTGCAGGATGTGGCGGGTAAGCGGGTCGAACGCCCGCGCCGTGCGGGTCATCACCGTCGTCAGGGTCTGGGCGCTTTGCTCCTCCGTCAGCAGGTAGTACCCGCCGACCACCGGCAAGGCCAGGCTCACGTACAGCGGATAAAGCCGCTGGGCCTGCTCGGGCGTGATGTCCAGATGCTCCTGCCGCACGATGCGGACGAGGCGCTGCGGGGTTACCCGGCCGTTGTGCTTGATGATCCCCAGGCTCACCTCGCGGAGGGTATTTTCGCGGATGGCTGGCGGTACGGCGAAAAGTTCACCCCAGGGCAGCGTATCGTCCAGCGCTCCAAGCGTGTTCGGAAGATCGGCGAGGGCCAGATGGGCCAGGACCCCCACGGCGAGCGTACGCACGTCTTCGGGAACCGACTGCAGGCCCGGGCGTACCAACGTGAGCAGCCGACGTACCGCCGGCACCGGGGCCGGTTCTTCGGCCGCGACGGCTGCACTGGCGGCATAAAAGCTGCCCACCGGCCACGCCCGTCGTGGGCTTGCCTGGCTAGCGGCCACCGCCGCCACCGGCGCCGCCAGCCAGGTGGGCTGGATCTGCGAGCCTGGCAGCGGCGACATGGGCATGAGCGAAACCGGCGCCGCGGCGGAAGCACTGCCAGCGTTGGCCTGCCACCAGACGGGGGAAGGGATGCCTTGGCTGTGCAACTGTCTTTTTATGCCCGCTGTCAAGAGCCGCCGGGTTTTCTGGACTACCCCCGGCTTTTGCCGGTCCCGTGCCCGGAGCTCCTTTTCGTCAGTCACCACCAGGAGCTCGTAGCGGTCGGACGGATAGGTGAGGGTACGCATGTGGTCGATGGTACGGGCGATAACATCTGCTTCCTCGCGGGCCGGTACCAGGATCGATATGAACGGTAGCTCCCGGCCCTGGGCCGTGGCCTGCCGCTTGAGGTCTTCCAGATCAAGCTTGGGACGGCGATGCCAGTACAGGCGCTCTGCCTCATGTTTCCACCAGAAGAACCGGGCGAACATGAGAAAGAGGATCGTGTAAATGGCCAACGCTGCCAGATAAATTTCCTGAGGCAAGGTCATTTTTTTGCCCTCCAAAAATCGCGCACCGGGCGACCGGCCAGCGCTTTTTAGGCAGCGGCGCGGCATTACTTAGTTTGAGATGGCGCCGCTGCATTGTAACCGTGGAATTGCCGGAAGAATGTGCCTTAACGGGCATCGCGCAGCTGTTCGAACAGCCGACGCTGGGTGGGCGTCAAATTGGTCGGTATGGCCACCCGCACGCGGACCAGTTCGTCTCCGTCTGCTTCTCCCGCACGGCCCGGCAGGCCGAGGCCGCGCAGCCGCAAGGTCTGCCCGCACTGCGTCCCTGGCGGCACGGTGACGATCGTGTTTCCCCGGAGGCTTGGTACCTCGATGTCCCCACCCAGGACGCAGGTGGTCAGTGGCACCGTGGCTTCGTACAGAATGTTACGGCCGTCGACTTGCAGCTGCGGGTGCGGCACAAATTCGATGCGGAAGTAGACATCGCTGCCGCCCGGTCCTGCCCCTGCGACGCGGAGGCGCTGGCCGGACAACACACCCTTCGGAACGGTGATGTCCAGCCGTTTCGCGATTGCCCTGCCATTCTCGTCCGGCATGTTCACCTGTACGTGCTTGACGGTTCCGGTATACGCCTCCTCAAGGCTGATCCGCAAAGCATATTCCGGAGAAGTCCGGCGGATCCGGCGGCGGCCGCGGGGTCCCAGGATGTCTTCCAAGTCGGGCATCCCGGGCATGCCCAGGTCGCCGAATACGGTCCGGAAAAACTCGCTGAAGTCTCCGAAATCGCCGCCGCCGGGGCCCGTATACGTCCACGTGTACGTTCCCGGTCCACCGCCGGTCCTGGCAGTTTGCTGCCAGTTGGGACCGAGGGAATCATAGCGCCGCCTGGCCTCTGGGTTCGTTAAAACTTGATAAGCCTCGTTGATTTCCTTGAACTTCTCTTCCGCCTCGCGGTTGCCCGGGTTCATGTCCGGATGGTATTTCCGCGCCAGCCGCTTGAAGGCCGCCTTGATTTCTTTGTCGGAGGCATTTTTAGGAACGCCTAGGATGGCGTAGTAATCTTTAAACTCCACAGGTGTATGGCCTCCGGTGTGCTACTGGGAAGACGCCGTGGGGGCGGGCGGCATAGGTCGCCCCACGCGTACCTGGGCGGCTCGCAAAACCTCTCCATCGATGGTATAGCCGGCACGCACCTCGTCGGTCACCGTTTCGGATTCCAGGCCGGGCACGTCCCACACGGCTACCGCCTCGTGCCGGGACGGATCGAAGGGCTGGCCAACCACCTGCATGCGTTCGACCCCGTGGCGGGCCAGGACCCCTTCGATCTGGCGGAAGATGATGCGGAATCCCTCTACCATAGAGGCCTCGCTCGCAGGGGCGGGCGTAACCTCCTCCTGGCGGTCGCCCAAGATTTTTGTGGCGGCCGCCAGCGCACGTTCGAAGTTGTCGAGTACATCCAGAAGATTGAACAGCAGGTCCCGCTTGCCCCGCTGGACCAGGACAGCCAAGTCACGTTCCATACGCTTGCGGTAGTTGTCCAGGTCCGCCCGGGCGCGTAGGAAAAGGTCCCAGTTTTCCTGGGCTTTGGCTTCCGCCTCCTGCCGGGCCTTCTCGGCTTGGGCCTGTGCCTCCCGGGCTTCCTGCAAGGCCTTTACGAGGTCATCACCATCCGGCGTCGCCTGGTCCGGCTCCGATGCGGTCGGTTCGGACTGGGGTAGATCGTCCTGAGACGGCATCACCATCACTCCGTATCTCTAGGACTTTTGGTCGTCCGGTGTCCGGTAATCGGCGTCGATCACATCGTCCTGGCCGCGGGCAGCCCGCTCATTGCTGGCGGCGCCGGTAGCCCCGCCGGCCGCACCCGCAGTGGCCTCACCGGTGTTGCGGTACATGGCTTCCCCGATTTTGAGCGACGCCTGGTTGAGACGGTCGATGGCCGCGCGGATTTTCTCTTTGTCGTTGGAATCCTTAACCTCCCGCAGCTCCGACAGTGCCCGCTCGACGGCCTGTTTGTCCGCGGCCGGTATACGGTCGCCGAGATCCCGCAAAACCTTTTCGGTGTTGTAGATGAGCGAATCGGCGTTGTTCCGCAGGTCCACCAGCTCGCGCCGCTCTTTGTCTTCTTTTTCCGCCCGCCGGGCCTCCTCCACCATGCGGTTCACTTCTTCTTTGGTAAGCGTGGTGGAGGCGGTGACGGTGACCCGCTGCTCGCGCCCGGTGCCCTTGTCCTTGGCCGTCACGTTGAGAATGCCGTTGGCGTCGATATCAAACGTGACCTCGATCTGCGGCACGCCGCGCGGTGCCGGCGGGATGCCGTCGAGCCGGAACCGGGCCAGGGTACGGTTGTCGGCCGCAAACTCGCGTTCGCCCTGCACGACGTGGATCTCCACGCTCGTCTGCCCGTCGGCGGCGGTGGTGAAGATTTCGCTGCGGCGGGTGGGGATGGTGGTGTTGCGCTCGACGAGCTTCGTGGTGACGCCGCCCAGGGTTTCGATGCCGAGCGACAGCGGCGTCACGTCCAAAAGAACGATGTCCTTGACCTCACCCGCCAGCACGCCCGCCTGGATGGCTGCCCCCACGGCCACGACCTCGTCCGGGTTGACACCCCGGTGCGGCTCTTTGCCGGTGAGCTTGCGCACGAGTTCCTGGATCACCGGCATACGCGTGGAGCCACCCACCAGGATAACCTCGTCCAGGTCATCCACCGTAAGCTTGGCGTCATTGAGGGCCTGGCGGAACGGGGCCACGCAGCGTTCAGTCAGATCCTGCGTGAGCTCCTCGAACCTGGCCCGGGTGAGCCGCATCTCCAGGTGCTTGGGGCCGTTCTGGTCCGCCGTGATAAACGGCAGGCTGATGGTGGTCTCCGAGACGGAAGAAAGTTCCACCTTGGCCTTTTCGGCCGCCTCGATGAGGCGCTGCAGGGCCTGCCGGTCCTTGCGCAGGTCGATGCCCTGTTCACGCTGGAACTGATCCGCCAACCACTGCACGATGCGCTGGTCGTAGTCGTCGCCGCCCAGGTGCGTGTCGCCGGCAGTAGCCTTCACCTCGAAGACGCCTTCGCCCACCTCGAGGATGGACACGTCGAAGGTACCGCCGCCCAGGTCCCAGACGAGGATCGTTTCGTTGGTCTTCTTGTCGAGCCCGTAGGCAAGAGCCGCTGCTGTTGGCTCGTTGATGATCCGCAGGACCTCAAGCCCGGCGATGCGGCCGGCGTCCTTGGTGGCCTGACGCTGCGAGTCGTTGAAGTAGGCTGGGACCGTGATGACCGCCTTGGTGATGGGCTCGCCCAGGTACTTCTCGGCGTCATTCTTCATTTTTTGGAGGATCATGGCCGAGATCTCCTCGGGCGTGAACTCCTTCTTGGCATTGGGCAGATAGACTCGCACGCTTTCGTTGGGTCCCTCGCGGACCTGGTAGGGAACCCGCAGGCGTTCTTCCGTCACCTCGCTATACCGCCGGCCCATGAAGCGTTTGATGGAATAGACAGTGTTTTCAGGAT
Organism: Clostridiales bacterium; assembly: GCA_902812875.1. GTDB lineage: Bacteria > Bacillota > Sulfobacillia > CADDZV01 > CADDZV01 > CADDZV01. The sequence continues at coordinate 9,841 of CADDZV010000055.1, forward strand.
TAAGAACGGCCTGGCGGCGGGCCAGCTGACCCACCAGGCGTTCCCCGTCTTTGGTGAAGCCGACCACGGACGGCGTGAGCCGGCTGCCTTCCGCATTGATAATCACGGTGGGATTGCCGGCTTCCATCACAGCAATGACGGAGTTGGTGGTGCCGAGATCGATTCCCACTACCTTGGCCATTGTGTACACCTCCCAGACAACAAAGCCCCGCGGGTGCGGGAGCGCTCTACCCGACAATTATATAGGCGGCATTGCCATGGTCAATTATGCCACCCCGGGCGGCGTAGGGCCACGCGGCGTGTTCTGTGAGCGGGGATTTTGCTATAATTCACGAGTATTGTGCCCGCGGACATGGCATATCACTCTTAAGCCGGTTCCGGGTTATGATCATGCCAGTCCAACTGATCATCAGCGTGGTGCCACCGATATGAGTGATGATACGCACAGGCCAGCCGGTACTTTGCGCCGGCACGCGGCCGGCCATCCGGGCTGGCCCGGTCCCTTCACGTTTCAAACAGGGTTTTTGGGCAGTGGCGAGTTTATGCCGGGAGCGTTCGTGCTTTACGGCGCGGGACTCGACGATACGACCTCCTTCCGCCCTGGTACCAGGTTTGGCCCGGGGGCGATCAGGGAATCCTCGGTAGGGCTCGAAGAGTTTAGCCCCTTGGCCCGCCGGTCACTCACCACGCTCGGCTTCGCGGACTTCGGCGATCTGGAGGTGGTGCCGGGTCGCCTGGTGGAATCCTTGGGCGAAATCCGCCGGGCGGCCAGGACCATCCTGGAGGCTGGTGGCATACCACTGCTTCTGGGCGGCGAGCACCTGGCCACGCTCCCGGCCGTGCAGGCCGTGGCCGAGCGGGCGCCCGGGTTGATGGTGCTCCACTGGGATGCCCATGCCGATCTGCGGGACACGTTCGGCGGCATGGCACTGTCGCATGCCACGGTCATGCGGCGGGTGAGCGAGGTCGTGGGCCCCGGCAATCTGGTGCAGGTAGGCATACGCTCTTGGGTGCCGGAGGAATGGGCGTATGCCCGCCACAGCGGCGGCTTTTTCCCCGTCGAGCCGGCGGCCGCGGCGGATGCCGGTGAGGATGAAGGCGAATGGCCCCGGCTGTATCCGAACTTCCCGGCGGCCCTGGACGCGGCCCTGCCGCTTGTGGCCGGGCGTCCGGTCTACGTGAGCATCGACATCGACGTGGTGGACCCGTCGGAGGCCCCCGGCACGGGCGTGCCCGAGCCGGGCGGGGCAAGAGCGTACGAGATCTGGCAGGGATTGGCTGCCATCCGGCGAATGGGTGTGCAAATAGCCGGGGCGGACGTGGTAGAGGTGGCTCCCGCCTACGACCCCACGGGCCGCACCGCCGTCGTGGCTGCCCGCATCGTGCGAGAGCTTGTCTGCCTTTTTGCCCCCTTTCGCCGCCACGATACGGAACGGTGATGACGCATGAGTACGGTAGGCAAGGTAAAAAAACAGATCGCCACGGCCATTGCCACGGCGATTACCGAGGCGGTGGTGGCAGGCGAAATCAACCCGCCGCCGGCGGAGGCGGCCGGACTTTTGGTCCTGGAGAATATTCCCGTCGAGGTGCCGAACCATCCTGAGCACGGCGACTTTGCTTCCAGCAAGGCGATGCTCATGGCCAAGGCCTGCCGCCAGCCGCCGGCGGCCATCGCGCGGGCGATTGCGAGCCACCTCCACCCGGAGGGAACCTACATTGCCAGCGTGGAGGT
>CADDZV010000056.1 GCA_902812875.1 Clostridiales bacterium
TTGGTCGCGCCCTGGAAGCCCTTTTCACTGAAGACCTTCAGTGCCGCTTCCAGGATGCGGGAGCGGGTGTCCCGCTTCTCTGGTCCTTGGCGGGGCGGCCGGGGGCTCAATCGACCACTTCCCTGGTGTTTATTAATTAACCAATCAATTAATAGCGCCTGCCGAAAGGAGTGTCAACGGTCGGTTGGTGGTTTTGAGGCCGCAAGGCAGGAGCAGAGCATTAGCGTGTGGAAAACCCAATTTGAAAGCGTTTGCACAGCTCAGCTGGCAGGCAACGGGGGCATGGGGCGTTGGCCGACGTGGTATTGGAGCACATCACCAAGAACTTCGGATCCGTGACCGCGGTACGCGACTTCAACCTAACAGTGCACGACGGCGAGTTTACCGTGCTGGTTGGCCCGTCTGGCTGCGGCAAGACGACCACGTTACGGATCGTGGCCGGTCTCGAAGAGCAGTCCTCCGGTAGCGTGTACATCGGCGGGCGCAAAGTGGATGACCTCAGCCCGAAGGACCGTAACATCGCCATGGTGTTCCAGAACTATGCCCTCTATCCCCATATGAATGTTTTTGACAACATGGCGTTTGGACTGCGGCTTCGCCACACGCCGCCGGACGAAATCAGGCGGCGGGTGAACGAGGCGGCGGAGATTCTCGGTATCACGCCGTTTTTGAAGCGTCTGCCGCGCGAGCTGTCCGGCGGGCAACGGCAGCGGGTAGCCCTTGGCCGCGCCATCGTGCGGCGGCCGGCGGTCTTCCTCATGGACGAACCCCTTTCGAACCTGGATGCCAAACTGCGCACGCAGATGCGGATGGAGCTTTTGAAACTTTACCAGCGCCTTGGGAGCACGGTGATTTACGTAACCCATGACCAGGTCGAAGCGATGACGATGGGCACGCGCATTGTCGTCATGAAAGACGGGGAGATCCAGCAGGTAGCGCCACCCCAGGAACTGTACGATCACCCGGCCAACATGTTTGTGGCCGGTTTTATCGGCTCACCTCCCATGAACTTTCTGCCGGCGAGGCTACGCCAGGACGGCGGCCGGGTGGTGGCGGCCGGGGATGGGTTCCAGGTGACTTTGCCGCCGGAAAAGGCCGCCTTGTGTAACGCCGCTGACGTCGTAGTGGGTGTGCGGCCCGAGCATATCGTCGTCGACGACGGCAGTGTCCCCCTTTCGGTTGACGGGACGTTCGAGGCCGTGGTCGATGTGGTGGAACCGCTTGGGCATGAAGTGTACCTGCACCTGGCCGTGGGTGGGCACACGGTCACAGCCCGCGTGGGCCCGGCCGGCATAAGAAAACCGGGCGAGAGCGTGCGGGTGGCATTCGACATCAATGCGGTGCACGCATTCCATCCCGATACCGGCGTGGCGTATTTTTAGTAGCGGCGGAATCGTGTACCCCTATTTCGGAATGAGTATGGCTACGCCCCACGAAGGGAGCTCCACTGTAAGGCCATTGTCCTGGGAAGCCAGTTCACGCCCGGTTAAGACGTCACGGAACCGGCCAATGCCGGCTGCCTTTGTCCCTGCCAGGTCGACCTGCACGCCGGCCGGTTCCCCGGCCAGGTTGAACACCACCACTGCCACCCGCGCCGGGTACGGCGCGTCCGGCTGGTCGGCCACCCGCACATAGGCCAGCGTCTGGCCCGTGGACGGCAGCACCGTGAGCTCTTTGCCAAAGAGCGCCGCGTAAGTCTTCCGGATGGCAGCCAGCGTCTTCACGTACTGGGTGAGTGCCGGGTTTTGTCCGAAGACCATGTCCTTTCGGTTGTCGGGGTCGGCACCACCGGTAAGCCCCACTTCCGTCCCGTAGTAGACGATCGGTATCCCCGGCATGGTGAAGACAAAGGCCAAGGCCGCACGGAGGTGGGCCTGGGGGTCCCCGCCGGTGCTTGCGGCCACGGTGAGAAACCGCGGTACGTCGTGGTTATCGATGAATACGCCCATGTTCTGGACGTCGGGGTAGACCGGGCGCAGTCGCAAAGCCCTCACGAGCGGTCCGCGGCCCTCGCCGCGGGCAAAGCCGGCGGTGATGGCGTTATAAAGGGGAAAATCCATGGCGCCGTCCATTCCGGCCGCCAGGAAAGGCGAGATGGCGAACGGCGAATCCACCCACACTTCGCCGATGAGGAAAAAACCGGGATAGCGCTGGTGAATGATCTGGGTGTATTGCCGCCAGAACGACGGCGAAATGTGACGGGCGGCGTCGAGACGGAAGCCGTCGGCATGCGTGTGGTCGATCCACCACTCGCTCATCCGGACGAGATATTGGAAGACCTGTGGGTTTTGCTGGTCCAGGTCCGGCAGGCCAGCGAGGTCTCCGTTTTGCACCTGCAGCGGGTCCCCGTAGTCTGTGATGGGCCCCATATGGTGGTACCAGCTGGACTTGGCGGGATCGCGGCGCCACGGATGCGACGGGGCAGTGTGATTCAGCACCATATCCAAAAGCACGCGTATGCCGCGGGCGTGGGCTTGGCGCACCAGTTCCGCAAGGGTTTGCAGGTCGCCAAAGTGCGGGTCTACCTGGTAAAAGTCCACCGGCCAGTACCCATGGTAGCCGCCGGGTGGGTTCAAGAACACGGGTGTGATCCAGATGGCGGTGACGCCAAGGTCGTGCAGGTAGTCGAGATGATCAATGATTCCCTGCAGGTCGCCGCCGTGAAAGGCCCTGGGATCAAGCCGGTTCGTGCCCTGGTCGTTTGCGGGATCGCCGTCCGCGAAGCGGTCGGTCATGATCATGTAGACGATCTGGTCGTGCCAGGTGCGGCCGGCAGGCTGGGCGGCCAGCCGCTCGCTGTGCCACCATGCGGCACCGGCGGCCAAGGCCACCGCCGCCGCTGCCACGATAATTGGCAGGAGCCGCCAGTTCCTACTCCTTTTCGGTAGCATGGTTGGTGGCCCCGTTGGTATCGCTTGCTTCCCCGGTGGAGGCCCGCAGCACCATATCAGCTGGCAAGAGGATGTGCCCGGATTCCGGTGGCCGGCCCGCCAGGACCGCGATCAAAAGCTCGGTTGCTTTTGCCCCGAGCTCGTACATGGGGATGCGCACCGCGGAAAGCGGCGGATGGGCGGTGCTGGCCAGGAGACTATCGTTGAAACACATCACGGCCACATCAGCCGGCACCCGCCGGCCGGCCTCGGCCAAGGCCCGCAGTGCTCCCACGGCCATGACGTCGTCGGTGATCAACAGGGCGGTGAGGTCCGGGTACCGCCGGATGAGGGTTTGGGTCGCCTCGTACCCCCCCTGCTCAGTGAACGATCCGTCCGCGATGGCGAGGAGGCGCGGGCTTTGCCCAGCTTCCTGCATGGCCAGCCGGAACCCGCGCATCCGATCGAGCGTCACCACGAACTGCCGGGGTCCAGTGACGAGACCGATGCGGCGGTGGCCGAGCTGAAGAAGGTGAGCGGTGGCGGCGCGGGCGTCGGCCACATTGTCGTTGTTCACCCAATAGGTAACTTGGCGGCCGGCCGGACGGCCGATCACCGCGAACGGCACTCCTTCGCGTTGCAGGTCCCCAAGCAGCGTGTCATGCACGCGGGCCGTGGTCAGGATGACGCCGTCGATCCGCCCTTCCCGAAAGAGCGTCAGGGAATGGTGCCTTTCTTCCGCTGGCGTCGGGGCGGTGAAAATCATCAGGTAATAACCGTAGCGCTGGGCGATGGCGGCTGCCCCGCGCAGCGATTCCGCCACAAAGGGACTGGCAAAGGCCTGATCCGGCGGCTGGGCGACGCTGAAGCCGATGGTGAGGCTGGCTTTACGCACGAGGCTGCGGGCAATGCCGTTCGGGTGATAGTGCACCTCCTGGATGGCCTTGCGTACCTTTTCAGCGGTCGCCGGGCTGATGCGCGGATCCATGGCCAGCACCCGCGACACGGTGGAGGCCGAAACCCCGGCGAGGGCGGCCACATCCTTGATCGTTGTGCGCCTGTTTTTTCCTTTTGTTTCCCTCGGCATCTTGTGCTAGCCCTCTTTTGATTTGTCCGCCAACAAGCGCCCGGCGTAACGCGTCCAGGCCACTGCCGGACGATCGGTGGGTGCGCCGGCCGCGAGCGAGTTTATAAGCACGACATATTCGGCATGCGCCCAGATGAGCGGTGTGGCTGACTCCGTGCCGGCGCCGGTGCTTTCCCACACCTGTTCTGGCAGCATCTCGTACGGTCCTGCAAACCGGACCATGGCCGAAGCCAGTGCCAGGGCGGCGGCGGGCTGCTGGCGGGCGAGGTAATACATGGCCCGCTCGCCCGTGAAAATCGGCCACAGGCGTCCCTGCCGGCGGCCGGTAAGCGGATCGGCGTCACCGTAGCAGTCATGGGTATAACGGTACGAGGCCGGCCCGAGGGGCGTTTGGACCCACAGGGAATCGACGACGGGCAGGCTCGCGATGATGTGCGGGTCGTCCGCCGGCTTTATACCCAGCCGCACGAGTTCGAGGAAGCTCGGGTCCACGATTTCGCGCTGGTCATAAACGCCGCCTCCGTTGGCGATGGCCAAAAGATAGGGCGCGTCGGGGTCGCCGGCCGGGGAAATGCGGAGATAATAGCCGTCCGGCGAAAGCGGGCCCGTGTGCGTGAATGTCCACCGGTCTACGTTTTTGGCCCATTCGTCCGCGAGCTGGAGATCATTGGCCGCTTCTTCCTCGTGGCCGGCTTGCAACGAAAGGTCCGCGGCGGCCGCCAGGGCAGCGATCTCGGCCGCGATAGTGGCAGGGGAATAGCCACTCGCCTCTTCCCAGCGCTCCTGAACCGTGGCCGGTCCGTGCTGCCGGATGAAAGCCGCTGCCCGCTCTGCCATTTCAAGGCCAAAGGGTGGCAAACGGTCGCGAAGCTGCCAGGCGAGCAGGATCGGGTCTGCCACCTCGTCCATCTGCAGGCTTTGCCAGTGCGGCTGGCCGTCCACGTTGGCGTTTTGGGGAAAGCTACCGTCGGGCCGCTGCGCGGCGGCAAGCCAATGCAGCACCTCGACGGGCGTCTGCAGGTCGCCGGCCGCCGCCAGGGCCATGGCGGCGTGATAGAGATCGCGCGGCCAGACAAACGCGTAGCCGTGCAATTCCGGCTGGTCGGGTGCCTCTGTCCCCCACGGATGGCTGGGGGAGGCGATGATGGCGCCCATGTGCGTTTTGTCCTCGGCGGCCTTGATGACCATGACGCTGCCCCAGTAAAGACGGCGGGCGTCTTCTCCAAGCGCGTCCAGCTGGCCTGAAAGCCACGGATCTGGCAGCGTGGCCAAATAGCCATGCCAGCCGCCGGTGTATTTGCTCCACATAGCATCCCAGTCCGCGGCGAGGGTACCCCGGGCAGCGGCCGAAGCCCCTGCAGCGTCGTGACCGAACCCCACCGCCACCATAAACGGTTCGGCCGGCTGGCCCAGGGACAGCATGGCGGCGATGCGGCCATCCTCCGCCCGGGCATAATGTGCGACCAGCCGGTGGCTTTTCTCGAGGTCGGCCACGCCGTCGCTTGCTCCTACAAACCCCACGGTGAATTCCGCCACCGCAGCGGTGGTTCCCAAGGCGAGGGCGATGCCCCTGGCCTCCGCCACAAAAAGATCGTCTTCCAACCGGCCGGTCTGGCCGGTGCCGGTGTTGCCGATCTGGGGGACCGCATAGAGATACAGCTTGGCACGCCGCGGGCCGGGGTCAAACTGTACACGCAAAACCACTGTGTTGCGGTCGGGGTCAGCAATAATGTCCTTGGTCAGTGTCCAGCCGTGGAGAGCATGCCTGGTAACCACGCGGTAGGCCAGGGCCAGCGGATCCGGCTGCAGCACGGTGACATAGGCGTTTTGCTCGTCATCTGTAAAAGAGGCACCGTCGGATACATAAAACTTCATCACCTTGAGGTTGGCGGTGTCGACGGTGGGGTAGTACGTTTCTGTGAGCGCCCCGCGGGCCACAGTGAACCACACCCGGGACGGGTTGGCGTCGCCGAAGACGTCGTAGGTGTACGCAGTACCGAAAGCCTGTTTACTGCCAAATGACCAGCTGCCAGCCGGATCCGTCTCGGGCCGCGGTGCACTACGTACGCGAGTGGTGCCGGCGTCTTTATGTTCGTTCAATGCCATCAGTGGTGACCTCCCGAGCAAAACCCCAAAAGATCGCAGGACCTGGCAAAACCGGTTCACAAAAGCACAAGCACACGACCTGGCGGTACAACGACCTGGTCGCCGTCCGCAAGCCGCCACTGCTCCCCGCTTGATACATCCAGAACCTGTCGGCCGCTACGGAGAACCCCTGGCGAAACGACGTATTCGCCTTCACCGGCATTCAAAAGCACGTGCAGTTCTTCCGCAGCGCTACCGCCGACCTGCACCCCGGGCGGGTTCCATGGTGGCCTGTGCAGGCGCAAGACGAGCACGTTGCGGTTGCCATCCGCTACCACCACCCTTGGTTCCGCCCAGCCAAGCCAGGGGTATGCCTGGCGGAGGTGGAGCGCCCGGCGGAAGGTAGCGAGCAAAGCCTGGTCGGCATGGTCCCAAGCCATGGCCCGGCGGCAGCCAGGGTCGGGTCCGCCAGTCATGCCAATCTCGTCCCCGTAGTACACCATGGGGACACCGGGCAGGGTCGCAAGCAGCACCGCCGCCATGACCAAACGTTCCCGCCGGCCGTCTGCAAGGGTGAGAAAACGCGGCGTGTCGTGGCTCCCGATGAGCGTCACCAGCCGCGCTGCAGCGAGCGGGCTGTACTGCGCCTGCAGGCGGGCCAGGGTCCGCGCAAACGCTGCGGCGTCAGCGTCGCCGGTGGCGAGGAAACTGACGACGGTGTCGCGCCATTGGTAGTGCATGACGCTGTCGAACACATCGCCACCAAGGTAGGCGGCGGCGTCGTGCCAGATTTCGCCGAGCAGGACGGCATCGCGATTTTCCGCACGGACGCGGGTGCGGAAATGTCGCCAAAACTGCGGATGCACCTCATTGGCGACATCAAGGCGCCAGCCGTCGATTCCGGCGGTACGCAGCCAGTGGGTGCCGACGGAGGCGAAGTAGGCCATGACCGCGGGATTGCCGGTCATCAGTTTCGGCATGTTGGCGATGCCATCGGCGAACGTCTCGTAATTGGGCGGACGCGTGCAAACCTGGTCGCCGTAAATCCGGAACCAGTTCCAGTAAGGAGAAGCGGGGCCGCGTTCCCGTACATCGCGGAAGGCGAAGAAATCGGGACCGCAATGGTTGAACACCCCGTCGAGCATCACCCGCATGTTACGGGCGTGGGCAGCGGCCACCAGGTTTTTCAGGTCGCCAGAGTTGCCAAGCCATGGGTTAACCGCGTAGTAGTCGTTGATGTCGTAGCCGTGGTACGAGCTGGCGGCAAACAGCGGCGTCAGATAGATGGTGTTCGCACCCAGGCTTTGAACATAATCGAGTTTCTCCTTGATGCCCCGGAGGCTGCCCGGGTAGCGGCCATCACGGGTTGGCTCCTCATCCCAGGCGAGAGATGCGGGTCTGTCAAGTTCGCCGCCACTTTTCTGGCCCCGGTCTTCCGGCGATGCCGCGGTTCCTGGGTAGAAGCGATCCGGCATGATCTCGTACAGTACCGCACCGTAGAACCACGCAGGAGCGGTGTCGTCTGGGTAAAGGTAGGGAAGCTCAAAATGCCCGCTCTCGGCCGGCGTGTCGCCCGGGCCGCGGGGGCCGAAGAATATGGTGGTGTCCTCGTCTGCGAGGCGGAAAACGTAGCGGAGGCGATACGATGGTATCTCCACCGTCGCGACGTAGTAGTTGAAAAGCCCGTCGGTAGCCACCGGCGTCATCGGCCAGGGCAAGGCCGTGTCCGCCGGGGCGTACCGGTCCGAGACCATCACTGCTACCTGCACGTTGTCTTCTACGGATACCCGCAGCATCAGCCTCGCGGCTTGGTCGGATATTGCGGCGGCATAAGCACCGCCGGCGTAGTGGAACAAACCTGCGAGATTCATGCTATCCCTTCACGGCACCGCGTGTGAGCCCAGACTCCAGGTGGCGCTGCAGGGTCATGGTAATGATAAGGATGGGCAGCGAGGCCACAGTGGCTCCGGCGGCGAAATACGTCCAGTGGGCGGAGTACTGGTTGGCAATGAACCTCTGCAAACCTACTGCCACCGTGTACGTCCGCGGTGACTGCAAGACGAGGCTTGACAGCATGTATTCGTTATAAATGCCGGTAAAACTCCAGATGAACTGCACCGCCAGCATCGGGCGGGCAAGGGGAAGGATGATCCTGGTAAAAACCTGCCAGTGCGTAGCCCCGTCTGCATATGCCGCTTCATCGAGCTCGCGCGGCAGGCTGTCGATGTAGCCTTTGAAAAGCCAGATGTTGTACGCGCTCGCCCCGGAGAACACGAGGATCAAGCCGAAAAGCGAACCGAGCAGGTGGAGGCGTACCAAAAGTGTGTAGATGGCGGCTAGCGACATGGTGGACGGCAGCATTTGCAATAGCAGCAATCCCATCAGACCGAATTTCCGTCCGGGAAAACGCATGCGCGAGAAGGCGTACGCACTGGAGGCGGTGACCAGCATCTGGATGGTGGCCGTAATGCCACCCACGATCAGGCTGTTTTTCATCCAGAGCCAGAAGTCTGTACGTGTGAACACGTAAATGTAATTGTCCAGAGTGAACTGGTGTGGGATCAGACTAGATGAATAGAACGCCATGCCCGGTGCGAACGAAGCCGTCAAAACCCACAAAGCCGGAAACAGGGCGAACACAAGCCCTCCCCAGATAAGAAACCGGCTTATCCACAGCCCGGCGCGCTCGCCGGGGCGAAGCTTTTGGCGCATGGGTCAGTCTACCTCCTCGAACGCTCTCGACATCCTCATCTGCACATAGCTGAGCGTGCCGACCATGAGGAACATAAGGATACCCATGGCCGCGGACAGGCCAAAGCGCTGGTAGACCATCGTGTAGTTGTAAGTCATAGTGGCCAGGTTGTCGGTGCTGCCGGCCAGGGCGGTATCCAGGCGGGGGGGGCCACCGCCCGTCAACAAGTACACAATGCCGAAGTTGTTGAAGTTGAACGCAAACGACCCGATCAGAAGCGGCAGCGTGATGCTGAGAAGCTGGGGAAACGTGACATAACGGAACCGCGCCCAGAAGCCGGCGCCGTCGATGTCGGCCGCCTCATAAAGCTCCTTCGGAATCGCCTGCAGGCCGCCGAGGTTTAGTGTCATCATGAACGGAAAGCCGAGCCACAGATTGACAAGCAGCATGGAGATCTTTGCCCAAGTGGGGTCGGTAAGCCACGGAACCGGCGATATCGACAGGGTTGCCAGTATGTGGTTGAGGGCGCCGAAACTCTTGTTCAGGAGCCCGGTCCACGACAGGATGGTAATGGTACTCGGCAGCGCCCACGGCACGATCAGAAGGGTCCGGTATAGACGGCTTTCATGCATGTGCTCGTTGTTCAAAAGAATGGCCAAAAAAAGTCCCAGGGCGTAGTTGAAGAGCGTGGTAACGACGGCAAAAAGAAAGGTCCAGGCAAAAACAGGCAAAAATACTTTCCGGGTTGGTCCGGTGAAAATCTCGATAAAATTTCCAAGGCCGATCAAATGGTAGTCACGCATGTGGTAAAGGCCGTAGTTGGTAAACGCGATGTAAATTGTCCACAGGGCAGGCAAAAGGCTGAACACCGCGATCGTGATGAGAGCCGGGGACATGTAGGCGAAGGGCCTTACATGCTCTATCAGGCTTTTGCGGGTGCGCGGCGGCACGGTGTTTTCGGGGGACATAATCTTCTCCTTCCGGGGAGGGAGGCCCAGGGCATCTGCCCTGGGCCTTTTCTCTACCCCGTTTGTCCATATCGCGGGTCGCGGTGCCCGCGTGCTACTTCTGCGAGGCGATCTGTTCTTTTATGTTCTGTACCAGCTGGTCTGCCGCTGCCTGCGGCGTCGCCTTCCCGGAGGTGATCAGGGTGAGGGCGTTCCCCGCTGGCGTCCATACAGCCGGCATCTGGGGGATGTTCGGCATCGGCTCGCCGCCCGCCGCTGACTGGGCGAATGCCTGGGTGATCGGGTCACCCTGGATGGCCGGATCGGCAAGCGCCGATTTCAGCACCGGGATGCGGTGTCCCACCTGGAACAGCTGCTGGGGCGTGTTCTGAATGAGATACTTCATGAGCTGCCAGGCCAGATCCTGGTGCTTGGAGGCCGCGGACACGAAGGCCGCGTACACGCCCACAAAGGGCTTGGGGGCGTTGCCGTCGGGCAGCTTGATCGCCGGCAGCGGCACTACTTGGATCGGAATGTTCGCGTCCTTGTAACCCTGAATCGACCACGGTCCGGTGATGGTCATGGCCAGTTTTCCGGCCGTGAACTGACCGTTTATGATGTCACCGTTGACGTCGGCCGGCATGAGTTTGTCTTTCCGCACGAGGTCGGCAATGAAGGTGAACCCCTTGACGGCGCCGGCGTTGTTGAGACCGATGTCATTGGGATCGAGCCCGCTGCCGGTGTTCTTGAAGACATAGCCGCCTTCACCGGCCACGAATGCGTACGAGTAATAGAAATTGTTCACGTCGTACATGAAACCGTACTGGTCCTTCTTGGTCAAAGACTTGGCTGTGTTGATGAGGTCTGTCCACGTAGCGGGAGCGTTCTTGACCAAGTTTGTGTTCATGACCAGGGCGTACGATTCCATCGAAAGCGGTACTGCGTAAAGCTGGCCGTTGAAGGTGACCGCCTGAAGCCCGAGCGGAACATAGTCATCGGGGTTCAGGAAGCCCTGCGGAACAGGGGCGAGCAGGCCAGCGGCCTGGAAGGTGCCAAGGTTATCGTGCGGAAGACCAAACATAATGTCGGGGCCCTGGTCGCTCTGGGCAGCGGTGGCGAAGTCCTGGAAACCGCCCTGGGCGGCGACCACGTCGACCTGGTTGCCGGTCTGCTGAGCCCATTGATCGGCCGCCTGCTTGATGACGGCGATTTCGGGGTCGGTCATGTGGGACCAGACGGTAAGCTTGACGGGCTCCTGCTTGGTAGCAGCTTGTTGTCCGCAACCAGCGGCCACAACCACCGTCAACAGTGCTATCGCGACTGCCAGTGCGAAAAACGGCTTGCGACGCATCGTCAATCCTCCTTGTTGGGGGTCTATGGGACGGTGACGTTCCGAAAAACGGGTCAAAGATGAAGGCAAATCCTGTTGCGTTGTCTGATGCTGTTGTGACCTCTGCCCGCCGTCCACCTCCCTTTCTGTGCAAACGTTTTATGCAAACGTTTTACCGTCAATGCCGCATTCTCTGTCCGTGGAAAAACTCCTGCTGGGAGTTGGTGGGATGTGTGTCTTGGCGCGGTTAAAAACTCTGAGCGGCGGCTGATGGTGCATTGAACGCACAATTCCCACAGCGGATAATGAAGGCGCCCGGGCGGGTTGGCCTAGAACCCGTGGCAGGAGGGAGAGGCCGTGCCAGTTTTGGAATTCAGGCCGTCCACGTTTTCCATCGTAGCCTGTGACCTGGAAGCGGAGGCGTGGGGGGTGGCGGTACAATCGAAATTCCTGGCGGTCGGGGCGGTGGTGCCCTGGGCCGAGGCCGGGG
>CADDZV010000057.1 GCA_902812875.1 Clostridiales bacterium
ACCTTTTGCGGTACTCCCCCGACCTGCTCGAAACCGTGCACGTGGCACCGGAGCAGGGTGCTCAGGTCTTGCCGTTCCACGAATTCCACGTACATGGTCCGCGAGTAGCTCAAGACCAGCACGAAGGCATAAATCCGGTGCGTACCATGATCGTCGGTGTACTGGAATACCCCGAAGTCCACCTGTGCCTGCTCACCTGGCCCAGTTTCGAACCTGAGCGTAGCAGGGACTCTCCTGGGCGGGCGGAAGGGTTTTACGAATTCCTTGAGAATGCTTTTCCCGCCGGTGTAACCCTGTAGCTTGATCTCCAGAAACAGCCGGTTTGTGTTGAAGACTCCTTCTGCCATGCGGGCACGCAGGTAGTCCTTGAACGGATCCAGCTTGGACGGCACCGCCGGCCGGGGACTGTCCCGCGGTAAGTCGTGGCGGCGAAGGTACTTTCGGATTGTCTTCCAGTCGTGGCCGGTCCTCCGGGCGATTTCCCGGATGCTAAGGCCCTGAGCGGACATGGCATCAATATCCAAGATTTGCCCACCTCCAAGCAATTTTCACACCTCCGAACCTCATCAGTCCGGAGAGGTGTTCTTGGGGTGGGTGATTTTTCATTCGGCTCTAGTGGGGGATTTTACGACCGGCCGCAACACACTGAAGATCAAGGCCATCAAGAGGGTGAAGATCGATCTAACCTGACTCCCAATTCACGGAACATGTTAAAGATATCTACACAACGTACATTAAATGCCTGACAAACATTCGGGATTTTGATCTTTGTGGAATTTGCAGGGACCAACGCTTCATGTGTAACGACGATATACCCCTTTGCCTTTGCATATGCTATTAGCCAACCATCGGCACTGCTGGCAAAAAATGCTTTCTCGGAATCTTTAAAGTGATTTTGCTCATTAACCCATTCCATGATTTTCTATATTCACTTATAACATCGTCTTGATCGGTTGAAGCAAACCAACGACTAAATTGCTCGTTAGCCCACTTTGCAAGCTCGTCTCGACCTTGCTTCAGTTCCTGATGAACGCGATCAATACTTAGTACCCGCCCGCGCTGCGCAAGTTCAACCAAGATACTCCAGAAACGTGAATCTATGTCAAACGAATAGTATCTGTTTGCAGCTTCTATAAGCGGGTTTGCATCGATCACGTATATGGGAGCCATCATGGCGCATGTACCCCATAACCTATGGATTCCGCAAACCGTTTAAAGGCCTTTCCGCGTAGGCCAGTCAACTCATAAGCCTCGCGATAGAGAAGCCTCCCCTCTCTGGTAGCGCGCACCACAGCCTCTGCAAAGCGACGGCCAATGCGAAGATTCTGAGTGGCATAGAAGTTACCTCCTTTCCGACCTTGTTGGGCCGCGCGTCGCTCATCATCGGAATAAGCCCGATAAAAGTCCAAAAACTCGGTTTTTGTAATCAGCCTTAGATCTAAGGCTCTCCGGGCCGCAACCAGTATACTTACCTTGAACATGCGAGCAATCTCTTCAAATCGCCCTGAACCCCGGGAAATACTGGGCCAGATCTTTCGCAGCTCATCCTCCGGAACAAGAAACTCCGCCGCCACCCTGTTACACGCCTGTTCGGTTGCATCAGCAGCCGGCTGGAGTTCCCGCAAGTCGAATGCAGCACTGCTCCCGAACCAAATATGTGCCAGCTCATGCGCTAGGGTAAACATCTGTGCTGCCTTGCCGTCAGCACCATTCACAAAAACTAATGGTGCATACTCGTCCACCAATACAAAGCCGCGAAACTCGTTCACATTTAGTTTCCGGTGAGTGTTGTTGCCGACGATCCCATTGATTACTACTATGATCCCAACGTCTTCCATTTTAGTTTGCAACATGCCGAGCGCCGTCGTCCAATTTTGCTGCTCGGCAGCCCATCCTTCCCTCAGGCGCAACGTGCCTTTTATCTCTCTAGCAACCCGGTATGGGTCGTCCGTCAGCTTTGCAGAGCGTACAAAAGTTAACGCTTCTCGCCCTTCTTCAATGAGATAATCGCGCATCCATGCCTGGCGCCGCTCCATCATGTGCAGGGTCTCCAGGAGGTCTGGGCTGGGTCTAAACGTTGCCTCATCACCGAGCGTACGGAAGTGGGGTATTGGCAGTCGCTCTTTCGGCGGCTCAGATAGGAAGAAATACCCAAGAGGCGTCGAAGTTGCATTAGCGAAGTCTTCCAGCTGCCGCAGCGTTGGCCAACTCTCGCCTTTCAGCCACTCGCCGAGCTTGGGGAAGCTACGCTGTATTGCGGATGATTTACCCGAGCGCTGCAACGCCCACCGCAGGACAGCAGCGCTTACAGCAACCCTCGTCATAATGCAACCTCCACGCTCACGTTGATCTTACCAGTCATGGCGGTAGATATCAGTACCGAGACGTATTCCTCTAGCCTCTCAATCCTACGCAGATTTTGGCGAGTGCATTAGCCTTCGTAGTTCGCAAGTCAACGAGAACAACGGTCTGCTGTCCGTACCTTGGCGATTCTGCAATCGTCGGCACCTTTCGGAACCTACCCTTCAGTGACTGACGAAATGACTCGTGGATTTATTGGCTTATTGACGACACCATGCATCACGCATAGTCCTCGTCGCGTTTGATTGGTTGCGCCCTGCTACCGTAGACTCAATAGCTCCTACAAGTCCGGCACGTCTGGCCTAGCCCGTAGACCCGTCCCCACACTCAAGAAGCCTTCGCCGCTATACTTCCGAAGACGGTCGCTGTGATTGCACATTTTTCTCCGTACGTGGGTGAAATCCTGCTCTGCTTTATGTCCATAGCACCCACGATGCATTGATAGTGTTGCAGGAGCTTTGGCGTCGCCGCCGAACTCACAAATTTTATATAACTTAAACCCCGGAACCTGCATGGGCAGGAACGGGCAAGCGACCAGGAAGTGTACCTTAGGGTTCCGCGCCGGGAGGACCGGACCGGTTGGACTGGCACCTGCACGGCGGGCCGGACCGAGCGGTACAAGCCGCGTCAAGCGGTACACCGTGGGCACAAAAGACCCGAGCGGCAAGTTCCTTACCAGGAGCGACGCTCGGGTTTTCCTATTGCGGCCCGTCGCTGGTTGTTTCGGGGCAGGGAGGGTTTTCTATGGGCATCACTGTTTACGTTGACGGTCGGTTTGTCCCCAAAGAAGAAGCCAAAGTATCTGTTTTCGACCATGGTTTTCTGTACGGGGATGGCGTCTTCGAAGGGATCCGGGCCTACTCCGGCCGAGTGTTCAAACTCACCGAGCACCTCGACCGCCTGTACGAATCCGCCAAATCCATCCTGCTGGAAATTCCTTTGACATGGAAAGAAATGGAGCAGGCAGTGTTGGAGACCTGCCGACAAAACCAGATCACCGACGGGTACATTCGCCTAGTGGTTTCCCGCGGTGAGGGCGATCTCGGCCTCGACCCCCGCAAGTGCCAAAAACCGTCTGTGGTGATCGTCGCCGACAAGATCGCCCTGTACCCGCCTGAGCTCTACCAGACCGGCATGAAGCTTCTCACGGTCGCCACCCGCCGGAACGGGGTGGAAATGCTCAACCCCCGTATCAAATCCCTAAACTACCTGAACAACATCCTGGCCAAAATCGAAGCAAACGTGGCCGGCTTCAACGAGGTGCTCATGCTCAACCAGGACGGCTACGTGGTAGAAGGCACCGGCGACAACGTGTTCATCGTCAAGGGTGGCCGGCTCATCACGCCGCCCGCGTATTCCGGCATCCTGGCAGGCATCACGCGTAACACCATCATCGAGCTCGCGCGCGACCTTGGCATCACAGCTGAGGAAGGACTTTTCACCCGCCACGATGTGTACACCGCTGACGAGTGCTTCCTCACCGGCACCGCCGCCGAGGCCGTGCCCGTGGTCGAGGTAGATGGCCGCCAGATCGGCTCTGGCCAGCCCGGCAAGATCACGACCCAGCTCGTCGCGGCCTTCCGTGCGTACGCCAGCACCCACGGCACGCCCGTTTATGGGCAGGGTTAGGCGGCAGCCGGCCAACAGGATGCAAAAGCCGCCTGTCGACAAAAACAGGCGGCTTTTTATTGCCAATAGAACTTTATACCGATTGACTAAAAGCCAGCTCGCTCTGGAGTCCCCCGCTACGGCCGCTGGATGAACTCTTCCACCACTACCACACCGTATTGGTAATGGACAACGCCAATGCCGACATCCGTGAATTCCGGGTAGAGGATGTTGTATTTGTGCCAATGCGATCCCATGAACATGGCATTGGCATACTGCACGTTCCGCACTTTGGCCAGGTTTTCTCCCAGCGCCCGGAAGCTAATCCCCAATGAGCGGGCCATGTCCTCCGGTGTCCCGTAGACCGGCGACGTGTGGTCAAAATAGTTGTTGTTGATGATGTCTTGTGCCTTCAGCCGGGCCATGTTGGTCAGGGCGGCGTTGGCCACGAGCGGCTGCAACCCTGCCTGCTCCCTGGCCTGGTTGATCAAGCCCAGCAGGGTCTGTTCATCCGCTGTGAGAGTCACGCCGTTAGCCGCGCTCCCACCCGGGGCCGGCTGCGGCGCAGGCTGCGGCGTGGGAGTGGACTGCGGAGCTGGCCGCGGTGTAGGTTGCGGAGCTGGGGCGGGCTGCGGAGCAGGCTGTGGTGCCGGGGCTGGTTGGGGAGCAGGCAGGGTTGACGTTGTAGTGCCACCGGCCGCCCGCACGACCACCGGCCCGGTGGGCGTGTTGATGACCTGACCAGGCTGCAGGTACCACGAAGCGTACGCGGTATGCAACGGGGGCACAGCCGCGACCAACAGTAGCAATGCCATTAATGCCACTATTTGCCAATGCCGTGCCAGGGCCAGTTTACGCATAGACATCGACCTCCCTCGGTGGAATTGCTGGCGTGGAGCTTTGTGGCCAGCGTAAATCTGGCCCGCCTGGAGCGGCAAGACAAAAAATATTCCAATTCTCTGCCGCCAACTTTCTCACAGCCTGCAAAGCTCGTTCATAGGATGTCATGGCCAAAGTTGACACCGCGGCTGCCCGCAGATCTTTGAGGGGAGATCCGGGACACGGTGTCCGACCGGGAACGAGTGAATGCCTATCAGAGGAGGTTCATCGATGGCCGAAGACATCCTGCCCATGATGGGGGCGCAAGTCCAACCCGGGCCGTGCGCTCCGGAGGGCTGCCCGGCGCCAACCGAAATCGCCTGTATCCAGACCACAAAGGTTTATGATTTCTGCTTCCAGCAGGAGTCGCGCGAAGACGTCTGCTTCCCGATCCCAGCTACGGTATTGACGCCACCTGTCCCGGGTGCCACCATCACCTGCACAGTAGATAGCGTCACCTGCACGGTGCTGTCTGTCACACCGTCGGGCGTCGACGGCTTTGCTACCGTCACACTCTTGATCACCGTTTCCGTCACGTTCAGCTGGACCAACCCTGACAACACCACCGGATCGTTCACGGATACATTCTCGTTCACCAAGACAGTCACCCTGTGCGCGCCGGACGGCACCAACGTCACGTGTGAAATCGCCGCCTCCCGCTGCGGTCCGTCTTACCTGCTCAACAACCAGATCTGCACGCAGATCGACCTGTGCATCCTGATTGAATCCCTGGCCCTGGTAAAGCTGTTGGTGCCTGCGTACGGGTTCTGCACGCCGTCGGAGTGCGTCGTGCTGCCCAAGCCTCCGCTCACGTGCCCGCCAAGCCCGCTTTATCCGCCGCAGTGCACAACGTAAAAAACGGAAAGAAAAAAGAAAGGGCAGACCCCTTCCCCTCAGGTCTGCCCTTTTTGTTGCTGGCACGTCTACCGACCGCCTTACTGCCCGTTGATCACCTGCGGCAGCCCAAGCCCGGAAGCCGGGTCATCACCCACGCCGGCGTAAATCCCAGACGTGATGTCGTGCCAGGTCGCCCGGCGGTCAATTTCGGCCCGCACCTGGGACGCCGTCCACCCCGGGTTGAAAGACCAGATGCGGGCGGCCAAGCCGCTTATGTGCGGTGTCGCCATGCTCGTGCCACTGTATACCGCATAACCACCGTCCTTGTAAGTCGATTCCACGCTCACGCCCGGCGCCGCCACTTCCACCTCACGTTCGGTAATTACGCCATCGCCATTGTTGATGCCCCGCGACGAAAAGTCCGCCACCCGCAAGGTGGCATCAATGGCCGCCACCCCAATCACGTCCTGGTTGGCCCCCGGGTAGACCATCGTGTCAAGGTTGGGCCCGCTGTTACCGGCGGCCGCCACGACCAGCACGTTCTTTCCGACCGCATAGGTGACCGCGTCCCGCATCAGCGGATCATCCACGGATGAACCAAGCGACATAGAAATTATGTTGGCGCCATGGTCGGCCGCATAGCGGATGGCCGCCGCGATGTCATCCGCGTAACCGGAGCCGCTCGCTCCCAACACCTTGTAGGCGAACAGGGACGCCTGCGGCGCCACACCCCAGATGCCCAGGCCGTCCGCTCCCCCGTCCGCCAGGATGGTCCCCGAAACGTGCGTGCCGTGACCGTTCTGGTCGGCGCACCCACTGGCGGGCACCGTGACTTTGGTGAAATCCAGACACTGGACCACCCGCCTAGTCAGATCGGGGTGCTTGGTGTACACCCCGGTGTCCAGCACTGCCACATTGATACCCGCTCCCCCGGTTGTCTTGGTGATGGAAGGATCGTTGTAGATGGTCTCAATCCCCCACGGAGTGGGATCGCTCGGGACGGTGCGGGTGGCCGTCTTCACAGGCTTCGCACTGATAAGCCGGTCTTGGATGGAGTAAACCGGCACCAAGGTGACCGGCACGCCCGCGGAACGCAGCCGCTCAAGCCCCGCCGGCGTCACGTCGGTCGTGAACCCGCGCGGACCGAAATCCCAACGCAGGCCGTACTCGACCGCCAGCGCTGCTCTTTGCCCCGGCGGCGCCTGCACCAGCACGCGGACGGCACCGGTACCAGCTGCTGCTGCCATACCCGCCACCAGGATGGCCAGGGACAGAATCGCTAAAAACGAAGCCCACCTGCGCATACCTTCTACACCCTCCCTCCGGAATTTTGGGAATAATTACGCCCACTTTGATACCGGATCCTGGTGCAGATATATATGCAGACCACAGAATCGTTAGGACGAGTTTTCCGCGGACAAGTATAATAGACAGTAAATTGGCCGGGCCGCCGGCCCCGGCCGCAGATCATGCAGATCATGGGGAGGCCGTTTCCTTGTCATTGGATCGCAACCAAGCCTGGCAGCTACTAACCGAGTTCACCCAAAACCCGAGCCTGATCAAGCACGCCCTGGCCGTGGAAGCCGCTATGCGGGCCTACGCGCGTTACTTCGGCGAAGACGAGGAAACCTGGGGTGCCGTAGGGCTCATCCACGATTTCGACTACGAACGCTATCCCACCGCCCCCGACCACCCCCTGCAGGGATCGCGCATCTTACGCGAGCGTGGCTACCCCGAGGAGATCGTCACCACGGTGGCATCACACGCGTCGTACACGAACCTGCCCCGCGACACCCTCATGAAAAAAGCCCTGTTCGCCGTGGACGAGCTCACCGGTTTCATCACGGCGGTGGCGCTGGTCAAGCCAAATAAAAGCCTCGACGAAGTTGACGCCGCGTCGGTAAAAAAGAAGATGAAAGACAAAGCCTTCGCCCGCAACGTGAACCGCGATGAAATCCGCGCCGGGGCAGAACTTTTGGGGCGTGACTTGGACGAACATATCACGTTCGTGATCGAAGCCCTCAAGCCACAAGCTGCCGCCCTCGGAATTGGACAGAAGGCAGGTTAGACCATGGGACGTCCCACCACCGAGATTACCGACGCCGCTGCCCGCGAGCTGGCCGGTGTCATTGCCAGCCAGAACAAACAAGCCGCCATCCGCATTTACGTGGCCGGAGGCGGCTGAGGCGGCGTGAGTTTTGGCATGGCCCTGGAAGAGCAGCCGGAAAATGATGATTACGTCTTGGAAGAAAAGGGCATACGCCTGTTTGTCGATCCGTTGAGCGCCGGCTTTATGCGGGCCGGCCTCGTGGTCGACCACGGTCCCGGCGGCTTCCGCATCTCCCGCCGCCTGTGGAACGACGAGGACGAAGACGAGCTGTGCTGAATTCTTGGTGTCCAGGCCCCATCTCTACACGCAAGAACAGGAAAGCCTCGGTTCGTGCAACGTAAAACCCATGCGCTAGGTCGAACAGGTGCGTCACATACACGACCTGCACGCCGTACTCAAGCAAAGCCTGTACAACCTCCCTGGCCAGTGCAGATCCTTCCCTTTCGTTTGTGGATGCGAATGACTCATTGCACAGCAGCATGGCGTAAGGAGTGATCATGTCGACTATGGCGCTCATCCGGCCTAGCTCTTCGTCGAGTTTTCCGCTTTTCAGGTTTGGGTCTTCGTTTGATCGGGAAATTCAGTTCTACCGTCCTGCAAAGGTGCATAGAAAAACCCTTCCAGGCCGTATTCTTCTCTTCCAGAAACAATTGATTCCACAATCTGGTCCAGGTGCAGGTCGTGGAAGCAGACTGGCTGGTCCTGCCCACTCACTGGAACGTTGCCATTGATTTTCGCGAACAGCATGCTTTAAAACGACATAGGGCGAACCATGACAGTCAAGCAAACCCCGCCGTTTGTGGACGCCCGGGGTCAATCAACGAAATACTTCAACCGCTGTTTTTTGTACTCACGGGTGCTATATAAGGCCGCGTAATCCCGGATGCCAGTCCGGTCCGCGATTGCCCGGAGCGTGATTTCGCATTCCTCAGGGCTTCTTCCGTGCACCATTGTAAAAAGGTTGTAGGGCCATTGCGGCGGGTACGAAGGCCGCTCGTAGCAGTGGCTGACCGCCGCAAACCCCGCCATGATGGCCCCTGCCTTGTCCACCTCGTCCGGGGGCACCACCCATACGCCCATCGCGTTGGCCGCAAACCCCGCCTGCCGGTGACGCAAAACCGCCGCCACCCTCCGCAGACGGCCTTCCTGGCGCAAGCGGCCAAGCTCACCCAAAAGCTCTTCCTGGGTGATTCCCAGAGCATCCGCCCAACCCGCGAACGGCTCCGTGATAATAGGCAGGTCGTCCTGACAGACCCTTACAAGCTGGCGGTCCCAGGCAGTGGGCGGTGTCCATCCCGTGGGCGCCGCCGGCGTGACGCCCGCAACCTCTTCATCGAACGCGTCGGGAGCACGCTTCCCGGTGGCATCGAGTCGGACGCCGATCTTGAACACCCGCAACGGAGGCAATAGCAAGACACCCTGTGCCCCCGCGGCCTCCCCGAGGCTGCGGGCGGTGGTGTCGAGGTTCCGCTCTGGCGGCACCGCCAAAGTGAACCAAAGGTTGTAAGGGTGGTTGCGGGCATACAGGTGGCTCACGCCCGGGTGGGCAGCCACCACGGCCGCCGCCTCGTCGAGGGCGGCCGGATCAACCTGGGCCGCCAAAAGCGTACTCTGGTAGCCAAGCCCCCGCGTGTCGAAGATCGCCCCGATCTGGCGGATGATCCTTTGTTCTTTCAGCGCCCGCGTACGCGACAAAACCTCGTCTTCACCGATGCCAAGCCGGTTGCCCAGGTCGGCAAACGGCCGCACCACCACCGGAAACTCCTCCTGCAGGAGGTTGACGAGGAGGCGGTCAGTATCGTCCATTGAAAACTCATCTGTCATCGCACACCCCCGGGCCCAGAATCGGCCCGCTCCCAGTTTCAGCGCTCTCCCAGGTAGGCCCGCCGTACTCGCGGATCTTCTGCCAGTACATTCGCCGGCCCGCTGAGGGCAATCCTGCCGGTTTCAAGCACGTAGGCACGGTGGGCCAGCTTCAGGGCCGCCCGTGCGTTCTGCTCCACCAGGAGCACCGTGGTGCCCTGGGCGTTTATTTCCTTGATGGTTTGGAAGATGCTCTGCACCAACAGGGGTGCCAGTCCCAGAGAAGGCTCGTCCAGAAGCATCAACCTAGGCTTGACCATCAGGGCGCGGCCGATGGCCAGCATCTGCTGCTCCCCGCCGGAGAGGGTGCCGGCCAGCTGGTGCCGCCGTTCGGCCAGGCGCGGGAAAAGAGCAAACACACGCTCGCGGCTTTCCTCGATCCCGGTCCGGTCACGTCCCCGGCTGTACGCACCCAGGGTAAGGTTTTCGTCCACGGTGAGAGTGGCGAACACCTTTCGCCCTTCCGGCACGTGTCCAATGCCCATCTGCACGATCTGGTGGGCGGGAGTGGCGTTGATGCTCCGCCCGTCAAAGACGATCTCGCCCTGCGGACGCACAAGCCCCGAGATCGCCCGCAACGTGGTGGACTTGCCCGCGCCGTTTGCCCCGATCAGGGCCACAATCTCTCCCGGCTCCACGGTCAAAGATATCCCTTTCAACGCATGCACGTGTCCGTAATAAACGGTAAGGTCGTTGATCTCCAAAAGCGCCATCAGGACACTTCCTCTTCTTCCCGGCCCAGGTAGGCCTCAATCACCCGCTCGTTGTGCTGGACCTCGGCCGGCGTGCCTTCGGCGATCAACTCGCCGTTGTCGAGCACAGCGATGCGGTCCGAAATGCCCATGACCACAGGCATGTCGTGTTCAATGAGTAAGATGGTGACGCCGTTAGCCCGAAAGCTTCTCACCAGGTCCATGAGCACCCGGCTTTCCTCTTCGTTCAGCCCCCCCGCCGGCTCGTCCAGGATCAGAAGCTTCGGCTCGGTGGCCAACGCCCGGGCAATCTCAACTGTGCGCTGCAAGCCATATGGCAGGTTTCTCGCCAGCTCAAACCGCACGTCGAAAAGCCCCAGCTTGGTGAGGATGGCCTCGCTCTGTGACCGGATGCTTTCTTCCTCCGCCCGTTGCCCGCGTGTGTGCAGGATGGACGGCCACAAACCCGCCCCGGTGCGCACGTGCCGTCCGGACATGACGTTTTCAAGCACCGTAAGGTTGGGGAACAACCTGATGTTCTGGAAGGTCCGGGCAATGCCCAGTTTCGCGATCTGGTGCGGCAAAAGCCCCACCAGATTGTGGCCCTGCAACATGATGCTGCCGGTGTCCGGCCGGTACACGCCGGTGATCAGGTTGAACAGGGTGGTCTTCCCTGCCCCGTTGGGGCCGATGAGACCGAGGATCTCGCCCTCGGAAATGGTCATATCCACGTTCCGGACAGCCATGACGCCACCGAAGCTTTTGCTCACGCCCTTAAGCTCCAACATGGGCATGCCCGTCGTCACCTCCCTGACCCGCAATGGCGGTGCCACCGTCACCTGACCCGAGCTCCTGCCGGAGCTGCCGGCTGGGCCACAGGCCTTCCGGCCGGAAGATCATCATGACCACCATGGCAGCCCCGAACACGAGCATCCGCCAAAGGGCGAACTCGCGGAAGATCTCGGGCAGGATGACCATCGCGGCTGCTCCCACGAAAACCCCTGGGATGGAACCTGCCCCGCCAAGCACCACGATCACGAACATTACCACCGATTCCCAGAACGTAAAGCTGTCCGGCGATATCACCGTCATCTTGC
>CADDZV010000058.1 GCA_902812875.1 Clostridiales bacterium
GCCCAAACACTCAACCACACAAGCGGCGTCAAAAGACCCGCCAGACAAGCCGTGATCGCCACCGCCCCGCCTGGCCAGTAATAAACCGCCAAAAGACTTGCCAGACTCACGAAATACCGGATGCCGTATACCGCCAGCACCCCGCCGGACCCGTGCTGTCTAAGCTTGGCCGCACTGCCCAACCAGGCCACCGCCAGCCAGTGGTTGAAAAGCCCTGCCCCCAGCCCCAAGCCGTATCCGGCCAAAACATCAAGCCACGTCTTCACTTGCCGTTATTCCTGCCGGAGTTGCGGGCAAACTTGAGCACGTCACGGATTAGGATGCGGAAACCGACGGCAATGCCCAGAAAAAGCCCTAACAAGGCAAACCACGGGTCGGTACCGAGCCGGCTGTCCAGGGCGTGGCCGCCCCAATAGCCCAAAAGCATACCCAGGACCAAAGAGATCCCGAAGGTGAGTGCAATGTCGAGCCCGCGCATCGGTGACATGTTCTGGTCTTGTTTGGCTGCCACCCGCACCACTCCGGAAAACGCGGCTCCAGCATCGATCCCGAGTCAAACCTTCAAGATTGTAGCCGATGGTTTGCCCGCTTGTCCATAACTTGTGCCGAAATTCACAAACATACCATGAGCAGCACAACTGGCTGGTCATGTGGGCGGGCAAAACGCATCAGAACCAGTAGCGCTCCTCTTTCCACGGGTCACCACGCATGTGATAACCATTCTGTTCCCAAAAACCGGGCCGGTCTTGATCCATAAATTCAAAGCCGCGTACCCACTTGGCGCTTTTCCAGAAATAAAGCCGCGGCAATACAAGCCGCAGCGGCCACCCATGTTCGGGCGTAAGGGGCTTGCCGTCGGCCGCGTAGGCCAAAAGTACATTGTCGGCCAAAAGGTACTGCAGCGGCAGGTTGGTGGTGAAGCCGTGTTCGGCATGCACCATCATGTAGTCGGCGTCCGGCAGCGGCCGCACACGCTCCAGTACCGCTCGCACGGGAATCCCTTCAAAACTCATGCCCAGGCGGCTCCACGCCGTCACGCAATGGATATCCGTCGTGATGGTCTTTTTCGGCAAGGCCATAAGCTCGTCCCACGTGAAGCGGACTTCGTTCTCCACCAGGCCGAAGATGCGGAAATCCCACGTGGTCAAGTCTACCTGCGGCACACTGCCCTCGTGCAGCACCGGCCATTCCTGGACGACCCGCTGCCCAGGCGGCACCCGCGGCTGTCCGGGCGGCGGTACTTGGCCGGTATCGTGCTCGTCATTTGCCATGGTAATCCTCCTTCCCCGCTCCGCTACTCTTGCCCTTGCTGTTCGGCCAGAGCCTTTTTGACCAGGGCGGTCGCGAGCTCCGGGTTGGCCCTGCCCTTGGTGGCACGCATCACTTGTCCCACCAGGAATCCCATGGCTTTTTCCTTGCCACTGCGGTAGTTTTTCACGGCATCTGGATTGCCCGCCACTACCTCGCGGGCCACCTTCAGCAAGGCGCTTTCATCCGAGATCTGGGCCAGGCCCTTCTCCGCCACGATCTCGGCAGGAGCCCGTCCGTTGGCGAAAACCTCCTCGAATACCTGGCGGGCCACAGTCAAGTTGATGGTACCCTGGTCCACCAGCCGGCACAGTTCCGCCAGGTGCTCCGGCCGCAGCGGCGTGGCCGCAAGCGGCAGACCGGCGTCGTTCAAGAGCCGCAGGACGTCTTTCATGATCCAGTTGCTGACTTGCTTGGGCTGCGGATACAAGGCGACGGTGGCTTCGAAAAAGCCGGCCACCGCCGGGTCGGCACACAGGACTTCGGCGTCGTAGGCTGGCAGGCCGAAATCACGCACAAACCGGGCGCGCCGTTCCGCGGGCAACTCCGGCATGGTGGCCTTTACTTCTGCCACCCAGGCCGGGTCCAGGGCCAAGGGCACAAGATCGGGCTCCGGGAAATAGCGGTAGTCGTGGGCTTCCTCCTTGCCGCGGGCTGGGCGGGTGATCCCGCGCCCCTCGTCCCAGTGCCGGGTCTCGCGCACCACCGGTTCGCCGTCGGACAAAAGCCTGGTCTGGCGGATGATTTCATATTCTAGCCCTTTTTGCACGGCCCGCCAGGAGTTCATGTTCTTGATTTCTACCAGGGTGCCGAGGACGTCCGTGCCCCGGGGCCGGACGGATATGTTGGCGTCGCACCGCAGCGAACCTTCTTCCATCTTGCAGTCCGACACTTCCATGTAGCGCATGATGCTTTGGAGCTCATTGAGGTACGCACGGGCCTCTTCCGGGGTGCGGATATCCGGTTCGGAGACGATCTCTATCAGCGGCACGCCGGCCCGGTTGAAGTCGAGCAGGGTGTGCGTGCCGCCGGCCACGTGCACTGATTTGGCGGTCTCCTCTTCCATGTGGACACGGCGGATGCCGATCCGCCGCACCTCGCCGTTGACGCTGATCTCCAGCCACCCGTTGACCCCGAGCGGCTGGTCGTACTGCGAGATCTGGTAGCCCTTCGGCAGGTCGGGATAGAAGTAATTCTTGCGGTCAAACTTGCACTCCGGCGGAATGGTGCAGTGCAGGGCTAAAGCAGCCCGCAGGGCCAGTTCCACCGCCCGGCGGTTCAGCACCGGGAGAGCTCCCGGAAGCCCCAGGCACACCGGACACACCTGGGTGTTGGGCTCGGCCCCAAACGTGGTCGGACAACTGCAAAACACTTTGGAATCGGTCTGCAGTTCCACATGCACTTCCAGCCCGATGACCGGTTCGTAGGCTGCCTGCAATTCTGCATCTAAGCTTTCGACATGTGCCATGCGTATACCCCCAATCCCTCCGCCGCACGGGCGTCTACGGTCACGCGTTCCGTCCGTTGCGGCGGTCGCCGCCGTTTGGCTGCTCGTCCTGGCCCCGGGGCAGCGGGATGTACTGCACCGACGGCCGCCGGATGCCTGTCTGCGGATAAAGCCGCATCAGGGCGTAGATCTCCGGCGGCATGTCATCGGACACGGGCAAGCCCATGGCCCGCACCTCGTCGATAGAGATCGGGTAGTCGTGGGTCCAACGTCCCGACGTCAGGGCTTCCGAGAGGGCCTTGGCCTTTTCCGGCTCCATGTGGTCAGCCAAGAGGTCGTACACCAGGGCTCTCACTTGGGCCACCGCCTTCTCCGCCATGTCCGCCAGGATCAGGGTCTGGTCGTCAACCCGCTCCACGGGCTTGCGTTCGAGCACCCGGAGAATGGAAGCCGCCGGATATTCGCCGATCTGCGGATCCACCGGCCCCAGCACCGCGTTCGTGTCCATGACTATCTTGTCAGCCGCCAGGGCCACCAGTGTCCCGCCCGACATCGCATAATGCGGCACAAAAACCGTCACGGGAGCGGGGTGACGCTTGATGGCATGTGCGATCTGCTCGGTCGCGAGCACCAGCCCACCGGGCGTGTGCAGGATGATGTCGATCGGCATGTTGGGCGGCGTACCGCGAATCGCCCGCAGGATGGCCTCGGAATCGTCGATGTCGATGTAGCGCATGATCGGAATGCCGAAAAGCCCCACCGTCTCCTGCCGGTGGATGAGGACGATCACGTGTGAGCCGCGCTCCCGTTGCAGGGACTGGATCAGTCGCACCCGGCGGGCCATGATAGCCCGCTGCTCAGCCGCTGGCCACAGGGCGGTGAGAAAGATGAAAAGCCAAAAAAGGTTCGTAAGGTTCACCGGGCCTCACCTGCCACGGAAACCGCGGGCTCAGGCCGGAAGCGGTGCCAGCCCGTTGTTTCAAGGTAGGCATGGGCAATAGCCAAAAGCCCCGCCTCGTCAAACCACCGGCCGATGAGCTGCATGCCCACCGGCAGCCCACCGGAAAACCCGCACGGCACCGACACCGCCGGCAGCCCGGCCATGTTCACCGGGATGGTGAAGTAGTCCTGGTAGTACATCTGGACCGGGTCGGCCGCTTTTTCGCCGAGCCGGAAGGCTACCGAGGGAGCGGTGGGCGTGACCAGCACGTCGTAGCTTTGCAGTGCAGAAGAAAACTCGTTTTTGATGAGCGTGCGGATCTGCTGGGCCTTTTTGTAATAGGCATCGTAGTAGCCGGCGGAAAGAGCGTACGTGCCGAGCATGATACGCCGCTTGACCTCGGGCCCGAAGCCGGCCTGCCGCGTGCGGCCGTACATGTCGGTCACCGAACGGTTGCTGGCCCGCAGGCCGTAACGGACGCCGTCGTACCGTGCCAGGTTGGACGACGCCTCCGCCGGGGCAATCACGTAATACGCCGGCAGGGCATAGGTGGTCATGGAGAGGCTTACTTCGCCCATCACGGCCCCGAGCCCGGCCAGCACGTCCAGGGCCCGCCGCAGGGCCTCCTGCACGCCTGGCTCCACGCCTTCGCCGAAGCCTTCCCGCACCACCCCGACGCGGAGGCCACGGATCTCACGTCCAAGAAGGGCCGGATAGTCGGGCGCCGGCTCGGGCACGCTTGTGGAGTCGGCCGGGTCGTAGCCGCTGATGATGCCCATGAGGGCGGCCGCCTCGGCCGCATCGTGCGTGAGGGTGCCAATCTGGTCCAAAGACGAGGCGAACGCCACGAGGCCGTAGCGGGACACCCGCCCGTAGGTGGGCTTGACCCCTACCAGCCCACAAAAAGAAGCCGGCTGGCGCACGGACCCGCCGGTATCCGACCCTAGGGCCCACGGCGCCAGCGAGGCCGCCACGGCGACCGCAGAGCCGCTCGAAGAACCGCCTGGTACCCGCGAGGGATCCCACGGGTTGCGAGCCGGGAAAAACGCCGAGTTTTCGCCGGAGGAGCCCATGGCGAACTCGTCCATGTTGGTCTTGCCGAGCACCACCAGTCCCGACTGCCGGAGCCGCGCCACCACTGTCGCATCGTAGGGGGGAACATAGTTTTCCAGGATACGCGACGCGCACGTGGTGCGAAGCCCGCGGGTAGAGATGTTGTCCTTGACCGCCACCGGCACTCCGGCGTACGGCCCGAGCTCCTCGCCCTTCGCCCGGCGAGCATCCACTTCGCGGGCCTGGGCCAGGGCCTCTTGCTCGTCCACTGTCAGGTAGGCGCCGAGGCCAGCGTTGCCAGCCCCGATGGCCTCGAGGTAGGCCTGTGTAACCTCGACACTGGTAAGTTCGCGCCGCCGGAGGGCGGCGGCGATGTCGGTAGCACCAAGACCGCGGATGTCTCTGGGAGAAATCCCGCTCATGTCATCGCTCCTCGGAGGCGGTACGCTCGCCGGTAGAATTACTCCACTACTTTCGGAACCACGAAAAGGCCTTCTGCCCAGGCGGGTGCGATGCCGGCCACATCCTCGCGGGCCAGGCCCGGCCGGGGCAGATCGGGACGAAAGACGTTTTTGATCTGGTCGAGGGCGTGCATGGTGGGAGGGACACCGGTAGTATCGACCTCACCCATGCGCCGCACGGCCTCGAGGATGTCGTTCAGTTGCTTGGTAAACTGGGTGATCTCCTCTTCGGTCAGCGAAAGCCGGGCCAGCATGGCCACGTGCTCGACCTCCGCGCGGGTTACCGCCATAGGGGTTATGCTCCTTTCGGACCGATGCCCAGGGCGGCTTTGATCGCCGCATAGTCACATTTCTCGTCAAAGTCGCGGCGGGCCTGGGCGATGGCCTCTTCGTCGCCTGGACGTATTTTACGCGAAACGGCGTGAATCCTCTCGATGGCGGTAAAGGTGTCATAGTGGACCAGTATTACCGGCACGCCTTTTTCCTGCGCCCGCGACAGCACGCGGACATCCGGGTACAGCCCGCCGGTCAGAACCAGGACGGCCGTGCTCGTCTCCAGGGCCGCCAGGGCAATGTCGGCCCGGTCGCCGCCGGTGATCAGGGCCTTGTTGGCCGAGCGACGGAGGTACGTGAGGGCGCTTTCCATGGTCATTGCCCCCACCAGGACATCCTCCACCACGTTGTCCAGGCGCTCGTCGCCGGTGAGCACCTCCGCCCCCATCACCTCGACGATCTCCCGGACCGTGGGGGCCGCCACTTCCAGCCGCCGCGGGATCGCCCCCAGAAATCGGTAGCTGCCCCTCTCCAGAAGCTGCCGGTAGACGCCGTTTACTTTGTTCTGGAGGCGATGGGGGACGTTGTTGTAGATAATACCGAGCATTTTTGTGCCCTGGCTCTGGAAGTAGCGGTAATAGAGAATGCTGTGGTCGAAATCCTCATCGTTATCGGCCTTGCTCACAAGGAGGACTTGGCTTTGCCAGGCACGCGCCAGCGAGGCCGCATCCATGTCCATGGCCGCGCCGGTAGCCGGATGGGCAGCCTGCTCGATGATCACCACATCTGCCTTGGCAGCCAGGGCCTCGAACTCGGCCGTGACCGCCTGGTCGTCGATGCGCCCGCCGGGGCGGTAGCGGTCGAGATAGTTGGGACCGCCCTGCACAAGACAATGCTGCCCGACGAGCTCTTCCCCAAGCAGGCTCGACATCAGCACGATGTCCTCGTCGTAGCCGCCGGTCACCGGCGCCTGCCCGAGTGGCTTCATGTAGGCCGTGCGGTAGCCAGCGTCCCGGAAACGCATGGCTATGGCGAGGCCGACGGCCGTCTTGCCGCTGCCTTGCGGCCCGACCACAAAAAGACTCCGGTAACTTTCTTTGGACATTGTCATCAGCTCCCTAGCGTGATCTTGACGTCCAAGGCGGCCACGCCATGCGGGTAGGCCACCAGCGGATTGATGTCCATTTCGGCAATCTCGGGGAAGTCGCGTACCAGCATTGCCACCCGGCCGATGGCCGCGGCCACGGCATCCACATCCGCAGGCGGCTCGCCGCGGTAGCCGCGGAGCAGCCGGTAGGCTCTGGTTTCGTGCATCATGGCCTCGATCTGGCGGCGGTCAAGCCCCTGGGCCAGCCGGAACGTCACATCCTCGATCAGGTTCACCCAGGTGCCCCCGAGACCGAACATGATGAGTGGTCCGAACTGGACGTCGCGGGTCATGCCCACGATGAGCTCGCGCCCCGGCGGTGCCATGTGCTGCACCTCGAGGCCGTAGATGGCGATGCCCGGCAGGCTGCGCTGGACACTGTCGAGGATGTCGAGATAGGCCTTGCGGACGGCGTCCGCATCGCGAAGACCAAGGCGCACCCCGCCGACGTCGGACTTGTGCACGATCTTAGGAGAAGCGACTTTGAGCACCACTGGATACCCCAGCTCCTCGGCGTACCGCACCGCTTCCTCCGGCGATTGGGCCAGGCGCACCGGTGCGCCGCCCAGGCCGTATGCCTCTGCCACCCGGCTTGCCTCGCTGCCAAGCAGTACCAGCCGGTGGTCGTCGCGCACGGCTTTGAACACCGCCCGCACCAGCTCGCGGTCGGCCGCATATTCCGGCGGTTTTTCGGGCGCCGGGGCGTCAAGCCACTGACGGTAGCGGGCAAGCCCGGCCAGGGCGGCCACGGCCGGCTCCGGAAAGTTGTACGAGGGAATGCCAGCCCGGTTGAGCCGGTCCACCGTCTTCTCTACCGAAGCGCCGCCAAGATAGGCGGTGGTAACAGGCTTCTCGGGATACTGCCCATGGTATTTCAGGATGGCCTCGGCG
The DNA here is from genome assembly GCA_902812875.1 of Clostridiales bacterium. Lineage (GTDB taxonomy): Bacteria > Bacillota > Sulfobacillia > CADDZV01 > CADDZV01 > CADDZV01. Next base: position 7,521 of record CADDZV010000058.1, read on the forward strand.
ACCTTGTCGCCCTGGGTCATGGCCGCTTCGACAACCAAAACGAGCAGGGCGTCCACGTTTGGGTCTTTCAGGATATGGCCGAGGGCAAAGTCGTAGCGCTCCCAGGTGGCGTCGCCGATGACGTCTACCGGGTTGTACAGGCTGGCCTCCGCCGGCAGACCTGGCCGTAAAGCGTCGACGGTTTCCTTGGCCAGGCTGGCCATGGTCAGGTGGTGCGTCTCGATGGCATCGGTGGCGATGATACCCGCCCCGCCGCCGTTGGTGAGCACGGCCACGCGGTCGCCTTTGGGCACGGGCTGGCTGGCAAACGCGGTGGCCAGGTAGAAAAGCTCATCCAGGCTGCGGGCGCGCAGCACGCCGGCCTGGCGGAAGGCAGTTTCGTAGGCACGGTCGCTGCCGGCCAGGGCGCCGGTGTGGGACGAGGCCGCCCGGGCGCCGGCGCTGGTAATGCCGGCCTTGAGGATGATCACCGGCTTGTGACGGGAGGCCTCGGACACCACCTCGACAAAGCGCGGGCCGTTGTCGATGGCCTCCACGTAGCAGCAGATCACCTTCGTGTAAGGATCAGAAGCCGCGTCCAGGATATAGTCTGTTTCGGTGAGGTCGGCCTTGTTGCCCATGGAAACAAACTTGGAAAACCCTACCCCTCGCTGCAGGCTCCAGTCGAGGATGGCCGCCAGCAAAGCCCCGCTCTGGGAGAAAAACGCAATCTCGCCCTTGAGGGGGAAATTGTATGCGAAGGAGGCATTGAGCGGGGTGTGGGTGTCCATGACCCCCAGGCAGTTCGGACCGACGATGTGCATGCCGTATTTGGCGGCGGAGGCCATAAGGGCCTGCTCCAGGGCCGCTCCCTCCTGCCCGACCTCGCGGAATCCCGCGGTCAGCACGATGCCAAAGGGCACGCCCTTTTGGCCGCACTCCTCCACCACTGGCACGATGACCTCGCGCGGAATGGCAAACACCGCCACGTCCGGCGTTTCAGGCAGTTCAGCCACCGAACGGTAGCACGGAATGCCTTCGAGGCTTTGCTCCTTGGGATTGATCGGATATATCCTTCCCTGGTAGCCGTTCTGGATGAGGTTGTGCAGGACGGCGTGGCCGACCTTGTGCGGCGCCGCCGACGCCCCGATCACAGCCACTGATTGTGGTGCGTAAAGTTTTTGCAGGGTAGGCAATGGTATGGCCTCCTGTGTCCGGTCTTTTAATGCTCCCCGGATGGTGGCGCCAGCCGGCCGAGACGGCGGAGAAACTCCTGTTCGGTCCAGACCGGCACCCCCAGGGCACGGGCACGATCGTATTTGCTGCCCGGATTTTCACCTACGACTACGGCCGAAGTTTTTGCCGACACCGACCCGGCCGCACGGCCGCCGGCAGCGGCCACTGCTTCCTCGGCTTCGGTCCGCGTCATGCTTTGCAATGTACCGGTAATCACAATGGTCATGCCGGCCAGGGGCCCGGAAACGGGCGCGGCCTGCGAAATACGCTCACCCTCGCCGAGCCGGACCGCTTCCACGCCCGCTTGTGCGAGGTCTTGGAGAAGGGTGCGCACCCCTTCCTGCCGGAAAAAGTTATACACCGCCTGGGCAATTTCCGGTCCCACCCCGGGCACGGCCATGAGCTCATCTGGCCCCGCCGCGGCCAGGGGCCCCATACTGCCAAAATGGCTGGCCAAGTCTTGCGCCACCCGTTTGCCCACGTGCGGGATGCCCAGTGCCACCAGCAGGCGGGCCAGGGGCCGCGTGCGGCTGGCGGCAATTGCCTTCACCAGGTTTTCGGCCGATTTCGGACCCATGCGTTCGAGAGCCGCTACCCGGTTGGGATCGAGGCGGTAGAGGTCCGCCGCCGTCCGTACGAGACCGGCCGCAAGCAGGGCATCGACCACCGCCGGTCCGAGACCGTTTATGTCCATGGCCTCGCGGGTGCCAAAGTGGATGAGGCCTTCCCGGAGCTGGGCGGGACAAGCCATACCGGCCGTGCACCGGGTGGCGGCTTCGCCCGGAAGACGCATCACCTGCGAGCCACACGCCGGACAGCGGTCAGGCATGTGAAATGGCACCTCTTCCCCCGTGCGGCGGTCCGCCAGCACCCGCACGACCTCCGGAATGATGTCACCGGCCTTGTGCACCACCACCCAGTCCCCGATACGGATGTCCTTTTCTGCCACGTAATCCTCGTTGTGCAACGAGGCCCGGCTGACCGTGGTCCCGGCCAGGTGCACTGGATCGAACACCGCCACGGGGGTCAGCACGCCGGTGCGCCCCACCCCCACGATGATCTCGCGTACCCGTGTGTTCGCCTCTTCGGCCGGAAATTTGTAGGCTGTGGCCCACCGCGGGCCGTGGGCCGTAGTCCCCAGCACCGGCCGTGCCTTGAGATCGTCGAGCTTGATGACGACGCCGTCGATCTGGTAGCCAAGCTGGTGCCGGGTTTGTGTCCATTCCTGGCAGTACTGCCACGCCTCCCTGATGCCGCGGCAGACGCGGTTGTGCGGGTTGACTTTGAAGCCCGCCCTTTGCATGAGAGCCAACGCCTCGTGGTGCGCGGCCGGAACCTCACCAGGCACGCCGCCCCAGTCGAGCACAAGCAGGTCATAGATGAACGTGTCCAAGGCCCGGCTGGCCGTGATACGCGGGTCGAGCTGGCGTACGCTGCCGGCGGCGGCGTTTCGCGGGTTGGCAAACAATGGCTCACCGGCTTCTTCCCTTGCCTGGTTGAGCCGCTGGAAATTCTCTTTGGGCATGAAGACCTCGCCGCGGACCTCCAGGACGGCCGGCGGCGGATCGAGTTGAAGCCGCAAGGGGATGGACCGGATGGTGCGGGCGTTCGCCGTGACGTCCTCGCCGGTGATCCCGTCTCCGCGGGTGGCAGCCCGGACGAGTACTCCCTGCTCGTACCGCAGGGCAACGGAAAGACCGTCAATCTTGTGTTCGGCCACGTATGTGACACCTTCGCCGGCCAGCAGGCCGGCCGCGGCCAGCCCGGCCTGCACCCGGCGGTCGAAGTCCAAAAGGTCGGCTTCGCTGAAAGCGTTGTCTAGGCTCAGTAACGGGATGGAATGGGTAACGGGAGAAAAGCCCTCCGCCACCATGCCCCCGACACGCTGCGTGGGAGAATCGGGAGTGACAAGCTCCGGCCAGGTTTCTTCCAGGTGGCGAAGCTCGCGCATGAGGGCGTCGTAAACATGATCCGGGATTTCCGGCCGGTCGAGGACGTAATAGAGGTAATCGTGCCGCCTGATCTCCTGCCGGAGCTCTTGTGCCCGGCGTGCTACCTCGGGGGGAACCGCCACGTGTGCACCACCTCCCGGCCCGAACGGTAACCCTGGCTGTGTCTCGCGAGGTATGTTTTCTTCCCGTAGTCTACCAGGGCCGGCGGGGACCACGAAAGAGAGCTAGGGATTTTTGCGAAGACGGGCGTACCGGGCAATCACCCGTTTTGTGCCCTGCCCCGGGAGGGCAAGTGTGATTTCGGTTTCCGGGCCTTCGCCTTTCACGGCCACCACCGTGGCCTCGCCCCACTGCGGGTGCCAGACCCGGTCGCCGGCCCGGACGGCCACGACGCCGTCACCGTCGTCTTCCGGTGGGCTGCCAGCCCGGCGCGACGGCGTGTGCGGCCGCCCCACAGGCGGCGCCGCGGCCTGACCCGCAAGCCCGGCGGGCCCGACTGACTGAACAAGGTGCGGGGGAATCTCCTGCAGAAAGCGGCTTGGAACCGTCGGTTCCGCAGCGTTCCCGTAACGCGAACGC
>CADDZV010000059.1 GCA_902812875.1 Clostridiales bacterium
GCCCTGGCCCGCGCCGGCAAACTCGACCCCGTCATCGGTCGCGACGACGAAATCCGCCGCGTCATCCAGGTCCTCTCGCGGCGCACCAAGAACAATCCCGTGCTCATCGGCGAGCCCGGCGTCGGCAAGACTGCCATCGTCGAGGGCATCGCCCGCCGTATCGTGGCTGGCGACGTGCCCGAGGGGCTCAAGGACCGGCGCCTGGTTGCCCTCGACCTGGGGGCACTGGTGGCCGGAGCGAAATACCGCGGCGAATTCGAGGAGCGGCTCAAGGCCGTGCTCAAGGAAATCGAGCAGTCGGCCGGCAAGGTGATCCTTTTCATCGACGAACTGCACACCGTGGTGGGAGCTGGGGCGGCCGAGGGGGCGATGGACGCGAGCAACCTGCTCAAGCCCGCCCTCGCCCGGGGCGACCTCCACGCCATCGGCGCCACCACGCTCGACGAGTATCGCGAACACATCGAAAAAGACGCTGCCCTGGAACGGCGTTTCCAGCCGGTGCTGGTGGAGCCGCCTTCGGTCGAGGAAACCATCTCCATCCTGCGTGGCCTGAAGGAGCGCTACGAGGTGCATCACGGCGTGCGCATCCGCGACGCCGCCCTGGTGGCGGCAGCCACGCTTTCGGATCGATACATATCCGACCGCTTTTTGCCGGACAAGGCCATCGACCTCGTGGACGAGGCGGCCGCTCACGTGCGAACGCAGATCGACAGCCTGCCCGCGGCCTTGGACGAGATCAACCGCCGCATCCTGCAGCTGCAGATCGAGCAGGCCGCCCTCAGCAAGGAAGAGGACCGGGCGTCCCGTGAGCGGCTTGAGCGGATCGGCGCGGACCTGGCTAACCTGCAGGCTCAGGCCGACAGCATGAAGGCCCAGTGGGAGAACGAGAAGGCTGCCATCGCCCGCGTGCGTGAACTCAAGAAAGAAATCGAGGACGTTCACCGGGAGATGGAAAAGGCGGAGCGGGCCTACGACCTCAATCGCCTGGCGGAGCTCAAGTACGGCCGGCTGGGGCAACTGGAAAGACAGCTTGAAGAGGAAGAAAAGAAGCTGGCGGAGGCTCAAAAGCAGGGAGTGCTACTGCGGGAAGAGGTGGACGAGGAGGACATCGCCCAGGTGGTGAGCCGCTGGACCGGTATCCCCGTCAGCCGCCTGCTGGAGGGCGAAAAGGAGAAACTGCTGCACCTCGAGGAGATCTTGCACCGGCGTGTGGTGGGCCAGGACGAGGCGGTGCGGGCGGTGGCCGACGCCGTGGTGCGGGCGCGGGCGGGCATCAAGGACCCGCGGCGTCCCATCGGCAGTTTTATCTTCCTCGGTCCCACCGGCGTCGGCAAGACCGAACTGGCCAAAGCCCTGGCCGAGGCTCTCTTCGACGATGAGCGCAACATGGTGCGCCTTGACATGTCGGAATACATGGAAAAACACACGGTAAGCCGGCTGATCGGCGCCCCGCCAGGGTACATCGGGTATGAGGAAGGGGGCCAGCTCACGGAGGCGGTGCGGCGAAAGCCTTACTGCGTGATCCTCCTGGACGAGATCGAAAAGGCGCACCACGACGTGTTCAACGTCCTATTACAGCTATTGGACGACGGGCGGCTCACGGACGGCCACGGCCGCACGGTGAACTTCCGCAACACCGTGGTCATCATGACTTCGAACATCGGCAGCGACGAGATCCTGGCCGCCCAGGAGCGGCACGAAGGGCACGAGACGGTGCGGGACCGGGTGCTGCGGCGCATGCGGGAGTACTTCCGCCCGGAGTTCCTGAACCGCGTGGACGAGATCATAGTGTTCCACGCCCTGGAGCCGGAGCAGGTGGAAAAGATCGCAGTCCTCATGCTCAAAGACCTGGCCGCCCGGGTAAGGGACAAGACCGGGGCGGAGCTGGTATGGGACGACGCGGCGGTGCGCTACCTCGCCCGCCGCGGCTATGACCCTGCCTTCGGGGCGCGGCCGTTGCGGCGGCTGATCCAGGACCAGGTGGAGACGCCGTTGAGCCGGCTGATCGTGCAAGGGGCGGCCACCGGCGGGGACCGCGTGGTGGTGTCGACTACTACTGGACCGGGCCGGGGGGAACGCTTGGAACTGAGGACGGAAGGCCGCGACACGGCTCCAGAGCGAGGGGGTGCCCGCTAGACTGGGCGGGGAACGTTTTCTGGTGGGTCCGCGTCTGTCCATATGTGATTAGCCGGAGCGCGGGCTGACCCTGTGGTTGTCAGCTCGTCGCATCGCGGGCTCGTTGAGGGGGTATGGCACCGTGCCTCGCCAGTACCTTGTTACCGGCCTTCTGTTAATACTCGTCCTTGTAAGTGGGGGTTGCTCGGCCATCGGACCGGGCGGGACAGCCGAAGACGAAAGCCTTAGGTTCTAAGGAAAAGGTTCAGCAGCCCGGGCTCGGCAAGTAGCAGCATATACAGCTTCCTGTCAGATCGTCACGTATCTTGGCTGAGACAAGCGGGAGGAGAATACGCCCGCCAGCGCGAAAGAGCGTTCTCACCCGTGCTCATGTTTGTTGTGGGCTTGTGCGATCTGGTGAATCTGTCCCACGAAAGGATGATTGTCCGTGCGCCGCGTTTGGCCGGTAGTGCTGATCGTAATTTTGGGCCTGGTCGCCGGGTACGCGTCTTACCAGTATCTTGCGCTCGACACTTTCAAGGCGGTGGTAAATTACCACAGTCCTTATCAGTTCAGCGACCTGCCGGCCAGCCAGGATGTGCAGGCACCGCCGCTTACGCACAAGGTCGTCATCTTCCTCATCGACGGCCTCCGCGATGACGTATCTCGCCAGCTCGACACCCTCAACGCCTTGCGGCAGAAGGGGGCCGACCTCACAGCCTTGGCCGGACAGCCTTCGCTTTCGTTGCCGGGAGCGACGGTCCTTTCCACGGGGACCTGGCAAGAGATCAGCGGGGTGACTACCAACTGGTATAGCGGCAAAGTGCTGGTGGATAGTATCTGGGCGGCTGCCCGCCGTTCGGGGCTTTCCACCGGGATCGTGGCCGGCGAATCTTGGGGCACGCTGTTCGGACAGTATATTACTTACGGGGAATATGTCGGCGATGAGGGCGACCAGTATGACAACGAAGTGGAGCAAAAGGCGGCCGCTTTGATCCAGGGTAGCCAGCCCGACCTCATGCTGGTGCATTTCTCGGCAGTGGACAATAACGGTCATGCCCATGGCGGCAAAAGTCCTGAGTATTTGGCGGCGGCCAAAGAGATCGATGCCCGCATTGGAAGGCTTCTGCCTTTGTTGCAACCCGGGACCACGGTGGTGGTGGTGGCCGATCACGGCCATATCGCCACGGGTGGCCATGGCGGGTGGGAGCCGGAAGTACTGAGCGTCCCGCTCATCTTGTCTGGTCCCGGCGTGAAGGCGGGTGCGTATGGGCTTGTGCGCCAGGCCGATCTGGTGCCCACGCTGTCGGCACTGCTGGGGATTCCGATTCCTGCCCATGCCGTGGGGGAGCCGCTGTTTGGCATCCTGGATGCCTCGCCGGACTGGATCAGCCTGGAGGCCCAGGCGTGGGCCAAACAGCAGCTTGCGTTCCGCACGGCTGAATACCGTTATTTCACAGGTGCTGATCTGCCAGCGGCTCCGTCGGGGGCAGTTAACGCGGCCATCGGTCCGGAAACGGGGCCGCGCCCGGTGAACCCGGAAGCATACGGCAGTGCAATGCCGGGCGTGGCCCAGGCTGAGCAGTCGCTCACTCCCGCGGTGCAGTCTGTGACGGCTGCCCGGGCGGCCAGGCTTGGGCACGAGCGTTGGGGCCGGCTTCCGTGGGCGTTGGTAGCCCTGGCCGCGGCGGCCGCGGCGGTGTACCTGGTCTGGCGGCAGAAGATGATCGGGCGGAGCCTTTTGGGTGTGGCCGTCTTTCTGGCGGTTTTCTACGGCCTTTACTTCGGACGTGGATACTACTTCTCACTGAGTGTCTTCAACGAAGAAAGTGCGGTGCAGTCGTTTTTCATCGCCCGCATGATCGACGCAGCCGTGGCGATGATCCTGGCCGCGTTGGTGGCGGGTCTCGTCACTGGCCGTCGCCAGTATACGGCGGTCACCGCGGCCGAAACCGGCGCCTACACGTTGTTGCTGGTGCTGGCGGCCCAACTGGTGAGCATGCTCCCCATGATGTATCTGTGGGGTCTGCGGTACGCCTGGTATATTCCACCGCTGCGTCTGGGGTTTGGCTTCCTGGTGGCTGCCATTGCCACCATGGGGGTGGGGATAGGCGGCATATTGAGCCCGTTCGCTGCCATGGCCGGGGCAAAGGTGGGCGCCATGATCTGGCACCCGGAGCGGCCTGGCATTGCCGGCTTCGGGCAGTAGCGTGTGATCTTCAATACGATGGCGATGGCGAGGCATAGAGAAAAAAGCGAAGGCCACAAGGGTACGAAGCCGGCGTCAGAAGACCGCGTGGTGACCGAAAATCGCCGCGCCCGGCACGAGTACTTCATTCTCGAGACGGTGGAGGCGGGCATTGCCCTGGTGGGCACCGAGGTGAAATCCCTCCGGGCCGGCCGGGCCAACCTCCAGGATGCCTATGCCCAGGTTCAGGGCACGCGGGTCATGCTTTACAACGCCCACATAAGCCCGTATGAGTTCGGCAACCGGTTCAACCATGACCCGCTTCGCCCGCGCCAGCTTCTTTTGCACCGCGACGAAATCCTGCGCCTTTGGCAAAAGGTGCGGGAACGCGGTCTTACACTCGTCCCGCTTCGCATATATTTTCGGCGCGGCAAGGCCAAGGTTGAGCTGGCCCTGGCACGGGGCAAGCACGCGTATGACAAGCGCGAGGCCATCGCCGAGCGTGACCGCCGGCGCGAGCTCGACCAGCGCCTCGCCGGTCGTTATGGCAACTAAAGCTTGCCTTGCTGCATATAAAATCAGGCAGTATTATGTTAGTACAGTCACAAAGTATTCACAAAAAGCTGTTAGCATCGCGCCGCCAGTTTGCCTACGGGGGTGAGTAGGGTCGACGCGGGCTTGCAGGGACAGTGGTAGCGAGCCGAGGTTCCTCGTGCCTCGTTAATAAACGGGGACCAATTAAGTGCCAACACTGAATACGCTTTAGCTGCTTAAGCACAGCTACGTCCGGCCGGATCCCGCCCGCGGAACCGGTTTGGGCGTCAAACTAGCGGGCTAGCCTTTTCCCGGCGCCTGGAAGGAAAAGGCGAACTTCACGGGCTTTGCGGTGTCGCAGCCTGCCCCTGGGCGGCGGCAACGCAAGACTAGATCAGGGGATGCGCTCGGAGAAGCTGCTGTCTTTGTACCTGTGGACGCGGGGTGCGACTCCCCGCCACCTCCAACTGCCAAAGCCGGCGCCAGTGGCCGCCGGCTTTTATGTTCACCTCGATGGGAGTGTCTTCAGTGCGGCTGGAACGATACAAAAGCGTGATGTTGCCCCGGAACACCCTCGACCTTTCGGTATTGGAACCGGGGGACGTAATCCTGGTCGCCAATCCCCACGACATGTTTGTGCTGCGGGCGGCGATGTTCTGGTCGCATGCTGCCCTTTACACGGGCCTTGAGTCCGCCCGTGCTTTTGTCGACGCCGTGAACCTGCCCGTGCGTGGCAAGAAGAACCAGCCGGGGTTCTGGCAGCGGGTGCGGTTTACGTCTGTTGGTACGGTCCAACACTATGTGGACGTGCTGGTGCTGCGCCCGGACTGTCCGGCGGAGGTGCGGCAAAAGGCGGTACAGTTTGCCATCGAAAAAGTGGGCAGCCCGTTTGTGCAGGGACTTTTCCAGTCGTTTATTGACCGCAGGCAGGACCGTGGGTATAGCTGCAGTTCTCTCATCTATCACGCGTACAAGGCCCATGGCGTCGATCTGTCCGTGCGGTTTTTGCATGCGGTGCCATGGCCAGCTGCCATGGCCCGTCACCCGCGGCTACGCCGCATCGGCGCCGGTACCAGGGTGCGGCGGCCGACGCGGCCGTGGCGGCTGTCGTGGTTTTATGCCGGCCGGCTGTGGACCAGATACGTGCTCCGGCAGCCCATACAATTGTGGGCCAGCTAATCCGTCAGATTCCAGCGGCGGAGGGAAAAGTACCCACCCAGGAACATGAGTCCCGCCGCCGGCCCCACGAGGTAGATGCCCAGCGGGTGTGCGGCCTCGTAGCCACCCCACCGCAACAACGCGGCCAGCAGTAGGCCCGACAGGCCCATGGCCGCCTTCTGGAGGATGCCCTGGGTGCCAAAATACATTGCCTCGCGCCGCAGGCCAGTGCGCTCGGCGTCGTGATCGATGGCCTGCGCGATCATCGCTCCCGGCAGCACGTAGTGGAACGAAAGAATGGCACCGGCCACGCCCATGAATACGGCGGCCTGCCACGCGGGGCTGAAACCAGCAGGCAGACGGCCGACCACCATGAGCAACGGGAACCACACGGCCAGACCCAGATAGGCCAAGGTGTAAACCCGCTTTTTCCCCCATCGCAGCGCCGCCGGTCCTACGAGCGGGAAAAACGCGACCGCGGCCGCCAGATGGATGGCCAGATAAAGACTCACCTTTCCTTAGTCCTGGTGCAGCACCATGGTGACGAAATACGGCAGGTCGCCCATTAGGGCGTTGAACCCGAGATAGAAAAAGACCATGCCGGTGACGTAGGCCATGAACGGGCGGTTATTGAACGTCAGGCGGACCGCGTCGCCAAGGCGAAGTGGGTTGGCCGACGGTGCCTGCTTTTTTTCGCGGATGGCCGCCACCGGCGCGTATGTAAGGACGAGTCCCACCGCCGCCATGGCCGCGCCCATGCCCCGAAAACCGATGTGCTGTGCCAGCGGGCCGGTGCCAACTGCCACCACCGCTGCCGTGATCATGGCCGACATGGCGTTGTATGTGGCCAGGCTCAGCCGCTCGGTTTGGCTGACAGCGATCTCGGGCAAGAGGGCACCTTGGGGAACGAACACCAGGGTGGTCAGGGCGAAATACACGTTGACCATGAGGAGGAAGTAGATGCCGTTGTAAAGGCTGTAGCCTGGCACGGGCGGCAGCCAGATCAGAAGAAAACTCAACGCCAACGGCAGGCCTCCCAGCACGATGAACGGCAGCCGGCGGCCCCAGCGCCACCGTATGCGGTCGCTCCAGTAGCCGACCAGGGGATCGAGGACGGCGTCGAGCAGCCGTCCCGAAAGCATGGCCACCGAGAAAAGCACGATGGGAGTGAGTGGCTGTCCCTGGCCGGCCGGCGGTGCATAAAAAAACATGCTCCACGTAACCAGGGTCATGTTGAAAATGTTCTGGGCGCCGGTACCGGCCGCGTACAACGCCTTCTGCCAGCTACGAAGTGCCGTATTTTCCATGTAATAACCTTTCGCCGGCCCAGTTGTCCGCACCTGTCGCCAAATGGGCGCTTCTTTACACAGTTGCGGGCAAGGGACGGTAGGATTCGCCCGCGCGAAGAGCCAATTCTTCCGGTGAAAAATCTGGCACTTACCAGACAATTACCAAAAGGGGGTTCGTATTTTGTCGGAGCCGGGGATGTCAAAGCCATGGGGTTTTAATACCAGGATCCTGCACGCCGGTGAGAAACCGGATCCCGGTACCGGAGCGATCACCATTCCGATTTACCAGACTTCCACGTTTGTGTTTGAGAGTGCCGAGCAGGGGCAAGCCCGCTTCGAAGGCCGGGAAGAGGGTTACGTTTATACCCGGCTTGGCAACCCTACCACGCGGGCATTCGAGCTCAAAATGGCCGACCTGGAAGGCGGCGAGGATGCCGTGGCCTTTTCTTCCGGAATGGCAGCCATCAGTTCGGTTCTCATGGCGCTGGTCAACGCGGGAGACCATGTTCTCACGAACGCCGTGCTGTACGGCAGCACCTACGACTTTTTTCACGGGATGATCAGCCGGTATGGTGTGAGCGTTTCCCATATTGACATGACCGATCCGGCTAACGTGCGTGCGGCCATCACACCACGCACCAAGGCCATCTACGTGGAAACACCGGCCAATCCTACCATGACGCTGACCGATTTACGTGCCGTCGCGGCCATTGGCAAGGAAGCGGGCATCCCGGTGATCGTGGACAACACGTTTGCAAGCCCCGTGTTGCAGCGGCCGTTGGCCCTTGGGTGCGATGTCGTCGTGCATAGCGCCACCAAGTACATCGGCGGCCACGGAGACGTCATTGCCGGTGTAGCGATCGGCTCGCGGGAGCTCATGGGCCGTGTGCGGGCAGAATTTTTGCGGAACCTGGGCGGGGTGCTGGGACCGTTTGAGGCCTGGCTTTTGCTGCGCGGCATAAAGACAATGGCCTTGCGGGTATGGCGGCACACGGAAAACGCAACGAAGGTGGCCGAGTTCCTCGCCTCCCATCCCATGGTAGAAAAAGTGTACTACCCCGGTCTGTTGGACTTCCCGCAGCACGAGCTTGCCCGCCGACAGATGGACGGCATGGGGGGCATGTTGAGTTTCGAGGTGAAAGGCGGGGTCGAAAAAGGCCGCCGGGTGATGAATGCGGTGCGTTTGTGCGAACTCGCGGTGAGCCTGGGCGATACCCAGACCCTGATCGAGCACCCGGCTTCCATGACGCACGCCGTGGTAGATCCGGCCGAACGCCAGCGGGTCGGGATTACCGACGGACTGATCCGGCTTTCGGTGGGATTGGAGGACCCCGAGGACATCATCGCCGATCTGGACCAGGCCTTGCGGGCATAGAGTGGAAATACAGCGGCGTGCCGGGAGGGGCGGCGGTGGCAGAGGTAATGAGCAGTGTCGCGTTGTCTGACTCCGGGGCAAACAGCCCAAAACCCGAGCGAGTGTTTATTGGTCGCTGTGAAACCTACGACCCGGGTGCCATCGCGGCCGTGATTCGCCGCGGCTTGACCGCTCTTGGGGTGGAGATCCCGGCCGGGCGGATCACGATCAAACCGAACGTGGTGTTTGCCCATCACGTACACGCTCGGCACTGCTACACGCGCCCCGAGTTTCTGGCCGGGCTTTTGAGTGTCCTGGCGCCCGGCCGCGGGCGTACGGTCGACATCGTGGAAAAAAGTGGCGCCGGCGCCCCCACGGCACGCATGTTTGCCCGGGCGGGCTACCGGCGGCTTCGCCAGCCCGCGGTGCACCTGCACGCCATGGAAGAGGAACCCAAAGTGGCGGTACCGGTGCCGGGAGGGAAGGTGCACCAGGTAGTGCATGTGTACCCTGCCCTGGTTGACCATGACTTTCTCATCTTCACTCCCAAGCTCAAAACCAACGTACTGGCCGATGGCATGACGGCTGCCCTCAAACTCAACATCGGTTCGGTGGACGACCGCGAGCGGCTGCACGGTCACGACTGGCGGCTGGACGAAAAGATCGTGGACATACTGGGGGTGGTCCATCCCGAGCTGGTGGTGACCGACGCCATCGAAATGGCAGCGGGCGGAAATCAGATGACCGAGCGTGGCTACCCGCTCGGGGCCATCATCATGGCCACAAACCCTGTCGCACACGACATCGTGGTCGCCCGGATTCTCGGGCATGATCCGGAGCGTATCGGGCACCTGCGGGCGGCCTGGCAGCGCGGCTACCGGCCGCGTGCGTGGTCGGAGATTGAGGTGGTGGGCGATGCCACCGTCGAAGAGCTCGCCGCGCGCGTCGCCGGTTTCGACCTGGGAGTTTTCCGCATCGACCAGTTCCCGGCGATGGCAGCCGCAAAGGGGTACCCGGTCAAGTTGAAATTCGTGCGGGGCGAGCCGTTTTGTCCGGGCGGTTGCCATGGTATTTTCCTGGACTGGCTTTTCATGCTCCTCGACCGCCAGCCGGAGAAACTTCGCCGCCTACCGCCGCTCACGGTGGTGCTCTCGCACACACAGGAAGAAATCGTGGCCGACCGGGTGCTTTTGGTCGGAAACTGTGCGGCCCGCTCGCCGCACATCCGCGCCCGGCAACAAAAGCGGATTGGTGGCTGTCCCCCGAGCCACCGTACGATCATCCTGTGGATGGCTATCCACTATGGTGTGTTGGCACCGTTCTTCCGGCCGGAGCTGATCGTGGATTCCTATGGTTACGGCACTTACGCCCGTATCAAAGGATCCATTGTGAACGCCTGGTGGCACTGGCGTCACCGGGACTATCAGGCACCAGCTGTATGACCAAGAAGGGGGAAATGCCGGGTGGCACGGGCGGAGGAAGGATATGTGGCAAGCTTCGATGGCACCAGGCTTTACACACGCACCTGGTGGCCGGAAGAAAGCCCGCGGGCCGGCGTGGTGCTTGTGCACGGGGCGGGGGAGCACTGTGGGCGTTACGAGTACGTCTCGTCGCGCCTCTGCGGTGCCGGTGTAGCGGTTTTCGGTTTTGACCTCCGTGGACATGGCCAGTCGGCAGGGCGGCACGGGCATGTCCAGAGCTTCGACGAATACGTGGGCGATGTGCACACAGTCACGCAAAGGGCCGCGGCGGCACTGCCGGGCCGGCCGCTTTTTATGTACGGCCACAGCATGGGCGGGCTTGTGGCTACCCTCGCTGCGGCCAGGGACCAGACCCCCTACCGCGGTCTGGTGCTGACCAGTCCCCTGTTTGCTCCGGCTATCTCGGTACCTGCGTTCATGCGGGCGGCGGCGGTCGTCTTGAATACGGTCTACCCGGTGGCTGGCATCCGCAGTGGTATTCCCTCCCTCTATCTTTCTCACGATGTGGAGGTGGGCCGGGCTTATGATGCCGACCCGCTGGTAAGTCACACCGTGACGCCGCGTTGGTTTTTCGCGATGAATCGTGCCTGCGCCGCGGCCGCAAACATGGCGGCGGGCATCCGCCTGCCGGTGCTCCTTCTGCAGGCGGGTGATGACCACCTGGTGTCGGCCAGGCAAAGCCGGGTGGTTTTCGACCTTTTCGGGTCGGCCGACAAGGAGTTTCACATCTTTGACGGTTTATATCATGAGCTGCATAACGAGCCGGACAAGGATGCGATTTTGGACCTAGTAATAAACTGGCTCGCGTCACGTATCCGGGGTGAGTGATTTGGCGGGTGACGATTGCGGACAGGCGTCGGGGCCGGGTGCGGACAGGCTTTCGGTTTTTCCCTGGGCGAGCAAACGGGAGGTGCCAGCGGGAACACCGCCCGCCCTGGCGTGGCTGGAGCGGGCGGGCTATATCAGCCGCGCTGGCGGGCGGTACGCACTGACATGTGCGGGTCGCCTGCTGGCGGCAGCCATCGCTGATGACACGCGGGAGGATACTGGCGGGG
>CADDZV010000060.1 GCA_902812875.1 Clostridiales bacterium
GTGAGCTCACTATGAAGATTGAGCTTTTGGAGCGGGCCCTGGGGAGGCAAAGCCGCCGGCTGGCAAGCCGCCCGGCAGGTACATAAGAAGGCTGGAAAGACTCATGAGGGCACGGTCACTACGCCGGGGCCGGATGTCATGTGGGGCACGGATGCTACCCGGTTTTACACCGAGGAAGAGGAGCTGTGCTGGTTTTTCGTGGCTATCGACCATTGTGCGGAGGACGTCGTAGGCTGGCACGTGGCGGAAAACGGGGACCGCTTTGCCGCCCCGTATCCTGTCCGGCAGGGAGTGCAGTACTGTTTCAGCCAGGTCGGCAAGGATGTGGCCCGCGGGTTGCAACTGCGCCATGACCACGGGAGCCAGTACATGTCGCGTGACTTCCAGGGGGAGCTCGCTCGATTACGGGCGTTACCTGGCTACCAGGGGGATCAAGTCCGCCTATGACGACCCCAACCGCGAGCTTCTCCAGGAGTATCTCCGTTTCATGTACTCCAGCCGTCTGTCTTATCTCAAGACACTCATAGGGCAGGCAAAAGAAGAGGGTGGATCGAACCTAGCCATCGCCGGTAATGCGTACCAATTCGGGCCAAGTTACCAACCCATCCTACCACTTCTGGATATCGTGTTCTCCGAATTGCCCGAGGCGACTTTGCCCGAGGGAAAGCAGGCTGGCTTGTATCTTCTGGCGAAGGCTATCGTTGGTCCCAAACCGGTAGTTGGATTTCCGGACATCTTCACCCTGGCCAAGCTGTCCCCTCAGGATTACGGCTTGTGGCGTCACTGGCTGGCCGAAGCCCTCTCGGCCGGGGGGACTCTGATGCTGCCTTACAAGGCTTTCACCATGGGCGGCGGGACTTTTACCTTGCCGGCCGCTGAGATCGCCCCCTACACGCGCTTCTTGCGGACCCATCCTGAGGTTTATACGGCGGAGGTCAAAAGCTTGGCTAGAGTGGCTGTACTCTACGATCTGAGCTCCACCCTTTTCAACTGGGATGCCTGGCAGGGTTACCTGAGTTTGACAAAAGCCCTCCAGGAAAACCATATCCCTTACGATGTGTTGTTTCTCGGCGATGGTGAGTTGGTTACCCGCGGGGTGTCGCGGGAGGATTTGCAGCGGTACTCGGCGGTCCTGCTTCCTTCACTGCACAAGGGCCTCGCTGCTGAGGAAAGCCTGTCGGCCTATGCAGCCTCCGGCGGAAAGATCCTGCGGGTTGAATCCGGCACCGTTGGTCAGATCGGCTCGCTGTTGCAGGCGATGGGGGGTAAATCCTGGTCTGAAGACCGACGCCTCACCGTCTCTCGGCGTGTTCCCCTACGTTACGCCCTGGGGCGGGATCATCCACCTTGTCAACTACGCCTACGACTATTCGCGGCACGACTTTCAGCCCCAATCTAGTGTCGCGCTCCAGCTAACGCTGCCTGCTGGCGTCGATGTTTCGGATGTTTCGGGCATGACCCTGAAGCTGATGACCCCCGACGGGAAAGATGGACCGTCGGAGACGGTTATCCCTTGGAGGCTCGAGGGCGACACGATTGTGTTCACTGTGCCGGAGGTGCGCTGTTATGGGGTGGTGGTATTCGGAAGGTAGCTGAGCACTTTGAGCATTTTTCTAGTTCCTCCAGGCGACTAACCTTTCCCTATCCAGGTATAAATGGCGTTCTCCGAACAGGTGAAGGAGTGGCTGTGCGAGCTGATCTCCGGGGAAGGGTTTCCCTACGGGTACCGCAAGCTTACGGCAACTCTTAAGCAGGAATACGGGCTCATGATTAACCATAAGAAGGTCTACCGCCTGTGCAAAGAACCAGGCATCCTCCTGCCCCAGCGCAGAAAGCGGGTAACCATGCCGCGGCGGCTGGCTCAAAGGGAGAGGGTCACCGGGCCCAACCAGCTCTGGCAGATTGACGTAAAGTACGGCTATATTGAGGGTACCGGCCAGTTCTTTTTTCAACTCACGCTACTTGACGTATTTGACCGGGCGGCGATCGGCTATCCCTTAGGGTTATCCTGCACCGCACTTGATGCCTGCAGGGTGCTCAAAAACAGCCTCAAAGCCCGAGGGCTGACCAGGGGTATGGCCATGCCCAAACTTAGGACCGACAATGGCCCCCAGTTCATCGCCAGGAAATTCGAGGAGGCCTGCTTAGGTATGGGAGTAGTGCATGAGCGCATACCGGTAAAGACGCCCAGCCTCAACGCCCATATTGAAGCCTTCCATGGCATCCTGGAGCGGGAGTGTTACAGCCTGCGCATTCCGGACCAAACCGACCAGGTATTCCGATTGATTCCGACCACCGATTCCGAACGACATCGACCATCCATTCCAGAGCGAACCGACCACCGATTCCGGTGAAATCGACCACTAATTCCTGGTAGTGACCACTCGCAAGAACGGCCACCGGCAGAGGGGGATAGTGTCGAGCAGCCGGGAGCCGCGGAGCGGGCGACGCGGGATAGTCCGCCGGGCGTAGGGTTTCCAACTCCGGCACCCAAGTATCAAGCAAAACACTGCGTTGGGGGTGCCGGGAGGTTATGCCCAGGAGGAGGCTATCCATGCGAAAGATCAAGGAGATATTGCGGTTACGGTGGGAGCTTGGCCGCGGGGTACGCGAGATTGCCCGTAGTGTCTTGGTTTCCCACAGTACGGTCAGCGACTTGCTGGGGCGGGTACAGGCCGCCGGTCTTGGCTGGCCCCTGCCGGATGAGTTGGACGAGCAGGCACTGGAGGCGGTGCTCTACCCGGGCAACCATGCAAAGGGGCGGCAGCGGCCGGAACCGGACTGGCACAAGATACACCTGGAGTCGGGTACGTAGACTTTGCTCCCCGGCTAAGACGGGAGATGCTAGGGCAATAAGCAAATACCCTAATAAAGGAGGCAGTCCCGTGAATTTCCGCCTTATCCATAACGATCGCCCGCCTGTAATGAAGCGTGCTGCACGGTGTTTCGCCGCATTGCTAATGGCCGGCGCGATCACTATGATCATGGCCATCAGCGGGTGTGGTAAAGCACCAGCCAGCGCCATGGTAGCACTTACCAGGTCGCAGGCCACCCTGACGAAGGTCCGCATACAACTTTCGGGCGACGCGAAGGCGGTCGAACTTTCGGATACCCACATCCTCGCGCTGCTACAGGAGTTACTCCGGCAGGGCCAGAAAGCGGAAAGCATACCCGATAACCTGGCGGGTCACCGCTATGAGATTACTTTTGACGTGTCACAGGGCAACGATCAGTCGGCCACCTACTCCGGTTACTATGTGCCGGAAAGTGATAGACCGGGCGATGCTGGATACATAACCTTCCCGGAAGGTTCGTACGTCCTGCCGGCCGGCTTTGGGGAGCTGGTGGACGGCCTGGTCACATATGGCCCTACGCTTACTCCGCCCAAGGCGGCTGACGATGAGTTGTTGCAGAAATATGGCTTTGCCGCCGCATTCCAGATCGCTACCGACGAGCTTGGCCTTCCCGAGAAGCTTATCCACCGTGCCGGACAGTACCCCACCAGCCTCTATTGGGCTTACGGAAACGCTCTCAGCCATGATATCGGATTGAGCTTGACTCCGTACCTGGGCAAAACCGTCAGTGTAAGGATAGATAAAGTCGTGGAGTTGACGCAGCCGACGACCAATCCCCGAAATGAACGATGGGTACCCGACCGGGCGATTATTGTGAGCTACAATGGGCAGATTGTCGGCGCCTGACTCGACCGCAAGGACGACCTGGGCCGCTCGCTTAAGGGAAGGGACCTGGAAGCTGTCACTGGACAGACATGGGAAGAGTGGCTTAGCACCGTCACGGATCCCAACGATCCCGTCGATCGTCGCCTATCGGCACTCGCGCCGGAGGAGGTTATAAAGGCTTATGTAACCGCTCTGAACACCCACGACTATGCCACGCTTTACGCTCTTTTCACACGGCGTTACCTTCTGAATCTACTCCTCGTGGGCAGGGCCGCCGCAAGCTTATACGGCCCCGGCTTCGATAACACCGATCTGCAAAACGTTGCCAGTACGAGACTCGTGTCCGTCCAGCCACAGACGACACCGGCCGTCTCACCGGACGAGGAAGAGTTCGCAGTGGTTTTCGATGTCCAGACCCACGGAAGTTCTGCCTGGACAAACGGGCCCAATGCCCGCTTTTTCCTCCTCCGCCAGGAGATCCCGGGCAATGGCTGGCATATAGATGGAATCGCCACGTCGCCGTGAGCTTCGCTCGCACGGAGAGCCTAGAGGAGCCCTTCCGGTTGTGTGATGATGCCCTTCTCGGTGATGATGCCCGTGATGTACTCGTGCGGCGTCACGTCGAAGGCCGGGTTGTAAACGTCGATGCCAGGGGCGGCCACGCGTACACCGCCGATATCGGTCACCTCCGCCGGATCGCGCTCCTCGATCACGATGTGCTCACCGGAGGGGATGTCAAGGTCGATGGTCGACGTCGGCGCCACCACGTAAAAAGGGATGTGGTGTTCTTTCGCCAGGACCGCCAACATGTAGGTGCCGATCTTATTGGCCGTGTCGCCGTTGGCAGCGATGCGGTCAGCTCCCACCAAGACGACATCCACTTTCCCTCGTCGCATGAGCGAAGCGGCGGCACTGTCTACGATCAGGGTGGCGGGAATGCCCTCCTGCCGGAGCTCCCAGGCCGTGAGCCGGGCCCCCTGCAGGCGGGGCCGCGTCTCGTCCGCGTACACGTGGATCTTCTTGCCGGCCGCGTGGGCAGCGCGGATCACGCCCAGAGCGGTGCCGTAGCCGGCAGTGGCCAAAGCGCCGGTGTTGCAGTGCGTGAGGATGTTGGCCGGATCGGGGATGACACGCTGCCCGATCTCGCCCATGGTGCGGTTCGTAGCGATGTCCTCATCCATGATGGCCTGGGCCTCGGACAAAAGCCGCTCGTATCGTGCGGAGCTCTGCAGACCGGCCGTGGCGTACAAAACCCGCCGCTGTCGCTCGACCGCCCAAGCCAGGTTGACCGCGGTGGGCCGGGCCGCCACCAGGAGCCGGCAGGCCTCTTCCACGTAGGCTGTGAATTCCGTCGGAGCCCGGTCCAGCACCTCCCGCGCCGAAAGAGCCACGCCAAACGCCGCCGCCACGCCGATGGCCGGCGCACCGCGTACGACCATGTCCTTGATGGCAAATGCGACCTCCGCGGCAGTACGACAGGTGAAATAATCATGGTCGAACGGTAGCTTTCGCTGGTCCAAAAGCCGCAGGGTGTCGTCCTGGAACGCGATCGTACGAATGGTCATGCTGGCGGTTTGGCCTCCCGGCTACGCGCGTGCCCGTTTCCTGGGCGGGCAGGCCGCAGCGGTATCGGTCTTTTCCCACTCAAGGATCCGTTGTGCTACCTCACCCCACCCCTCTCCTTTGGGTAGAGGGGCGTCAAGAAACATCGACCACTTTTGCAAGACTTCGTCCAAATATGCCCGGTTCAGACGGTACAGCGTCCACCAGCCCAGCTTTTCCTCGCTGACTAGGCGGGCTTCGCGAAGCACCCGTAGGTGCTGCGATATGTTCGATTGCCCAACCTCGAGGACGTAAGCTAGCTGGCAAACATACATGTCCTGGCTGGCCAAAAGCTTCACAATGCGCTGGCGGGTGGGGTCACCCAGGGCCCGGAAAATTTTGACGAATTCTTCCACTACGTTCGCTCCTCGTCATGGGGTTACATCTCGCATCCGTGACCAGGACCAGCTTATAAAAAAACCTTCCAGGTAATCAACCGGAAATCAGATCCCACACGATCTTCGCCGTGGCAAGCAATAAGGCCACCCCGATCACACGCTTGAGCTGGGGACTTTGGATCTTGGCCTTCATGAGCCACGCGCCCAAAAGGGCACCAGCGACCGCTGCCAGCGCCGTTACTGCCACAAAGGTCCAATCCAGGCCAGCCACCGACACCCGGCCTAAAAAACCAGAGAGCGACGAGAACACGACGATGAAAGCCGTGGTACCAGCCGCGCGCTTGGCGTCATGCCCAAGCCAGGTCAGGGTCGGAACGATGATGTTGCCGCCCCCGACTCCCAAAAGACCCCCCACGAAGCCGGCAAAGGCCCCGACTCCACCGGAGACCCATACACTCTCAAAGGGCTTTTCCCTGACGACCCGCGGTTTGTAGAAAAGCATCATGTAAGAGGCAAACAGAAGGAAGGCGGCAAAAAACCAAAGCAAGATGGAGCGGTCGACAAACTTGGCGCTCCACGCTCCCAAAGGCGACATGATTACGGCCAGGACCAGGGCAGGCAACGCGGCCTTGAAGTCCACGAGCCTGCCCCGGATGTAGGAAACCGTCGCAAACGAAAGACTCACGAAGTTCAGCAAGAGCGCCACCGACATGGCTTCGTGCAAAGGCACCCCCAGCCAGTAGAAAAGCGGCACAAAGATAAAGGCGGCGCCCAGCCCAGCCATCGACAATAACCCGCTGAAAAACACCACCAGCAGTGCAGCACCGACGTAAAGCCCCGTGACAATCGCTTCCTATCTATGGCACATGTCCTGGCCGAGTTAGATCCGTTTACTACCGCGGCCTAGAGTATTGGTTTTTTGGCCAAGGTCTTCTCGTAGCCGGAACAGGGGATACAGACGGGCTTGCCGTCTTTGGAGACGACGTAGCGTTCGAAGACGTACTCGCCGCAGACACTGCACTTCACCTTGTTGAAGGATGAAGGCGTGGGGTGGTACGTGAACCCGGGCAGTTCCTGGAACGTGAACAGCTCGTCGTCCGTCAAGCCAAGGATGTAGTTGATCACTTCGTCCGATACCGCCTGGGGAATCTCCGAAGGCTCGATGCCCCGCCGCCGGTAGCTGAAGAATTCGTACTTGCCCATTTCGTCCGCCACCTCGGAACGCAGGGCTACGCGCAAGGCGCCTTTTTGCGGGTGATAGACCACCGCCGCCACCTTGCCATAATACAGCCGGGTCAAGAGGTTTTTACCGTAGGTGCAACCAGTGGAAGCCTGCAGGCCGTCCATCATGCACGTCTGGGGATGCCCATCGCCCATCTCGGAAAAGACAAACGCCCCGTGGTCCTTCTCCCGCTCCATGCCCAGCCGGCTCATGGCCGCCAGTCCCATCCGCCAGCCGATGGGCATAAACGGGCACCGGTGTCCGTGGAACTCGAATACCCAATCCGGAACCGTTTGCATTCGCTACCCTCTCCCTTCGCCCCCCCCACGGGGGCAGCTCGTATCACGTCATCATTATATGATAATATGATCGCGCCTGGGAAGCCGGGTAGGTGCTTTTTTCTAGGTACAGGGGATTACGATTGCTGCAGGGCGGCGCGGGCGGCAGCCTCGGCTTCGTCGATGGTGAGTCGGCGGATGATCTCCCGGGCCTTGGGCAACAAAGACGGATTCATGCTGAACTCGTCCAGGCCAAGGCCCAGCAATACCGGAATGGCACGCGGGTCGCCGGCCATCTCTCCACACATACCGGCCCAGATGCCGGCAGCGTGTGCGGCATCGATCACGTTTTTACACAGGCGCAACACCGCCGGGTGCAGAGGATCGTAGTAGGAGGCCACTTTTTCATTGGTGCGGTCCACCGCCAGGGTGTACTGGGTAAGGTCATTCGAACCGATGCTGAAGAAATCAACCTCCGGTGCGATCAGATCGGCGGCCACCGCTGCCGAGGGTATTTCGATCATTACGCCCACCTGGACGTGGGGGTCGTAGGGGATGCCCTCGCGGTCCAAGCCGCTTTTCACTTCCGCCAGTACGCTCTTGGCCTGCCGCACTTCCGCCGCCGTAGCAATGAAGGGGAACATGATCAGGAGCCGCCCGTACGCGCTGGCCCGCAGCAACGCCCGCAGCTGCGTGGCAAAGACATCGGTGCGGTTCAGGCAGACGCGGATGGCACGATAGCCGAGAAATGGGTTTGCCTGGGGCCCAAGGTCCAGGGCGGGTACGGGCTTGTCGCCACCCGCGTCCAAAGTGCGGATGATCACCGGCCGGCCCCCCATGCCTTCGAGCACGGCCTTGTACACCTGAAATTGCTCTTCCTCCGAAGGCAGGTCCGGCCGGTCGAGAAACAGGAACTCCGTCCGGAAAAGGCCGACACCCTCTGCCCCGGCCGCCAACGCCGCCGCCACGTCGGCCGGCCCGCCGATGTTGGCGCCAAGCTCCACCCGACGCCGACCGTCCGCCGTCTCGGCAGGCTTTTCCCGTAGCCGTGCCAAGGCGGCCTGTTCGGCCTGCCACGTGGCCTTCTCTACCCGGAAGGCATCGAGCTCCTGCGGAGAGGGATTCACCGCCACCAGGCCGCGGTTCCCGTCTACCACCACTGTGTCGCCATTGTGGACCTGGGCCCAGTGATCTCCCACCCCGAATACGGCGGGTATACCGCGGGCAGCCAGTATAAACGCGGCATGTGCGGTGGCGCCCCCAGCCCCCGCGACCACACCGTCCACCCGCCCAGGTTCCATGGCAGCAGCCTGGGAGGGCGTAAGCTCCGGCGTCACCACTACCCCAGCTAAGGGCTCCTCTGGCGTGGCGCCGGTCAACGCATCGATCAGCTGGCGCCCGACATCCCGCACGTCTACCGCCCGCTGCCGGATATACTCGTCCGCGACGGCCTCCAGACTGGCGGCTAGCCCTGCCACCACTTCCTCCACGGCTTGGACGGCCGGCTTGCGGCCTTCTGTGATCGCCTCCCGCACCCCTTCCACGAACGCGGGATCATCCAGCATCATCATCTGGGCCTCAATGATGGCCGCCTTTTCTTCCCCCGCCGTCCGGGCGAGCTCGTCGTGCAGGCGGCTCAAGGCCGCCCGCACCGATGCGACTGCCGCCCAAAACCGCTCCAGCTCCTGGGACACGGCTGCTGGAGAAATCGCCTGCTCCGCCGCCTCCGGCGTCACCACGCCGGCCGGCCGGGCGCGTCCCGGCGGCGGGGGTGTCACCACCATCGCCCGTCCGATCCCGATCCCCGCCGCCGCCGCAACCCCTTTGAACTCCACGCTACTCAAGCTCCTTCTCGGCCAGCTCCGCCAGGGCCTGCACCGCCGCCAAGGCATCCTCACCTACGGCTCTGATGACAACCGTGTCCCCGCGGTTCACGCCCAAACCGAGCACAGAGATGATCGATTTTGCATTGGCGGTCTTGCCATGGGCCTCAACTTCGACCTGCGAGCGGAAACCCGCGGCCGTGCGGACGAAGACCGCCGCCGGCCGGGCGTGCAACCCATGCTGCGATCGCACCGTGGCCGTGCGCTCGGCCCTTTGCTCTCCGGCGTCCATGACCTGACCACCTCACGAACGCACGATCACCCGGAACGACTTGCCGTCGGTGGCATGCTCCAGGGCAGGGCCGATCTCATGCAGGTCGTATTGACCCGAAATCAGATGGCTGACATCCACGAGGCCCAGGGACAAAAGCCGCGTCGCCTCGAGCCAGTCTTCTGTCGTCTGGTTCACCGCTCCCACGAGCTGCCACTGGCGGTGATGGATATCGTCCAGGGTTATAGGCATCTCCACTTTCGGTACGTAGGCACTGTAAAAGACGACGCGCCCGCCCTTTCGTACCATCTGCAAAGCCTGCTCCGACACCTTCGGAGCTCCGACCGTGATAAAGACCACGTCGGCACCGCGCCCGTCGGTCAGCTCCTTTACCTTCGCGACCGGGTCGGTAACGGTCGGATCGATGACTACGTGCGCTCCGTGGGCTGCGGCTACCTCCCGCTTGTCTTGTTGCGGCTCGCTCACGATCACCCGCGCCCCGCGCAGCCGGGCGAGCAGCACATGCAGCTGTCCCATCGTGCCGGCTCCCAGCACCACCACGTCTTCGGCCAGCTTGATCTTGGCCTTGTTGACGCTGTGGACCGCACAGGCCAGGGGCTCGGAGAAGGCAGCAGCCTCGTAAGGAAGTTCGTTTGTCATCTTGTACACTTTATACGCCGGAACGACCAGGTACTCCCCCAGCCCTCCCATCGTAGGCGGCTCCCCATGCTGGGGGCGAGCGTAGGCGTTCACGCAGAGGTCCGACTGGCCGGTGCGGCAGTAATAACACTGGCCACAGCGGCCCAAAAGGGCCAGAGCCACCCGGTCGCCGGGTTTTACGTCCAAAACGACGTCGTCCCCTACCGCGACCACCTCCCCGGCCGCCTCATGGCCCGGCCGGAACGGGTAGGTGGGACTCGCACCAGTGTACAGCCGTTGCTCGAACGTGCAGATTCCGCAGGCGTGAATGCGTACCGCTACCTCCCCCGGTCCAGGTGCCGGCAGCTCCTGCTCCACCAGGCGCACCTGGTGCGGTGCCTCAAACAAGGCCAGATGATTCTGATATGCCATGTTATCTCTCCTATCTGGCGATCCGCGGTTTATTTGAGCAATTTCAGGGCTTCATCAACCGTGGCGTTGCCGTGGATCAGGGCTGCCACTGCTGCCGTGATACGCTCGGGATGGGGGTGCTGCCAAATGTTGCGGCCCATGGCCACGCCGGCGGCACCGGCGTCAAGGGCCTCGCGTACACTTTCCAACACCTGCCGCTCGTCCGCCGCCTTCTCACCGCCGAGAATGACCATGGGGATGTAGTTCTCGGACGTCACCATGCGAAAGTCGTCCGCATTGGTGAACGCCGTTTTCACCATGTCGGCACCCCATTCGGCGGCAATGCGGGCGGCCGCC
Organism: Clostridiales bacterium; assembly: GCA_902812875.1. GTDB lineage: Bacteria > Bacillota > Sulfobacillia > CADDZV01 > CADDZV01 > CADDZV01. The sequence goes on from CADDZV010000060.1 coordinate 10,622, forward strand.
GCCAGGTTGGTGCCCGTCCAGGACGAGCGATCGAACCCCCGCGGCAACGCCTCGACGAGCAGTGCAACCCCCCATTTCTCGGCCTCCTCGCCAATACGGGCCTGGTAAGGCAGAGTGAGGTGTTCAAATTCGGAACCGGGGAAGGCCATGCAGACCACGCCATCGGCACCCAGCTTCACCGCTGCCTCGACGCTGAGGAACTGGCTCATATAGCCCCCGCCGTGTCTTGCCGTGGATCAGGGCTGCCACTGCTGCCGTGATACGCTCGGGATGGGGGTGCTGCCAAATGT
>CADDZV010000061.1 GCA_902812875.1 Clostridiales bacterium
CCCTCGTTCTCAGGAATGCCGTAGTCGATCAGGGCACCGCCCAACCCCCCGGCCGCCATCCCTGTCAAGGCGGCTGCCAACGGTCCCGCTGCCAGTATCGGTCCGATGCCGGGGATGGTAAGTGCCCCCAGGCCGGCCAACAGACCGGCTGCCCCGCCAGCAGCACCACCCCAGGCCGCGCCTTGGCTTACGTCTTCGCCCCCCACCTCGCCAAGCTCCATGTCGCGGTCGCGTCCGCGGTTTTGACCGCCTTGCCCTGAGCGGGCGGTGTCCTTCGTTATGATCGATATCTCGTTGTCACCAAAACCTTGCTTGCGAAGCTGCTTAACTGCCGCCTCTGCCTCACGCTGGGTCCGGAAAACCCCTGTCACTGTCGTCGGCACGCCCCGATACCTCCCTGCAAGCAAATTCTCAGGGCGTAGTCTTTACAAGGCAGAGGCGGCTTATCCGTCATCACAAAGGCTGCATTTTGTCGATGTCCACGATGACCACGTCTGGTCCAATCTTCTTTACGCTCGCCCACGGCACGGTGAGAAAGCGGCGGCGGAAAAGTCCATCCCGTTCGCTCGCGGGTACCAGCAGCGCGATGATCTGCCCGGTGTCAGGATCAAACAACATGTCCGCATCACCGACTGGCCCCAGTCGGGCTCCGTCGGCAAGATTGATGATTTCACGCGTACGCATGCTGCTCCATCGCTGCCCGTCCGCCATATGGCACCCCGCAACAGGCCTATGACGGCACGTCAGAATTCATTCCCGTGTGGCCAAACCCGGACTCGCCGCGCTGTGTGTCGGACAAGGTTTCCGTCTCCTGGACTTCTGCCTGCACCACCGGGGCGATCACCAGCTGTGCAATCCGGTCCCCGCGCCGCACCACAAAAGGCTCTTGTCCCAGGTTCACCAGAACAACCGTCAGCATTCCGCGGTAGTCGGCATCGATCGTGCCGGGAGCATTCAGCACCGTTACGCCGTGCTTTGCCGCCAAGCTGCTTCGCGGGCGTACCTGGCCTTCGTAACCAGGTGGTATTTCCACGTAAAACCCGGTGGGAATCATGGCCCGGCCACCGGGAGGAATCACGACCACATCTTCCACAAAAGCCGGCAGATCGCATCCCGACGCCCCGGCAGTCATGTACCTGGGCAAGGGAAGATCGTCGTTGCCTGGCGCGCGCCTAAACTTGAGCACCGGCCTCTCGCTCATCACGCGCCCGCCTCAGCCTGCCGGAATTCTTGGTCCCAGAATCGTCCAACCACGGCCTGGATGTCCGGGAGGCCGTCCACCGGCCCGACTGCCGCCATGGTGACCAGTTCAGGCCGGAATATCCGCTTGGCCAGCCGCTTCACATCACCGGTGGACACCGCGTCGATTCTTCGCAGTACCTCATCGACGGGCAACAACGGCCCGTAGCCGGCCAGCGCATTGCCAACCGCAGTCATCCGGCTGGAGAGGCTTTCCATGGAAAGCACGAGGCCGGTCTTGAGCTGTTCCTTGGCACGGGCCAGCTCGCCCATGGTAGGTTCTTCTTCACACAGCCGTGCCATCTCTTCCACGATCACGTCCAGGGCGGCCCCGGCCGCGGCCGGCTCCACACCGACATACGTGGCGGTATAGCCCGTGTCCGTGAGAGCCGCCGGGTAGCTTGATATCGCGTAGGCCAAGCCAAGCTCATCCCGTATGCGTCGGAAAAGACGGCTGGAGTTCCCGCCGCCGAGTATGCTGGTCAGAAGCTGCCAGGTGTAGATGTCCCCGTCGCCGGCCGCCAACCCATCGGCGACTATGCACATGTGGAGCTGCTCGGTGTTTTTCTTTTTTGCCAATTGGGGGTGTGCCGTTGCCCGCGGTGCGGGAGCGTCCCACAACGCCGCTGGACCGTAAACCGGCATGCCGTTGGCGGCAACCATCACCGGATTTCTGTCGCCCTGGCCAAGCATTTGCACAACCGCCTCGTACGTCGATGCGGGGTCGACGTTGCCAGCCACCGCAATGACCATGTTTTGTGGTTTGTAGTACCGGTGATAAAAGGCACGCAGGTCGGCCGCCGTCAGCTTTTTGACCGAGGCGGCCGTGCCCTCCACCGGCCGGCTAAGGGCATGTCCGCTCCAGAACAGCGAAGCCGCCAGCTCTTCTGCGAGTGCCCCCGGGTCGTCGTCGTACATCTTGATCTCTTCCAGAACCACGCCTTGCTCCCGTTCAAGCTCACGTTCATCAAGGGTGGCATTGAGCACCATATCCCCCAGGAGATCAAGCGCCTGGTCAAAATGCTGGTCAAGGACATGCGCGAAAAAGGTGGTGAATTCACGCCCGGTGACGGCGTTGAATTCGCCACCCATGTCGTCCATCTCTTCCGCCAGGCGCTGAGCCGAACGGCTGGTTGTACCCCGAAACACCATGTGCTCGCAAAGATGAGCAACGCCGTTTGCGTCTCCGGGTTCCACCCGCGATCCGGCCTTCACCCAGATTCCCAGGGCCACCGACCGCGTATATGGGACCTGTTCAACAGCCAGTTTTGCGCCCCCGGGAAGACAGTAGACCGTTACCTGGCTCCTATCGCGGGCTTTGTCCCCGGCGCCCGGCATACCAGGCCATGCGAGGGCATCCATCCTGTTTCACCGCCCCCGGTGGCCGTGATCCCCATGCTTCGTCTGCGGTTTATTACCGTATGACCCTTCACGCCGGCCCTCTTCCCGTTTTTCCACATGCCGCTCCGGCGGAAGCAAGGCCTTGTGCGAAAGGTTGATGCGCCCCATCCGGTCGATCTCGGTCACCACTACGTCCAGCTCGTCGCCAACGTTCACGACATCTTCCACGCGTTCCACCCGCCGTGGCGACAGCTCGGAGATGTGCACGAGTCCCTCCTTGCCGGGCAGGACTTCCACGAACGCACCGAAATTCATGATCCGGGTTACGCGACCCTTGTACACCTCGCCGGCCGCCACATCGCGGGTAAGTTCGCGAATCATGGCCACGGCTTTCTCCCCTGCCTCGCGGTCGGCTGCTGCCACGTACACCTTGCCGTCGTCTTCGATGTCGATCTTGGCCCCGGTCTCCAGGATAATCCTGTTGATGGTCTTGCCGCCCGGCCCGATGACGTCCCGGATCTTCTCGGGGTCGATGCTCAGGGTGATAATACGCGGTGCATACGGTGACAGCTCCGAGCGCGGTGCCGGGATCACCTCGAGCATCTTCTGGAGGATGAACAGGCGTGCCTCGCGGGCCTGCCGCAAAGCCTTTTCCAGCACGTCACGCGTTACGCCAGCGATCTTGATGTCCATCTGCAGCGCCGTGACCCCGGTAGCCGTGCCGGCCACCTTGAAATCCATGTCGCCCAGGTGGTCCTCCATGCCCTGGATATCCGTAAGGACCGCTACCTGGTCACCTTCCTTGATTAGGCCCATGGCAATTCCGGCCACCGGAGCCTTGATGGGCACGCCGGCATCCATGAGGGCCAACGTACTGCCGCATACGCTTGCCATCGAGGTCGAGCCGTTCGATGACAGGATTTCAGACACCAGGCGGATTGTGTACGGGAATTCATCCTCAGGTGGGATCACCGGTTCCAGGGCTCTTTCCGCCAGGGCACCGTGGCCGATTTCGCGCCGCCCCGGACCGCGCAACGGTCTGACCTCGCCCGTGCTGTACGGTGGGAAATTGTAGTGGTGAATGTATCGTTTGTATTCCTCGTCGGTGAGGTTGTCCAATACCTGCAAGTCGGAAACCGTACCGAGAGTGGCCACTGTAAGCGCCTGCGTCTGTCCGCGAGTGAAAAGGCCTGACCCGTGCACCCGCGGCAGTACCCCAACCTGTATCCATATCGGCCGGATCTCCGTGAGCCCGCGACCGTCGGGGCGCACGCCGCGACTGAGGATACCGGTGCGCACCTCTTCCCGCTCGATTTTCCCGACGATCTCGGCCACGTCTTTGGCCAGCGTCTCGTCCTCCCCAGCGAACTCGGCGACCGCCTCTTCCACAAGGGTGCGGATGTCCTGCTCACGCGCCTGCTTGTCCGGATTCATGATCGCGGCCCGCATCCGGTCACCGACAAAGGCTCGCACCTGGTATTCCAGGTCCGGGTCGATCTGGTGCAGCGGAATCTCGCGCTTTGGTTTGCCGATCTCCGCCCGCATATGTTCTTGCAGGTCGATGAGCTTTTGCAGCTCGCGATGACCGTAGAAGATAGCATCGAGCATGGTTTCTTCCGGTACCTGGTTCGCACCCGCCTCCACCATGAGTACGGCATCGCGGGTGCCGGCTACGGTCAAGTGCATCTGCGATTTCGCTTCCTGCTCGCGGGTGGGGTTGGTTACGAATTCGCCATCCACAAGGCCGACCACCACTGCCCCGATCGGTCCGTTCCACGGGATGTCCGATATGGTGAGAGCAGCCGACGCCCCCACGAGCCCGCAGATCTCCGGGGCATTGTCGTAGTCGGCCGACAAAACCGTCACCACGACCTGCACGTCGTTACGGAAACCATCGGGGAACAAGGGACGGATAGGACGGTCGGTCAGCCGGGCAGACAGAATTGCTTTTTCGGTAGGACGCCCTTCACGGCGAAAGAACGAACCTGGGATCTTCCCGACTGCATAGTGCCTTTCTTCATAGTCGACGGTGAGAGGGAAAAAGTCCACTCCCTCGCGCGGCTGGTCTGAAACACTGGCAGTAACCAGCACGACCGTATCGCCATATCGGACGAGCACGGCGCCGGCCGCCTGCCCCGCAACGCGGCCGGATTCTATGCTGAGCGTGCGTCCGCCGATTTCCACCTCATATGTGTGAACGTTTTCCGGTCCTGTGATAGCATCCGCCATATCTTCGCCTCCTCGCCAATCACAAACAACGGAAGGGGGATTACCCCCCTTCCCCTGACTTCCGCCACCCGATTAGCGCCGCAGTCCCAGGCGCTCGATGAGCTGCTGGTAACGTGCTGCGTCTTCCCGTCTTAAATACTCGAGTAAAGCACGGCGCTTCCCCACCATCTTGAACAGCCCACGCCGGGAGTGCACGTCATGCTTGTGCACTTTGAGATGCTCGGTAAGGTCGGCAATACGCTTGGTCAGCAATGCAATTTGGACCTCCGGCGAGCCGGTATCGCGGTCATGAATGCGAAAGCTCTGTACTATACTTTGCTTCTGTTCCGATGACAATGCCATATATGACCCTCCCTGTTTATCGCAATCGCCCGTGGCTGCGGAGCACGGCCACCGATCGTCAGTGGGGAGGCCCCATGCCCAAAGCCAAGGGTTCAAGCGGCTTCATGCATTCTAGCATATACCAGCAGCCAAGTAAATTTCCTTTGGCCTGCCGTGCTTACGGCACCGCCCGCCCTGGCACTTCGGCTCGCCGTTCATCTTCTTGCAGCATCGCTGACAGCTTCTCTTCAGAATAGGCTAAGACCTCGCCTGAACGGCGGCCGAAATCTTCTTGGGATACCGGGAGCCGTGCCCACAACTCGACCCCGTCCTCGGCCTGGCCGCTCACATTGGTTGCCAATTCCGCGAGAGGCGTGTCCGCTTTCCTGCTAATGAGCACAGCCGCTGCCCTGCTCCGGCCTTCCATCCGCAGGCGGCCAGCGTACACCCCCGCCTTGGGGACGGCAAACCGGCTGTCAACCGCAGCCGCGGCCCGGTAAAGGCCGCCTTCGAGGGTCGAGAGTGCGAAAGGCGCGACCGGAAGCCAGAACGGACGGCCGAGCATTACCATGGCCTCCTCGAGTGCCCCGCGTGATACCGCCGCACGAATGGTCGTGCTGCTCACACACACGTCGCCGACGCACACCGGCGGTGCTACCACCGTCTCAAACCCAAGCCGCGGCCCGGCTGCCACGAGGTCGTCAGGGGTGCCCTTGCCGAGGGCACCGAAAGTGAAGTTGAATCCGACTATTACGTAGGATGCCTTCATCACGTCGTGGATCACGAGTTGCATAAACTCGTCCGGCGTCAGGGCAGCAAACTCAGGGGTAAAGCTTATGACTGCTGCGGCGTCGAGCCCAAGCCCCGCGAAAAGTTCCAATTTGTTATCCAGGCTTGTGAGTAGTTTGGGGGCATGCGCCGGAGAAATTACCGCCAGCGGGTGGGGCTCAAACGTCATTGCGACGGCACGCCCACCGGCGTCTTCGGCCCATTGATGCAACGTCCGCAACAGATACTGGTGGCCGATATGCACCCCATCGAAGGCGCCGATGGCGACCCCGACCGGAACCCGAACCCCCCGCCGCCAGCGCCCAAGCTCTCGTAACGATCGCAAGATCTCCATTTGAGGCTCACTCCTGACCGGAAGCAGCCATTACCTTCTCAAGCCGGATCTGGCCTTTTTCGTGTCTCGCCACCGCACGCAGTTCGCCCTGGTGAGTGAGCGCCAACAAGCCCTCCGGCACGTTGGCCAGTGGAATCTCGTCCGGTGACGGGCAAACCCCGTACTGCAACCGCCGGGCCGCTTCCTGCGGTAGCTCGACCTGCGGCCAGCCCCGGAGGGCGTTAGCCAGCGGCAGAAAAGCCGTCGCCGCCTGCCCGGCGGCGGTCAAATCCCTTAGTTCCTCAAGCGTCCAGGCCTCGCCCACGCTAAAAGCGCCCACCCGTTCGCGGAGTAAAAATCCCATATGACCGCCGGTTCCCAGATACGCTCCCAAATCCGTACACAACGAACGGATGTACGTTCCCGCCTGGCATTCCACCCGCAGTACTACTCCCGGCCAACCAGAAAAACGTCCCTGCACCGCCATCGGTCCGTGAAGATAATTTATTCGGTATATCTCGACCATGCGGCGCGGAAGCTCGACGTGCACGCCAGCCCGGGCCCACTCGTAGCCGTGCCTGCCGGACACCCGCACGGCAGAGTACGCGGGCGGCACCTGCTCCACCCTGCCGGTGAAATGTTCCAGGGCGGCTTGCAAAGCCGCCACTCCTGGCCACGCCTTTTCGGGGTCGGTTTGCAAAACGACTCTGCCGCTCCCGTCGCCGGTGTCCGTGGAAACCCCTAGCACCAACTCGGTCACGTAGGCCTTGCGGTCGTTCTGAAAGTATTCCGCAAGCCGGGTGGCCTGGCCAACACATACAAGCAAGAGGCCGGCCGCCTGTGGGTCAAGTGTCCCGGTGTGCCCGATCTGTTTGGCATGCCACAGGCGCCCGAGGTAACGGACGACGCCAAACGATGTCATACCCGGTGGTTTGACTACCGGCACTACCCCGTCGAGATGTCTCGTCACGGCCCTTTTTGTCACTCCGCCCTATTCTGCCGCGAAAGCTCTTCTTCCACGGCTGCCACTACCAAATCGCGTACCTCGTCCAGGCTTTTCCCCGAGAACGTGCAAGCGGCTGCCCGGGCATGGCCGCCACCCCCGAACCGGGAAGCGATGCGGGAGACGTCTACCTCGGCACGGGAGCGAAAACTCACCTTGACGGCCCCGGATGACGTGTCATGCACGAGCACCGCCACCTCCACGCCGTCGGTCTTTCTAAGCTCGCTCACGATGCCCTCTCCGTCTTCGTCTTTAGCACCGTACTTTTCGTAAACGTTCCAAGGCAAGCACGCGTACGAGAACTTGCCCCCCGCTGCCATGACCATGTTCGCGAGCGTATACCCGAGCAGGCGTTGCGCAGGCAGAGATTTGTGCTCGTAGACAGCGTCACCAACCTCGAAGGGCCTCGCCCCCGCCGCCACCAGTTCCGCCGCGGTTTGCAGCGTCGCAAAAGACGTGTTCTGGTAGCGGAACGAACCGGTGTCGGTAGAAATCGCCGTATATAAGCACGTGGCCACTTGCGGGCTGATCGACCACTGCAATTTTCTTATGAGCCTGTAAACCATCTCACCAGCTGAAGCCGCGTCGGGGTCGATCCACGAAACATCGCCGAACCCGGTGTTCGTGATGTGATGGTCGATGTTGACCACCACCGGCACTTTGTGCAGGAATGGTTCCAGGGTGCCAGTTCGGTTGAGCCCGCCGCAGTCGATCAGTAACGCCACGTCGAAGCTCTGCCCTGCTATGTCCGCAGGACGAAGCACGTCCCCTGCCCCAGGCAAAAACCGGTAGATGGTTGGCACTGACTCCTCCGACGCCACCACGGCCTGGTTGCCCTGCTCCTTCAGGGCCTGGGCCAACCCAAGGCTACTGCCGATGCTGTCGCCGTCCGGGGAAACGTGCAGTCCCAAAAGAAAGCAGCCGGGCCGCTGCAGAAGTTCTACCACCGCCGCTGGGACATCTGGCGTCATGGGCGATCCTCCTTCAGTGGCAGCCCCGGCCCGTCGCCTTCCCCGATGTGGAGCTCCCGAATCAGGGCCTCGATCCGCTCGGCCTCCTCCGCGGTGGTATCCAGCTGGAAGTCCAGCTCGGGTACAAACCGCAGGGGTACGCGTTCCGCCACGAGCCGCCGGATGAAGCCGGTGGCGGCCTTGAGGGTAGCAGCCGCGGCTCCCTGATTCTCAGACGGACCCATGACGCTCACATAAACCTTCGCCCGCCGCAGGTCGGGACTGGCCTGCACCCCGGTGATGGACACAAGACCGCTCAGGCGGGGGTCTTTGATCTCTGTACTGAGTATCTCGGCCAGTTCCTCGCGGAGCACTGACTCCAGGCGCTTCGCTCTGTCTCTCATGGTTTGCACCTTAGTGGCGGCCGGCCTTGGCTTCCTGGCCGGGCCGAACGGCTTCGGTTTGATAGGCCTCGATGACGTCCCCTTCGTGAATGTCCTCGAACCCGTCAAGGCCCACGCCGCACTCAAAACCGGCCGAAATTTCGTGTACATCGTCCTTCAGATGCTTTAGCGACGCCAGCTTCCCCTCGTACACCACGGTGCCATCCCGTACCAGCCGCACACTGGCACCCCGCACGAGCTTGCCATCGTTCACGTAGCACCCGGCGATCGTGCCCACCCGCGGTACATGGAATATCGCCCGCACGGTGGCGTGGCCAAGCATAACTTCCCGGTACTCTGGTTCCAGCAAGCCTTCCATCGCCAGTTTAACCTGGTCGATTGCCTCGTATATCACTCGGTACGTCCGCACATCCACGTGCTCCCGCTGCGCCGCCTCCTGGGCATTGGCATCAGGCCGCACATTGAACCCGATGACGATGGCATTCGAAGCCGCCGCCAGCATGATGTCGCTTTCGCTGATCGCCCCTACCCCGCTGTGGATAACCACCACCCGCACACGATCGTTCGAGAGCTTTTCCAAGGCGGCTACCATCGCTTCCATGGAGCCGTGCACATCGGTCTTGAGAACGATCTTGAGTTCTTTCACATTGCCTTCTTCAATTTGCTGGTAAAGGTCATCCAGGGTCAACTTGCGCTGCACGCGGAGCTCCTGTTGGTGCTTTTGCGTGCTACGCTGGCTGGCAAGCTCTCGTGCCATTTTTTCGTCCTCGACGGCCACCAAAATGTCGCCGGCCTGCGGCACGTCCACGAGGCCGAGCACAGACACCGGCGTAGCCGGCCCGGCCTTGGCAAGGCGCCTGCCTTTATCATCGAACATTGCCCGTACGCGCCCGTACGTGCTGCCCACGATCACCGCGTCGCCGACCCGCAGCGTCCCTTCCCGCACGAGCACAGTGGCCATCGGGCCACGGGCACGATCAAGCTGGGATTCGATGATTACGCCGCGAGCGCGCTTCCGGGGGTTGGCCTTCAATTCGAGCATATCTGCCACCAAAAGGATCATTTCCAGTAGCTGGTCGACGCCTTGCCCGGTACGGGCCGACACCGGCACAAACACGGTGTCGCCACCCCATTCTTCCGGAACCAGCCCGAGGTCCGACAGCTGCCGTTTGACCCGTTCCGGTTCCGCCGTGGGCTTGTCGATCTTGTTCAGCGCTACCACGATGGGGACACCAGCCGCCTTGACGTGGTTGATGGCCTCGATAGTCTGGGGCATCACACCATCGTCGGCCGCCACCACCAGCACAACCACGTCGGTGACTTGCGCCCCGCGCGCCCGCATGGCGGTAAAGGCCTCGTGCCCCGGCGTATCCAGAAAAACGATGCGGCGGCCGTTCGCGTGGACTTCTGATGCCCCGATGTGCTGGGTGATGCCGCCGGCCTCGCCCGCCGTCACGTTCGTGTGCCTGATCGCGTCGAGCAACGAGGTCTTGCCGTGGTCGACATGACCCATCACGGTCACCACAGGATGGCGGGGCTCCAGGTCCGCCGGGTCGTCCGGTGTCGTCGCCATCACGAGCTCTTCCAGCGTTTTCTCGGGAGGCGGGATGATGACCTCGTAACCGAGATGGGTGGCAACAATCCCCGCCGTGTCGGCATCAATGGTCGCATTGATTGCCGCCATAACGCCCAGCGACATCAGGATGCGAATGACTACACTCGCCTGCAATCCAAGACGCTGGGCCAGCTCCCCCACGGTCAGAGGTCCGGAAATGGTAACCTTTTTGGGCGCACTACGTACTGCTTGGCGTCCCGCCACCTCCCGCGCCGGTGTCGACGCACGGGGACGGATCAGCTCCCGAGCCTTGCCGGGGGCGCGCAGCTCTTTTTCGTCGATACGGTCTACTTTTCGTTTGACCTCAGGTTTCTCGGCCGCCGGTCTCCGGCCGGCTGCATCCGGAACCGCCCGTCCCGGCAGATTGGCCGGCACCGGCTCGGTTGCCCGCGGACGCGGGGCTGCCGTCGCCGCAGC
>CADDZV010000062.1 GCA_902812875.1 Clostridiales bacterium
AGGGGCTGGGCGTTTTTGCCGAAGTGTCGCCCCGCGAGTTTTTTGGCGGCCTCCGCTGGAGCCCGCCGGGCCAGCTTGGCATTGTTGTGTTGGTGGCCGGGACGATGGCTGCCAGCCTTCTCGCTTTGGTGCTGGGCGGCGGCCTTGGCTTGGCGGGGGCCATTTTCCTGGCCAGGATATCGCCCCGGTGGATGGATGCCATGCTGCGTCCGGCTGTCAACCTTTTGGCGGGGATCCCTTCGGTAGTGTACGGCTGGATTGGGCTTACCGTGTTTGTACCCGTCTTCCGGCGGCTGGGCGGAGGCACCGGGTTCAGCTTGGGGGCGGCGGCGGTGGTCCTGGGCGTGATGATCCTGCCGACAGTACTTAGTCTCGCGGAAGACGCCCTCATGGCGGTGCCGCAGGAACTCGAGGACGCATCGCGTGCCCTCGGGGCTACCCGCTGGCAGACCATCCGCGGTGTGACCCTTCCGGTAGCTTCGCGCGGCATTTCCACTGCCTTTGTGCTCGCCCTCGCCCGGGCGATTGGCGAGACCACGGCCGTGCAAATGGTGATTGGAAACACGCCCGAGTGGCCCACGAGCATTTTCGCTCCCACTGACACGATCACCGGCGAAATCTTGACGTCGATGGGCAACGCTCCCACCGGGTCGGCCTGGAGCCACGCCCTGTTCATGCTGGCCTTTTTGCTCCTGCTTTTGACGATGGCATTGATAGTAGCTATTCGCGGCCGGGGAGGGGCGAACATTGGGCGCTGAACGTCATCGCCGGCTCATGCGTTTTTGGGACGCGGTAGCCACCGTGGTACTGTGGCTTTCGGCTCTCGTGCTGCTTTTTATCCTGGCGTGGTTTATCACGTCAGTATTGCGGCAGGGACTGCCCGGGCTTTCGTGGCAGTTCATTACTGGGAAACCGCATCCAGTCTCGGCCGGTGGCGGTATTGGCCCGCCGCTATTCAACACGTTTTACGTTACCCTGCTGTCACTCATCCTTGCCCTGCCGTTCGGTATGGGGGCGGGGATCTATCTGGCCTTGTATGCTCGGCCCGGACGGCGGGTGGACGCCTTGCGGCTTGGCGTCCAGGCCCTGGCGAGCGTGCCGTCCATCGTGCTGGGGCTTTTCGGCATGGTTGTGTTCAGCCAGGCGATGGGGTTCGGCTTTTCCATTCTGTCTGGGTCCCTGGCCCTGGCCATTCTCAACCTGCCGCTCATTGTGAACGTAACCGAACAGAGCCTGCGAGATTTGCCCGCTACCTACCGCGACGCGTCGCTGGCTTTGGGGGCGACGCCTCACCAGACGCTTGTGCGGGTGCTTCTGCCGGCGGCGTTGCCGGCTCTCGTGAACGGGCTTACACTGGCGGCCGGGCGGGCAGCCGGCGAAACCGCCGTGCTTGTGTATACGGCGGGGGTGAGCACCTCCGGGCACCTGTTCGATCTCAACCCGTTTGCCCCTGGGGGAACCCTGGCTGTCTATCTGTGGGGCATAAAGGCCAACCCCATCGTGCCCGACTGGCAACAGATTGCCAACCGGTCGGCGGCGGTCCTCCTGCTGGTGGTATTGGCGATCAACGGGTTACTTCTGGGTCCCGTGAGGCTTTGGTACCGCCGGTTCAGCGGCCGGGGACCGCACTAGACGGCGGAAGCGGCCAAAGGGCTGGACTGAGGTGAGGAGTTTGCCGGAGACCAGAACGAGCGACAAAACGAACGACAAAATAAGCGTGACTGATCTGAACGCATACTACGGCAATGCACATGTACTCAAAAACATTACCGTTTCGTTCCCGGGCAACGCGGTCAGTGCCGTGATTGGGCCGTCTGGTTGTGGAAAATCGACGTTCATTCGCACCCTCAACCGCATGAATGACACGATCCCGGGGTTCCGGGTGAGCGGGCAGGTCACCATCGACGGTGAAGACATTTACGCCCCAGGTACCGATGTCGTCAGCCTGCGGAAGCGGGTGGGCATGGTGTTCCAGCGGCCAAACCCCTTTCCCATGTCCATATTCGACAACGTGGCGTACGGCCCCCGGCTGCACGGAATCCGCAAACGGCGCGAGCTCGCCGACATCGTGGAAAAAAGCCTGCAGGCGGCCGGGTTGTGGGACGAGGTAAAAGACCGCCTCAGCTATTCTGCCTTGGGTCTTTCCGGCGGACAACAGCAACGGCTGTGTATCGCGCGCTGCCTGGCCGTGGAGCCCGAGATCATTCTCATGGACGAGCCCGCGTCAGCCTTGGACCCCTCGGCCACCGCACGCCTGGAAGACCTGATCGACAGCCTGAAATCGTGGTACACAATCATCATCGTTACCCACAACATGCAGCAAGCTGCCCGTGTGTCTGACCTCACGGCCTTTTTCCTGAACGGTGAGCTGGTGGAATTTGGCCCCACGCAGAGAATATTTACCAGACCGTCCGACCGCAGAACTGAAGACTACATAACGGGAAGGTTCGGGTGATGGGCATGGACAACACGCGAAAATCGTTTCATACCGAGCTGCAGGAACTGCAAGCCGACATTCTGCACATGGCTACCCTGGTGGCGGATGCGATCGAACGGGCGGTCAGGTCGCTGAAGGAACGCGACGTGCCCCTGGCACAGGAAGTGGTCGCACAGGACGACATCCTGGACAACCTACAGATCGACATCGAAAACCGCTGCCTGAACCTTCTGGCTTTGCAGCAGCCGATGGCCTCGGACCTGCGTCTGATTGGCACCGCCCTGAAGATCGTTACGGATCTCGAGCGCATGGGCGACCACGCCGTTGATATTGCCGGCGTGACCATCCGGCTCGGGGGCCAGGAGCTCATCAAGCCGCTGGTCGACATCCCCCGCATGGCGGAGGTAGCGGAGACGATGATCCAGGACGCCGTGCGAGCGTACGTGGACCATGACGCTACACTGGCGGCCCAATTGGCACAGCGCGACCAAGAGGTCGATCATCTTTATAGCCAGGTATTCCGGGAGCTTTTGACGTACATGATGGAGGACCCGCGGAAAATCAACCAGGGCCTGTATCTCATCCTGGTGGCATCGTACCTGGAGCGCATAGGCGACCATGCTACCAACCTGGCGGAGTGGATCGTTTACATGGTGACAGGGGAGAGGCCGCGTCTCAATGCCTGATAGGCCGTTGACGGTACTGGTGGTGGATGACGAGCCAAGCATCCGTGAGCTTCTGCGGCATCACCTCGAGCACGCGGGATACCGGGTGCAGGAGGCGGCCGACGGCGAGAATGCGTGGCGGTTAGCCCAGGGTGGGCCGGATCTCATCATTCTCGATATCATGCTGCCTGGCCTCGATGGTCTCGAGGTCTGCCGTCGGCTGCGCGCGGCCGGAAACCAGGTGCCGGTGCTCATGCTCACTGCCCGGGACGAGGAAATCGACAAGGTTTTGGGTCTGGAGACAGGGGCGGACGACTACCTCACGAAGCCGTTCGGCATCCGCGAGCTTCTGGCACGGGTGAAGGCCCTTCTGCGGCGGCGGCTGACGGAAGTCGTACCGCCAAAGACGGTTAGCTACGGCGATGTCGAGATTGATCTGGCCGCCGGGGTCGTGCGCCGGCGCGGGAAAACGTATCCCCTCACAGCCATCGAATATCGTTTACTGGACTATTTCCTCAGCCATCCCGGCCGTCTTTTGGAGCGGAGGCAGATCCTCGAGGCTGTCTGGGGCCCCGACTTTTTCGGCGACGAGCGTGTCCTCGATGTGCACGTGCGGCACCTGCGGGAAAAGATCGAGGAAGACCCGTCGCAGCCGTCCCGCGTGGTGACTGTGCGCGGACTCGGTTATCGCTACGATCCTCCCCGGGAGGGGGTATGGGACCATGCGCATTCAGATTAGATACCTGCTCGTGATGCTGGCGCTTGCTGCCAGCTTGTTGGGAGCGGTGGCGGCTTTCGACGTCATCGGTGCCACCCGGGCCGGCGGGACCGCCCTCTTCTGGGGGGTAGGGGGAGCCCTTTTAATCCTCGCGGGCCTTGTCTGGTGGTCATGGCGGGTCGGCACCCGGTGGGCAGCCTACCTGGATGACCTCGGCACGGCCTTGCGTCAGCTAGGGGAGGGGCGTTACGATGCCTTCTTCGACCCCGGCGGACCGCCTGAGTTTGCGGCCCTTGCCCGCACCGGGGACGAAGTGGCGCGCCGCGTGGGCGAAGAGATGGGAGCGATCAAAAAGGCTCAGCGCCTTTTGGAAGCTGTATTGGGCAGCATGGTGAGCGGGGTACTGGTGGTCGACAGCCAGGCCAGGATTATCATGGCGAACCCGGCGGCGGTTGAGCTTCTGAACCTGCAGGGGAAAAACGTGGTCGGGGGGCATTACAGCGCGGCGATTTTCCATCCCGACCTGACGGCCGGCGTACCGGCCGCTATCTACAAGGGTATACCGGTGCGCACCGAGCTCACGGTGGACCAACCGCCCAAACAGCGCACGTTCGTGGTGAGCGTCACGCCTCTGCGGGGCATGCGCGTGGAGACAGGGGCGGTGCTTCTCCTGCACGACATCACGGCACTCCGGAATCTGGAACGATCGCGGCGAGAGCTTGTCGCCAACATATCCCACGAACTCAAAACGCCGGTGACCGCGATCCGCGGATTTGCGGAAACCCTACTGCAGGGCGGCTTGGACCGCCAGGAAGAAGAGCGGTTTTTGCACATCATGGTCGACGAGGCGGAGCGCCTGAGCCACCTGGTGGGCCAACTTCTGGAGCTTGCCATGCTGGAGGCGCCGTCCTTCCAGCTGCAGACCGAGCTGGTCGACCTGCGCGACGTGGCCGCCGTGGCCGCCAGTGCCATGGAAGGCGCCGCGCGGGAGAAAGGGATCGCCATCCGGCTGCACACTGGCGAAGAACCCGTGCGGGTGCAGGGCGACCGCCAGTACCTCGCCCAGGCCGTCACCAATCTCGTCGAGAATGCCATCAAGTTTTCACCCCCGGAGGCGGCGGTGACGGTGGCGGTCAGGCGCGAAGCCGATCGTGCCGTGATTTCCGTGACTGACTTTGGTCCCGGTATCCCGGCGGAGCACCTGCCGCACGTGTTTGAACGGTTTTACCGCGTGGACAGTTCCCGCAGCCGCTCCGACGGCGGTGCGGGGCTAGGGCTAGCGATCGTCAAGCACATCATGCAAGCCCATGGCGGTGAGGCAGGGGTGGAAAGCAAGGAAGGGCACGGCTCGACTTTCTGGCTGAAACTAGCGGCGGTTCCGGAGGAAACACGCTGATCCGAGACGAATGTCTCCCTACGGGCACGCAGGCGTGCCCGATTTATTGTGCCGCAATGGAAAGGCGAGGCGATAAAGTGTTTCGGGTCATGCCCCAGGACGACAAATTCTTTACGCTTTTGAACACGGCGGCTGCCAATGCCGTGGATACCGCGGCAGCATTGAGCGATTTTGTGCAGCATTTCGAAAACGTCCAAGAGAAATCGCGTCACATCAAAGAGCTCGAGTCCCGCGGCGACAACATCACTCACGAGATCATCACCAAACTGAACCAGACCTTCGTCACCCCCATCGACCGCGAAGACATCCACGCCATTGCCAGCCACATGGACGATATCGTGGACTGGATGGAAGCAGCGTCAGCCAGGCTCGCGATGTATCGCATCGAAGTACCTACCCCCCAATGCGTGGCGCTGGTCAACGTGATCGAACAATCGGTGCAAGAAGTAAAAGCGGCGGTGGCCGCCTTGCCCGCCCGGAATTTCGAACTAGTGCGACGTCATTCCATGGAAATCAACCGGCTGGAAAACGAGGCGGACCGCCTTTTGAGGGAGGACTTGGCGGACCTTTTCGCTACCGAGAAGGACCCGCTTACGGTGATGAAATGGAAGGAAATCTACGAGACCTTGGAGGTTGTCACGGACGAATGTGAGGACGTCGCCCATCTGCTCGAGAGCGTGGTCATGAAAAATGCCTAGTTCACTCTCGTTGGGACTGACCGTTTTCATCGTTCTTTTGGCATGGGTGTACGACCTTTTCAACGGCATGAACGACGCCGCCAACGCCATCGCTACCACGATATCGACTCGGGCTTTGCGCCCCACCCAGGCCATCGCCCTCGCACGCACCATGAACATCTTGGGTGCGTTGGTGACCACGCGGGTAGCCACCACGATCGGCCGCGGCATCATCAAGCCGGAGGCCATGACGATGGCGATAGTGGTCTCGGCCTTGGTGGGAGCGGCGTCCTGGGCTTGGCTTTGCACGTATTATGGAATTCCCATCAGCATTACCCATTCCCTCGTCGGTGGCATGATCGGGGCCGGTCTGGTAGCAGGCGGCCCCGGGGTCCTGGTCCCTGTTGGCCTATTTAAAGTGGCCTGGGGTCTTGTACTCAGCCCGGTGGCAGGTCTGGTGGCCGGGTATCTACTGATGGTCGCCCTGGCGTGGGCAGCCCACCGCACGAGTCCTGCCCGTGCCAACCGCTTTTTCCGGGGCGGTCAAGTACTGTCTGCCATGTTCATGGCTTTTAGCCATGGGTCGAACGATACGCAAAACGCCATGGGCATCATTACCGCGGCCTTGGTCGCGGGCGGTTTTTTGAGCCATTTTCAAGTACCTTTGTGGGTAATGCTCGGTTCTGCCCTGTGGATGGGCATAGGCACGCAACTTGGGGGCTGGCGCGTGATCCGCACGCTGGGCGTGCGGCTCGGCAAGCTCGAGCCGGTGCATGGTTTTGCGGCGGAGGTGTCCTCGGGTGCAGTGATTCTGGGGGCCACCCTTCTGGGTGTGCCGATCAGCACCACGCATGTCATTACATCGGCCGTGATGGGCGTCGGCGCTACCAAAAGGCTGTCGGCGGTGCGGTGGGGTGTGGCCATGGATATCGTGCTGACCTGGATTTTTACCTTCCCGGGTTCAGCCCTGATCGCTGCTTTTACCTACTATGCCGCCCGGGCCATCACCGGCTAGCCAAGAGACGCAGGCGCGTGTGGGCGAGCGGTTTGTCCTGCGGCCGTGCCAGGTAAAATCCCTGGCCGTAGTCGACCCCGAGTGCCTGCAAGATGGCCAATTCCTTGCCAGTCTCTATGCCTTCGGCTACCACATAGGCACCGACCTCGCGGGCGAACTGGGTCATGGCCCGGACGAGTGCCGCACGCACCGGGTCTTGGTCCACGCCGCGGATGATAGACATGTCAAGCTTGATGAACTGCGGCCGTATTTCTGCCAGGGTCAAAAGGCCCGAATACCCTGATCCCACGTCGTCGATGGCGATGCGGTAGCCCAAGCGGCGCCAGTGGGCCAGGGCTGTCTTGAGGCGGGACAGGTCGGCAAGGCGTTCGGTCAATTCCAGCACCACGGTGTCGGGGCGCAAGGCGGGGTTGTCCGGAATGAAATCGCCTGAGCTTGGCACGCGGGGATCGATATTCACGAACAGGAGGTCCCGCGGCCGTAAAAGCCGTGCTTTGGTTTGCAGGGCGGACTGGCGGCACAGATGTTCGAGTTCCGCCAGGACATTGGCGGTTTCGGCTGCGGCGAACATGGCGACAGGCATTTCCAGCTGGGAGCCGTGTGGCCCCCGGGACAAGGCTTCGTATCCGATGATATGACCAGAAGACAGCACGAAAATGGGCTGCAGAAGCGTGCGAATGCTACCAGTGGTTATGATATGTCTGATGTCGTCTTCCTGGTTCAAGTGGTGTTCCCCCTGCAAACACATGGCGGCGCTATCTTTGTATCGGCAAAGCTGTCAATTCAGTTAACTTGGGCCAGTGATATACTGGAGTTTGTGATGTCAACGCCGCCGGAGGGAGTGAAACAGTGTGGCTGGCAATACTCGCACCGGAACTGGTAATGACACAGTAGACACCACCACCACGATTTCTGGTTTGCCGATCAAGCCCCTGTATGAACCCGCAGATTTGTCTGGTTTTGACTACGAGCGTGACTTGGGCCGTCCAGGCGAGTTCCCGTTTACGCGCGGGGTCTACCCCACCATGTACCGGGGCCGCCGCTGGACGATGCGCGAATTCTCAGGTTTCGGCACTGCGGAGCAGACGAACGCCCGGTTCAAGTACCTTATCTCCGAGGGGGAGACGGGGCTTTCCACGGCGTTCGATTTCCCAACTCTACTCGGGTACGATTCCGACCACCCGATGGCGCTCGGTGAGGTCGGAAAACTGGGCGTGGCTATTGATAGTCTCCGGGACATGGAGATCCTGTTTGACGGGATTCCGCTGGACCAGGTGACCACCTCGATGACCATCAATGCCCCGGCGGCCATCCTGTGGGCAATGTACCTCGTGGTGGCGGAAAAGCAGGGCGTGCCGTGGGACAAAGTTGGCGGCACCATCCAGAACGACATTCTGAAAGAATACATTGCCCAGAATACGTACGTTTTCCCGCCCGAACCTTCGATGCGGCTCATTGTCGATACGTTCGAGTTCGGTACCAAGCATGTGCCAAAATGGAACACCATATCCGTCTCTGGTTACCATATCCGGGAGGCCGGTTCCACGGCGGTGCAAGAGCTGGCTTTTACCTTGGCCGACGGCATGGAGTACGTCCGGTGGGGGATCGCCCGCGGGCTCGATGTGGATGCGTTCGCTCCGCGCCTGTCGTTTTTCTTCAACGCCCACAACGAGTTTTTCGAAGAAATCGCCAAGTATCGGGCGGCCCGCCGCATCTGGGCCCACGTCATGCGGGACGAGTTTGGGGCCAAAAACGCGCGCTCGTGGCTCTGCCGGTTCCACACGCAGACGGCCGGCGTGAGCCTGACCGCCCAGCAGCCGGAAAACAACGTGGTGCGCGTTACCCTGCAGGCTTTGGCCGCGGTGCTGGGCGGCACGCAATCCCTTCACACCAACTCGATGGACGAGGCTTTGGCACTGCCTTCCGAAAAGGCTGTGCGGATTGCCCTCCGCACGCAGCAGATCATTGCCGACGAATCGGGCGTGGCCAACACCATCGATCCGTTGGCCGGTTCCTACTTTGTGGAAGCCTTGACCAACCAG
This sequence comes from Clostridiales bacterium, assembly GCA_902812875.1. GTDB lineage: Bacteria > Bacillota > Sulfobacillia > CADDZV01 > CADDZV01 > CADDZV01. The sequence continues at coordinate 8,951 of CADDZV010000062.1, forward strand.
ATGGAAGCCGGGGCGAAGGACTATTTCCGGCGTATCGACGAACTGGGCGGGGTCATCCCGGCGATCGAAAAGCAGTTTTTCCAGCGGGAAATCGCGGAGGCGGCGTACCGCTATCAGCGGGAGGTGCAAGCAGGGCGGCGCGTGATCGTCGGTGTCAACCGCTACCAGGTCGATGAGCCCATCAGTATCCCGCTTCTTCAGGTGGACGAGGCGGTGCAGGAGGCCCAGATCAAGCGGGTGCAGGAGGTACGCCGTACGCGGGACAACACCGAAGTGCGTTCGCGTCTGGCTGCACTGCGCGATGCGGCCCGTGGTTCCGGCAACCTGATGTATCCCATCCTGGAAGCCGTGCGCGCCTACGCTACGCTCGGAGAGATCATGGATACCCTGCGGGAGGTTTTTGGGGAATACCACGCCCCACCCGTTTTCTAGAGTGGTGTGACACTGGCGGTTTTACTAGCCTGAGGTGGAGGGATATCGCGGTGGAACGCAAGATCAGGGTACTGGTGGCAAAACCCGGTCTCGACAGCCATGACCGCGGTGCGAAAGTGGTGGCACGGGCACTGCGGGACGCGGGTATGGAAGTCATTTACACGGGGCTAAGGCAGACGCCCGACCAAATCGCCGAGGCCGCTCTCCAGGAAGACGTGGATGTCGTAGGCATCAGCATTCTTTCCGGCGCCCATCGGGTGCTCGTGCCGCGCATTGTGGAACGGCTGCGGGAGCTCGGGCTTTCCGATGTGCTGGTGGTGGTCGGTGGTATCATCCCGCCGGACGATGTCCCGTTCTTGCTGGAGCGCGGGGTAGCGGCCGTGTTCGGCCCTGGCTCTTCGACGGCGGACATCGTCGCGTTCATCGAAGAATACGTGCAGAAGGTCAGGGCGTGAGTATGGCGTCAAACCGCAACGCGCTGGCCACAGAGCTGGTGTCTGGCGTCCTGGCGGGGGACCGCCGGCTTTGTGCCCGTGCCATTTCGCTCATTGAAAACAATGCCCCCGAGGCACGTGAGATCGTTTCGGCCTTGTATCCGCATACCGGGCAGGCCATGGTGGTAGGGG
>CADDZV010000063.1 GCA_902812875.1 Clostridiales bacterium
CTGACAGCCCGGCAAAAGTAGGATATCCCGACTTTTGCCCCTACGAAGGCTGCCGCGAGCCCGACATAAGTTTGGAAATCCGACTATTGCCGCACATAACGCCCCGGTAACTTGCCATAAGTCTGACATCCCGACCTTTCCGCCGCGTCCATCGGGCATAAGTCTGAAATTCAAACTTATCGAGCCAGCTTGTTACTATATCTGGCAAGTGCAGGATGTGCAAAATGACATGCCGCCGTAAGTGCCTAATCACGAGGAAAACAAGCGCCGGCTTGCTGCCCGCAGGTAGAGACGTATGTCGTTCTCCAGGCAACGCTGGATCTTGATGTCATCGTGGGCACGCAGGCGGTCGACGTCCGGAAACCGCTCGGTGGGACCGTAGTGCTGTGGCCGTTGAACTCGAACGCCACCCGGGCTTTGTAATACATGCGGTCGAACTCCGGGATCCCCGTACCCACGTCGAGAATGTTGGGCCGAACGTTATCGGCGAAGTCAGCGCCGTCCACGATCAGGTTCAGAATCTCCCGCAAGTACGCCTCGCCCTTCCAGTCCGCCCGCCGGATTCTTCCCAGGGCGACCTAGGCCTCGCGGCACTGTGCCTGACGCACTCACACCACCCGTCGGATGGAGACGCGGCGACGATCTCCGTCGCAGCTGCAAGCAGCACAATATAGACGAATTTTTCTCCTGCTCCGAGGCGGGAATCATGGAGAAGATTGACAGGCAACAGTATTATCACACTGGTATTATTTTACATTACAGCCGCCACGCCTGCTTTCGACTAGCGCGGATCAACGGGGCAGGCGTTGGAAAACGTGGCCACCAGCACGACCAACCCCCGCCCGGCACCAGCCTCGAAGAGCGACCGCACGGCCTGCCACACGGCATCGTCGTCGCCTTCCACGACCGTGCTCATGCTGCCGACACGATACGTCACGCCGGCCCGATCGAGCACGGTGACGGCTTCCTTGATGATCTCGTTATAGTTGGCCGCACCAATCGGATATAGCGAAAGCTGGCAAGAAATCACTGTTCCCACCCCCAGTCATACCGCCCAACGGGCCAAAAGAAAGCCAGGCCGCCGCCCGCCGGCGCGGGCACGTGCGGCCCGCTCGATGGCCCACGCTTTCTCCTCCGGGAGCTCTGCCGCCTCCTCCGGGGTGACATAAAGGCCCGCCACCACGCGATCCGGTGGATGATCCAAGTCCAGCCCCAGGAGATCGGCGGCGGTGAAAAAGCGGGCGTGGGCGAAGACGCCGTCGGGATCCCGCCGGGCCGCTTCCTGATAAAGCTCCGCCCATGGTGATCCGGCCGCCAGCACCGCCAGCACCACGCGCCCACCCGGCCGGGTCACCCGCCGCGCCTCTTGCAATACCAGGCCCGGCTGTGGCGAGAACTCCAAGGCCGTCACCGACAGGACAAGGTCGAAGCTGCCCGCGCGAAAAGGGAGCGCGTGAAAATCACCGGCGACAAACTCCGGACCACCGCCGTCGGCGCCTTTGGACCGCGCCCGCGCCAGCATGCCCTCGGATATATCGAGGCCAGTCACCGCAAGCCCCAGACTGGCCAGCAGGTAAGTGTAGTTGCCCGTCCCGCAACCGGCGTCCAGGGCCCGCTCCCCGGGCACCGGCACGGCCACCGCCAGCACGAGCTCTTTCTCGATGGCATCGGCCAGCCGGCCGGTGGCCGTAGCATACCACTCGTCGTACGTGTCCGCTTTCGCGTCGAACATAGCCATTCTGACGCCTCCTCGCCCTCTGCCTTACACCAACACCCACGCTTATGGCCCGGTCGAAGGTATCGGGAAGGAAGCCATTTGGTCCAGCAATTCCTGTCCGTCGTCCCCGGAAAGAAGCTCCGGCCGGCGATCGTCGATACGACCGGGAATCACCTGCAGCCCGGTCACCCCCTGCCGGTCCAAGGTCAGCCGGGCGATCACCGTCTGCGTAGTGACAGGTTTCGTCTGATCCATGACAAAGTTGCCGAGGCTGTAAAAGATGAGGCCGTGTTTGTAATACTCGATCCCCTGAAGGGCGTGCGGGTGCGTGCCCACCACCACGTCCGCCCCCGCGTCGACGGCGGCGTGGGCAAGCGCCACCTGCTCCCCGTCGGGCACGTGCGTGTACTCCACACCCCAGTGGAAGGCCACGATCACCACGTCCACCTCCTCCCGCGCACGGGCGACGTCTTCCCGCACGTAATCCACCCGTGCCGGTGCCACACCGGCGCGGTCGTCGGAGGCAGCGAACGGACGCGGGTACTGCCGGGAGAAGATCAGATCCGCGAACGTACTGTAGCTCAAGAAAGCGACGCGCACCCCGTGGATGTCAACTACCAGCGGCGCGCGGGCCCCCGCCAGGTCGAACCCGGCCCCCGCGTAACCGATCCCGTGCGCTTGCAAGATGTCCATGGTTTGCAGCAACACGGGCTCGCCGTAGTCGAGGATGTGGTTGTTGGCCAGGCTTACCCCGCCCACGTGGGCGTACGAGAGACCGTCCGCCACCTGCGGGTCGGCCCGGAACCAGATGCCCTTGTTCGGGACGGGAGTGCCGCCGGTGCCGATCGGCGACTCCAGATTGGCAAAAACGTAGTCGGCCTGGGCCAGGGTGGCCGCCACCGCCCGCCAGGGGGCCTGGGCGCCCTCGGCGGCGATCAGGCGTCCCACCCCCCGGGCCAGCATCACATCGCCGACCAGATCGATGCTGATCGTCTGGTTGGCGACGCCGAGAAGCTTTCGCAACGCCGCTTCCAATCGCGCCCGGCTCTCGGCTGCCCGCCGCCCGTGCACGTCGAGCCAGGCACCCACAAGGTTTCCGAAGCCGCCCCTGGCACAAACGTATACGGGCATATGGAGCCGCCCGCCCTCGATCTGCCAGCCGTGCCACACCGCATTCCCGGCACCGCCCACCGCATGCCACCCCGGCGTCGCAGTGCCCAGCGGCACCAAGGCCACCGCCGCCGGGTCACACGGCGAAGGGAAAGACGGCGGCGCCGTCTCGTCCGGTACGGGCAAAACCGGATGGGCGTCGAGATACGCGATCATTTCCTGCGGGCCAAGCTCGCTCCGGGCGGAACACCAGGGAACTACAAACTGCCACTGCAACCATCCAGCGAAGTCCCCCGCTACACCGTCTGGCCGCTCACCCGCTACGACCGCTAGGTCAGCCTGCCGGGCCGCCAGCTTTGCCGCCGCAAAGCCGCCCGTGCCCTGATCTCCCGTCGGCGAGCCGGGCGGCACCAGCATCTCCACGTCACCGGTCTCGGCGGCCAGCTGGCCGGCAAGCCCGGCAAGCGGGGCGTCGACCGCGATCACCACCGCCGGCGACGCGGCGGGGTGGACGCTGGCAGTAGCCTCCCACAGGCCAAGGTAGGTGAGGACCGCCACCGCCAAAACCATTGCCACGCCCTGCCACCGCAGTCCTCGCCCCGGTTCCATCCCTGTCAAACCGCCCCCAAGAACGTGTGCGCCTTAGCGAGCAAGAGGCAACATTTCCTGGTAAGCATGTACCGCTTCCCGGTAGTCGCCGTAAGTGATCACATGATGGTTGCCAAGCGGCCGCTTCAGGAAATAATCGACCGGCTCCTCCATTTTGATGGTCGCCTGCGTGCGGCACAGATTTTCCGCCGCGCCGGTAGCCACGATCTCCCCTCGTCCCACAAACACCTGCCGGAGGTCACTCCCGCCGATCCGCGCCACCGTCACCGGCGCCTTCCGCAGCTCCCCGGAGATGCCGACACCCAAGCCGGACTCGAAGTGCGAACGCACGGTGTATCTCTCCACGAGCCGCCGGGCGATGGTGCAGTGGGCCAAGAGAATGGAGTTGGCGGCCGTGTCCACGCGTGCAGGATTGGCCAAAAAACTCGGCTGGCCGCTCATGTAAGTCAAAAGCATCATGGTCAGCGTGGCCGGCAGGTCCCCTTCGCACCCCGCTACCAGGTCCTCGTCCAAAAGCCGTGACAAGGCATAGCACCCGCTCGTGCGGGCACGGATGACAAGATCAAAACAGCGGATGCTGAGAGCGTCCAGGTGATGGCGTTCCACCACGCGCCGCAGGGCGAGATACACGGTGACCGCCTTGTCCACGTCTGGCTCGGTGGGCTCCACCACGCGCACCGCACGGCCAAGGAACTCCCGCCGCATCTCGCCTACCACTTGCCTGGCCTGCGGGTCGCTCTCGGCCGCCTGCATCTCTTCCAGAACTTCGTCCATGGAAATCGGCACGACCGTGGGGCCCCACACCTCGGTCACCAGGGCCGGGTCGGGCGTGCTCGCGGCGAGCCAATCAGACGGCCGGCCGATCAGCCCGAGCCTGGCCCCGTGCATCTTCCGGTAGGCAAGAGCCGCAGACGCCACCTGGGCAAGACGGTTTTGGGCGTCTTTATCATCCGGTGACGGGAAGTAAATCACCTGGCCGGCCCGCCCGAGCTGCCGGAGCCGTGCCAGTATTTCCAACGATGCCGGCAGCGAATTCTGCTCCGGGTGCGCCAGCAGGATCACCGGCTCATCACGCTGGCCAGCCACTTCCAAAAGCAGGTTTTCCGTGCCGCCGGTCACCACGAGAAACAAGGCCAGCCCGTCGCCCACCTTTTCCCGTGCGACGGCCGGGATACTTGCGCCAAGGGCTTTCTCCGCCGCCCGGTGATAAGCCTCGATCATACTAGCTACTTTCTTTTCGTCGTGTAGCACCGAAAATACCGGAACAAACTGCCACTGAGAACCATCCATGATAAGCCCTTACAGCCTCCTCACCATATTGCCAGAAGATGTCTTTGCACTGCCCTCACGCGGTCGTCATACGGACAGACGTTTGCTGGACAAACCTCCACAGGCCCCGGGGATTGCCGCGGAAATCGGCCGGGTCGATCGTGCCGGCGGCAAGCCCAGCGACAAGCGATGCCAGCACGCCGTTCACCGGGGTTGCCACGCCCAGGCGCTTCCCCCACTCCGCCACGGCACCGTTCAGATAGTCGATCTCCGTGCGGCGCCGTCCCCGCCGGAGATCCCCGAGCAACGAAGGCAGCTTGCCCCCGCGGCCGCCGCCGCCCAGGCGGGCCATGGCCGCCCGCCCCACCCAGGCCGGCGCCCGCAAAAACACAGCCCGCACAACCGGCAGCGAGTAACCCGGCAAACGCACGGGCCGGGCACCAAGCCTGTCCATGACTGCGCTGGCCTCAGCAAACGCCGCCCGCTCCAAATCGAACACGAGCGGGTCGGCGGCCACCTCCGCCGGTGCACGGTCCAGGATGGCGCAGCTGGCGTTCAGCATGATGTTCAGGCACAACTTGGACCATTTGAGAGAGCGATGGTCCGGTGCAAACAGCACCTTGATGCCCGTAGAACGAAGCACCTGCCCAAGCTCCGCCGCCAATGCCGTTGCCGCCGCCCCACGTTCGTCCACCACCGGTGCGACTGCCACCCCGCGGCCCGGCGTGTTTACCTGCACGATGCCGGCCTGCGGCATCGACACACTGGCCGTGAGAGTGGCCGACACCACCCGCCCGCTCCCCAGGACGCTGGCCAACCGCTCCTCGCTGCCCACCCCGTTCTGCCAGGCGACCACCGGAAAGCCGCCGTGCGCCTCCGCCAGCAGCGCCGCTACCGCCGGCACGTCAAACGCCTTCACCGTGGCAAAAACCACGTCTGGCGAGCCGGACACGTCCAGGGCTTCTTCCCAGGACGATGTTACCGCTGCCGGTACCGACCGGACGTCGTCTTCGTGGAGCAATAGCCCCACACCGCGTGTCGCCTCCACCAGCGGCGCCCGGCCGACAAGCGTCACCTTGTGCCCCGCCAAGGCCAGCCGGCCCCCAAGATAGCAACCGACCGCACCCGCGCCCAATACAATCACGTTCATGATGTTTTTCACTTGCCCTTTTGGCTGGCACCGGGCGGCACGGTTACCTTCTCTCCGATGTGGGGTTCTTTGCCATGCCGCAACCGCCTGATGTTGCTGCGGTGCTGGTAGGTGGTCAGGAAAAACAAGAGCACCGCCGCCCCGACGTACGCCGGGTCCTGGCCAAAAGCCCACAGCCACAAGGGCATGGACATCACCGCCACCATGGACGCCACCGACGCATAGCGGAACACCAGGGCCGTCAAAGCCCACACGGCCAAAGCGGCGAAGCCCGCATACGGGCTCAGCCCGAATATCATGCCAAAACTTGACGCCACGCCTTTGCCACCGTTAAACCGCAGATATATCGAGTAGTCATGACCCACCACGGCCGCTAGTCCCACAATCGCTACCTGCCATGTGAGATACCCCAGGTGCGACGCGACTACCACCGGGATGAACGCCTTGAGTGCGTCCGCCAGCATGGTGACCGCGCCGATGCCCAGCCCGGCCACGCGTGTGACGTTCATGGCCCCGATGTTGCCCGACCCCACCTGGCGCACATCAATGCCCGCGTATTTTTTTACCGCCAAAAGCCCAGTCGGCACTGATCCCAGAAGGTATGCTCCTACCACGAGCAGTAAGTAATACAGCGTCTGCATCCCGATCACCTCCTTCCCCCCGCCATGCCCGCCGGAAGATGTGTACCGTATGCGTGCCTCGTACATTCGCCACCTGATATGCCCTCTCCCTGCCCACAAAGTCAAACTGGTATAACTTGTGACCTACGGAACAAAGCAGGTATAATGTGCCGTGGAGGGCGGCGCATGATATTGCAGTTCTACCGGGCAATTATTCACGCCATCAAGCGCATAGACGCCAGCCTTACAATTTTCGAAAAAGTGCTTGTGGCCAACGCAGCCATCATTACGGTGGGGGCCGTAGGCGGGTCGTGGGTTGTACTTGCCCTCTCTCCGAAATACCAAATTCTTACTATCATGTTGCTCTTGGCTACCGGCGTTACAGCCACGGTGATAGTAAATTTCTTGATCCTGCGGTTGGCTTTCCAGCCTCTCTTCGTGCTCCAGCGGACCATCAACGCCGTCCGCGGCGGCAATCTCGAATGTCGCGCCCCCATAAAGACCAACGACCCCGCCATTCGGAGCCTTTCGGAAACGTTCAATGACATGCTCAACCAAATCCAAACGTATCAATCATATATGTCATCCAAGATATTGAGTTCTCTGGAAGATGAAAGAAAACGCATCGCCCGCGAGCTGCATGACGATACCGGCCAGGCTCTGACCACCCTGGCCTTGAACCTTGAACTCGTGGGCAGGGAACTGCCTCCCGGGGCAGAAGCCGCCCGGCAGAGGCTCGAGGCCGTCCGGGAGCTCGCGAGCAACATGATCGACAACATTCGCAACCTGATCTCGGACCTGCGTCCGAGCGTGCTGGACGACCTTGGGCTGGTGCCGGCCCTGCGGTGGTACATCAAACGCACACTGCAGCCCATCGGCATCACAGTGACTTTCGATGCCCGCAACCTGGAAGAGCGCCTGCCCAGCGATATCGAGACGGCGCTTTTCCGCATCGTGCAGGAAGCGCTCACCAATGTGATGAAACATGCACATGCCACGCGGGTGGACGTCATGATCGAGCGTACAGACGGCCACGTAGTGGCGTCGGTGGACGACAACGGCCAGGGGTTCGATCCCACACCCACACCCAGGTGGAATGCCGAGGGACGCGGGCTTGGGCTTTTCGGCATGCACGAACGGGCCATGCTCCTGGCCGGCACGGTGACCATAAACTCCCGGCGGGGGGCCGGGACGCACGTTTACGTCGACATTCCGATTCCAAAGGAGGCCAAAGGTAATGCCAGCCCCAGCCCGGACAATTCGCGTGTTGCTGGCCGATGATCACACGATCCTAAGGGAAGGCATCCGGTCGCTACTCGTCACCCACCCCGACATCACCGTGGTAGGGGAAGCCAAAGACGGACAAGAGGCCATCCAGAAGACCATCGAGCTCAACCCCGACATCGTGCTCATGGATATCAGCATGCCAAACGTGAGCGGTCTCGAGGCCACGCGCGTGATCAAGCAGAAATGCCCCAATACCCGTGTGCTCATCCTGACCATGCACGACAGCGACGAATATATCTTCCAGATGTTGGAGGCGGGAGCGTCCGGGTACGTGCTCAAAGGCACGGCCAGCGGGGACCTGGTCTCAGCCATTCAGGCCGTCGCCGAAGGGCAGTCGTTCCTGTACCCGTCCGTCGCCAAGAAAGTCGTGGAAGAATATCTTGGCCGCGGTAGCCAGCCCGCCGAGCGAGATAAGTTCGACGGGCTTACGGAACGTGAGGTAGAAGTGCTCCGCTTGGTGGCAGAGGGGAAGACCAACCAAGAAATCGCGGACCAACTCTTTTTAAGTGTAAAAACCGTGCAGGCCCACCGGGCTCACATCATGGAGAAGCTCGACCTGCACGACCGGGTGGATTTGGTGAAATACGCCCTCAAAAAAGGCCTGATCAAGTTGGAAACCTGACTTGCGGGTCTAAAAGCTGCGCGCCAGGATGAAGTCCGCGGCCCGGTCCAGCACGGCCCGTGCCCAGATGTCCGGCAGTTTGGCCAGTTCCTGCCGGGCAGTTTCGATGAACCGGCGGGCTACGTCGTACGCGTACTGGATGGCCCCGGTTTTGTCCATCAGGGTCCTGAGTCTTTCGAGTTCCTCTGCCCGCCAGTCACGGGCTTCGATCAGCCGCCGCACCTCCGGGGCGGCCTTTTTGTCCTGCAAAAGCCGCAAGACTGGAAGCGTGAGAACCCCTTCCCGGAGGTCGTTCCACACCGGCTTGCCGAGGGTAGCGGTGGAACCGTTGAGGTCCAGGATGTCGTCGATGCCCTGGAACCCCATGCCAAGACCGTAGCCGAAATTCCGGAGTGTCTCGCATGTGCTTGCGGGCGCCCCTGCAATCACCCCGCCGAGCTCGCAGCACTCGGCGATAAACAGGGCCGTTTTGCGGTAGATCCGCAAAAGATAGTCACTTTCGGTCTGCGCCAGGTTGAACGCGTCCGCGATTTGCCGGATCTCCCCGGCGGACATCCCGTAGACCACCTGGGAAAGGATATCGATCACCCGCTGGTCACCGAGCTGGGCCACGGCCGAGAAGGCTCTGGCAAAAAGGTAGTCACCGGCGAGTATGGCCTCCCGGTTGCCAAATCTCTGGTTGACGGTAGGCCAGCCCCGACGGGTGGCGGCATCGTCGATGACATCGTCGTGCACGAGGGTGGCCATGTGGACGATTTCCACCGCGGCAGCCAAGGTAATCAATTTCTCGTGATCGGCCTGGCCGAAGTAGCTACTTAACACCACCAACGCTGGGCGGAGGCGCTTGCCCCCAGCGCGCAGAAGGTGCGTGGTGATCTCTTCCACCAACGGATCGTCGCTCTTCAATATGCGGAAGATCTCGTTTTCGACTTCTTCCAGTTCGCCGGAGATTTCCGGGAACACGTCTTTGCCATACATGAGACTCCCCACCCTCGCCCCACATATTCTGTATAATGCTTGTCCTATCCTCTTCCTCTGGCCGCCCGTATTACGGCTCGTGCAAGCCGCGACGGGTCGTGCCGGGCATAGGTACGGTAGTCATCCGCCAGCGGCTGCAAGTAGTCGCCGTGGATCACCCGCACCGGCCATGCCCGGAATGATGCCAAGTCCGCCGCCACCAGCTCCGCTCCCTCGGAGCGGTAGCGTTCCAGCACGGAAGCCGGCGGGATGCCGGTATTGACGATGACTGTGTCTATAACCCCCGGTCCCAACACGTTGACCAGCGCCCGCAGATGGTCGGCCGCCGTATAGCCGTCTGTCTCCCCCGGTTGGGTCATGATGTTGGTCACAAAGATGACCCGCCCCGGTGTATCTGCGAGTGCCGGCGCCAGCCCTTTCGCAATCAGGTTCGGCATAATGCTGGTATAAAGGCTACCAGGGCCGATTACCACCACCGCCGCCCTGCCCAGCGCCTCGATGACC
>CADDZV010000064.1 GCA_902812875.1 Clostridiales bacterium
GGTGAATGCGGTGCATAGGACCGCCGAAGACACGGGACTGGCGGACCGGCTGCAGACGTTGAAGAAGAAAGCCATGGACCGCACCGTCGCCCGTATCGAGGGGGGGCTTGGCAAGGTACGCCAGGGCCACTTCCCTGCGTTCGACGTAGGCACGGGCGCGTCCCGTGGCTTGACAAGGATTTTCCGGCACGTGATAGACGCCACGCCGATTTAACTTGCATCCATAATGTGGGAACTGCCTCTTGATAACACTACGATTTTTACATGGGCATAGCCGAAAAAAGGGTCGTCGGGCGCTGGCGAGCAAGGCTGTGGTCAGGCGCCCAGGGGCGGGTCCTGGAAGTGGGGGTAGGCACGGGTCTAAACATACCGTACTACCCGCCTGGCACCGAAGTCACAGCCGTGGACTTGAGCCCGGGCATGCTGGCGCGAGCCCGCCGGCGGGCGGCCGCCATGGGCGTCCCGGTGGACCTGCGGCTTGGAGACGCAGAACGCCTCGACTTCCTCGACGCCAGTTTTGACACCGTGGTGGCCACCTTCGTGTTTTGCTCCGTGCCCGATCCAGTGCAGAGACTCCGGGAGGTACGTCGGGTGTGCCGTCCCGGCGGCCGGGTGCTCCTGCTGGAGCACATGCGCTCTGACCGGGCGGTGGTGGGGTGGGTGCTAGATGTGCTTAACCCGCTGGCGGTGCGGATGGGCAGCGAAAACATTAACCGCCGCACACTCGACAATATCCGCGCCGCTGGCCTGGAAATCGTGGAAGTAGAAAACCTGTGGTCTGATATATTCCGGCGCATCGTGGCCACGCCGTGACTTTAGTCGGAAGCTTTCAACAGCGCCCGGCGCATGAGGGCATATCCCAGCCCCACAAGACAGGTGGTTTCACCTATCAACATTACTAGGGCCAGGTGATCGGACGACTGGGCAAGCAGCGCCCGCATGAAGTCCACGGCATGCGTCAGCGGGTTGACATAAACGAGCGGCCGTGCCCATGAGGGGAAGACGCTGGGGGGGAAGTAAACAGAACTCACGTACTGGAGCACACCTGTGGCAATGGAGGCAGCAATGCCGAGCTTAGAGATATCACGTACGAGGTAGGTTAGCGCGGTCACCAGCCCTACCACGGAAAGTGCTTGGATAACCAACACTGCGAACACGGCCACGAGCGCCGAGAAAGAAAAACGCAGGATAAGGGGCTCGGCAAACGCGAGCAGCACCGTGGAGATCAACGCAGTGACTGCAGTCGCTCCCCATAATCTTCCCAGGACGATCGCTCCGGGCGGAACAGGGAGGCTGAGCAAATAGCGTATCCGTTGCGTGGTTAAATCGAGCGTGGCGGTCAGGCCGGCGGTCACCCCGGTCAGGACCATGGCATACGAGATCCAGCCGGTGGCAAAGGTCAGATAGTAGGATGATGAGTGGAAAAACGAGCGGAAGCCATATGCCAGCACAAGCATCCCCAAGAGGCCTGAGAACAGGGACGGCACGATTATCGACCAGCGTCGGAGAGCCGACTGCACTTCGTGCTCCCACAGGACCACGACACTATTCACTGAGGTCACCCCTGGAGGCCGAGGGAGCATCGCCAGGGGCGGATGTGACTTCTGCATCTTGGTCCGCTAGTACCCGGCGGATGTTCAAACCTTTTTCATTGGCCCATGTCAGTACTCCAGATAGCGCAGCCATGTTAGCCAGCGTCAGTATGAGTTCAGCCGGGCCAGGAGGCGCCGGTATGACCGCAGCCTGTGATGGCGTCAGCCCCAACCTGGCCAGGAACTCGCTTGCATCGTCATCGAGAGTAATGACCTGTACGGGGGTTCCCTCTGGCAGTACGAGTCCCTGCTCCTTTAGGTGGCGGATAAGCTCGCTGGGATCCTGCCTCTGGGAGTGCACGGTGACGCTTCTAACCCCGGACAGCCCACGCAGTTCTTCCTTGAGAACCGGGTTCCAGTTTGCTATCTCGAGCCGGACTGTGGTCTCACCAGCATGATGTGTGCCCAACGAAAACCCCTCCTCAATCGGCTGTAGCTTCCCACCTGACAGGAGAAAGACCTGATCGGCTAGAGTGCGGACTTCCATGGAATCGTGCGAGATGAGAATGACCGCCGCCCTCGCTGCCAATTGGCGTATGTGACTCCACACCACTGTTTTTGTTGCGGTATCGAGTCCCGTGGTCGGCTCGTCAAAAATATAGACTTGGCTGTCACAGATGAACGCCTTGGCCAGTTCGATCTTCTTCTGTGTGCCAGCGGAGAGCTGGAAAATCATCTTTTGGTCAGGTTGCGGAACGTCCAACACGTGTAGAACTTCGGCGATCCGGTCAGAGGCGCGTTGGACTCCATAGATGCGGGCATGAAAATAGAGAGCTTGCATGGGCGTCATCATGGGGTCGAACAAAGTTTGATGGCCCACAAAGGTTACAAGACGCCTGGTCTTATAGTCAGCCCACGGGTCGCGGCCGTCGATCACAATGCGACCGGCGTCGGGCCTCAGGATTCCGGCGGCAATGTGGGCCAGCGTGGTCTTGCCGACTCCATTGCGACCCATGATGCCGATGACGTGACGGGGCTCTGCCCTGAGACTGACGTCCTCGAGCACCGTCACGCCGCTTCTTACTTTCCGGACCCGGTCAAGGGTTATCATGGGGCCATACCTTCATGTCAGAGGGACCGAAATGCTCGTTCATAATAGCCACCATGTCCGGGGTGCGATGGCGGTCCCGTACGATCGCATTTATTATTTCTAGAACAGCGGGTTGTTTCATTCCAGTCCACGATAACATGACCTCGAGAGCGGTTCCGTACAGGGCTTTTTCTCTCAAGTGGCCTGAATTGATGAACGCCATAAGCTCCTTAGACAAGTCAGCGACCGACTCTAATTTCCTTTGCGTTAGTTGATCCGGGGGAGTTGCCCAAGCAAAGAACGACTTCGGTGATACATAGCCGTGGTTAGCATACCCCCCTCGACTCCGTTCTGCTTCTTCCGGGAAAAGAGTTCCGGTTACGTAATAGCCAGCCAGTTGGGCCAGCCCTTCCACTGTCCAGCGGGGCAGGCGCTTAGCCATATAAAGTTGCAATCTATGGAGGCAGAATTCCAGCCGTTCGTGGGCATAATGCCAGACGTTTTCAGCAGCATGCAGGTCGCCAAAGCACTGCGTCAACTAGCTTGGGGAAGGATCCTATTAACCCGTAGGTGGCCCGCTGAACGGTGACTAGGACGTAAGTCAGTCCTGAGTCGCCACACTCGCTTGGCAGAAAACGCACGAGAACATCGTTGGCTTTGAGGATCACAGCCCGAGCTTCATTGACAGTAGAGTCATCAACCCCAACCTCGAAAATCAATTGTATAGTGCCGATGGACTCGCGATGACCTATATGGAACGCTCGCGTTGACGCCTCAGAGAAGTCTGAGACCCCGTAGCCGAATAGCCTAATAGAAGTAAGGGCTTCCCCGTCATCAAACATATTCGCCAAAGCGCCACCTCCTTTCGGAGAAGAACGAGATTGGGGGCCCTGGGCGGGCCCCCGAGCCCGAAGCCGTTTACTCCGCAAGTCGAATGATGTAGATTGCACTTTCGGTAACGATAATAATCGTCGCTCCGCCCATCATCGCACCCTCCTTTCTGTTTATCAAAAAACATACACGATTTGTCCTATTATGGCTCAAGTAACACACTAGGAGAATGATGTCAACTTTGGCATCGACGCAAACCATGCCACGTACTGCATTTGTGGCACACTTACAAAATGGCATAACCACGCGGCATTCGACGCGGTCATGCAGGCCGGTCTTGCTGGAGCACGAGAAAATGAGGTGCCGAGTAACCACCTCATCTTGTGGAGGGAAGTTGCTTGTCCCCTAGGCTGCACCTCTTACCCCTGGACACCGAATAGGGAGCGAAGTCGGCGTGGGAGGAGAACCTGTGACCGGGGGTGCAGTGGTCACGGTGAAGCAGAGATGGTCGGTCAAGAAGAAGGCAGAGGTAGTGCTCGGGCTTCTGCGAGGGGAAGACATCGCGACCGTCTCTCGGGAGTCCGGGTGCCAGCTTTTGAACTTGCTTGCTGGCGAGAGCAGTTCCTGGGAGTCGGTACTGGGCCCTCAGGACAAAGCCGAGCCACCCTTTGGGTGTCGCCCGCTCAAGCTTGTATGCTTGGCGGCGGGGCGGTTCCCCGGCGGGCAGCCGGCGGTGGTCCAGGTCAGGCACCGTACTGGAAGATGTGCTCCTGGCTTGTGCGCAGGAGGTCATTGGCCAAAGCCCGTTCTGCGGCGAGGGTCATCGGAAAGTGTGGGCCAGGCTTCGGCGTGAAAAAGGTCTTTGTGTCTCCCGGAAGCCCCCAACCGCCTGTGGGGCACCGACGCGACACGCGTGGAGACGGAAGCTGACGGTTGGGGTTGGGCGTTTGTCTTGGTTGACCACTTCAACCTCGCCGCCTGGACAGAGGTGGTCAAGGTGGGGGATAGGTTTGCAGCCCTGGAGCCGATCCGGCAAGCGGTGCAGGACCGGTTCGGCGGCTTCCGAAGGGACGTCGCCCGTGGCCTCAAGCTCCGACACGACCATGGTAGCCAGTACATGAGTGATCTCTTTCTCGGGGAGATCAGGTGGCTCAGTATCGAGTGCTCACCCGCCTTCGTGGGCGAACCTGAGTGGCAACGGCGTGGCAGAATGATCCGGCGGCTGAAGGAACAGGTGTTTTGAACTCGGCGGTTCCGCACCTTGGAAGAGGCTGGGCAGGCCGTGCGGGAGTTCATCGACCGCTTCCACGGACACTGGCTGGTGGAGCGCCTAGGCTATCGCTTGCCCAAAGGCGCCTATGCGGAGTTCGTGGCTGCCGGGGGCGCGGTGGCGTGACGGCAGGATAAAGTCAGAATGGTGTCCAAATAACAGGGAGCGGCGCACTCCACCGGTCTTCTGCAGCTGCTACAGTTGTTGGAGCAGCTACC
This sequence comes from Clostridiales bacterium, assembly GCA_902812875.1. Classification (GTDB taxonomy): domain Bacteria; phylum Bacillota; class Sulfobacillia; order CADDZV01; family CADDZV01; genus CADDZV01. The sequence goes on from CADDZV010000064.1 coordinate 4,942, forward strand.
CGGCCAGCTTCTGATTGATCTGGCTGATAAGCGCCTGCTGATCCGTTGTACTGCTTACCCCCTGAGGCTGGTATCGAACCGCCCTGGCCGCCCGTGCACGAGATACCCCTCACCCTGCACACGAAGGCGTCGATCTGTGCGTCCGTGGCCAACTTGTGTGACCTGGTTGGTGCTAGACGCTACTTGGACAGACGAAGCTGAAACTTCCCACGTAGAACAGTAGCACAGTGACCAGTATGAGCAAGATGAGCAACGCCAGGCTGAACACGATGGATACCTTAACAACAAAACAGCCATCCCGTTCATCCTGCGGCGCGGGGGCCTCCAGCGCCGGAGTACGCGTTTTTACGGCCAGACAACCCGACAAATGTACGCCTCGGAATAGAGTCGTCATCAAAATACAGGTGTGTGCTTTGTGGTGTATCTAAAGCGCCTCACGTTTCGTTGCATTCAATTGGCTGATGGCACCACCTGAATGAACATCACGTGGCGCAACATACCGGCGCTTTGTACCGGTCACGTTCTTGACAGTACCGGGGGTGCCAAGTTCGCCCGGCACAGTCAGAGTGCATTTGGCCGTATTGACCAACCTACTGGTCCCAACCTTCCGCCCCAACGTGTATGCGCTGAACGTTAGCGTTACTGCTCACTTTTTCCGCGGATGTTGTAGGCACCCTCATGGGCTTAGATTACGGGTCTGGCCAGCGATCTACAGCAACCGACTTCCCTGGAGACGGCACTAGCATAAGTCCAGGGAGGATGGGAGATGGCGGAAGACACAGTGCTATGATCACCGGAGCGAAAACACTAGGTAGTTAGGCGGCTTTGGGAGATGAGCCACTGGCAAGGGGGTTCCCGGGATGTATGGGTGCCGGTCAATCGGCTCGAAGAGCGGCGGAGCAGGTTACTTACGGCGGGACTAAGGTTCTGATAGGGATGGTGTTCTTGAGCAGGGTGCCGGGCTTGGTGCTCGTACGGCCCTTGATCTCCAGGCGCCTGCGGTCGTGTGCCAGGAGCCGGTCGATGGTGGCGGCGCTCATGCTCAAGAGCTTCTCGCGCACCTCGGGGGTCAAGCGGAGCTCGCCGTGCCGCTCCAGCACCGGAACGGTCTCCACCATGAACGGTGCGAGGCGTTTGCCGGCTAGGAAGCTCATGATGGCCCAGCATATAATGGCGGCGGCTCGCAGTTTCAAATCAGGTATCTGGTGAAGAGCCTGGTCTTCCAGCCTATGCTCAATGTCAGCCAGCTGGCGGTCGCAGTCGTTTATACCGAGCGACGGTTCGGCAAGCAAATCACTTGGACGTCAGTGGTTCCGATCGAGGTAACTTGGCACTAGCTGGCCAGGAAACGGTTCAGGGACTTGAACGTTTTGGACACTGGAGCCACCGCATGATGCTACGGGTCAAGGCATCGGCCATGGGCGGGGTGCTCGTGCGAGGTGCGCAGGCTTTAGCGGGAAGAGAGTACGATCGAGGCGCCCTCGCCGGTATCGAGATTCTCCACCCGCACCGTAACCGGCCGGCGCCCGGCCGGCAACGGGGGGCAGTGTTCCACATACTCACCTGTGCGCCCGGATTCACGGGACAGCGCGCGATACTGGGTGCCATGATCATCCACCACGGTGATGATGAAAAACGGCGCCATGGCCACCGAGACCGGGTTCGGGCCCCGGATCGTGTAGTAGACATCCGTGCGGTCCCGCAGCAGGGCGAGCTGCGTTACGGTGACGGTATAGGCGATGCTCGGATCCGTGGTGCTGCCCAGTTGCACAGCGTGGCCGACGGGCACGACGGCTCCGGCCATGATACTGAGTATGGGCGCCAGGTCACGCCCGGCGAGCTGATAGCCCGTGAACGTGCCCGCCGCGGCCCCGGCCACAGCCACGGCTAGCGCCACCATCACTGCCACCGCCAGGCGTCGCCAGTGTCGCCTGACCATACGGGTAGCCCAGCCCGTTTCCTCGCACCCGGCCTGGCGGTAAAATACCCGGCAGGCCTCGCATCCACTCAGGTGCTGTTCGATGTCCCGCCCGGTGGAGCCGCTGACGGTATGGGCGATGTACTTTGGTGCCAGGGCACGCACCACATGGCACGGGATCATTGCGAAGCTCCGGCGGCGGGCGGGTTCACAGTGACGGGCTCACCGCCAAACGCCTGGCCCAGCCCGGTTACGCACAGCTCGATGGGACCTGCCGGCAGGGTCTTGTCCTGCATGTTGAATATGGCCGCCAGATAGGCATCGCCATGCACGTACATAGCGGAAGGGTAGCCCAGGGCGGGCACTTTCATGAGCAGGCTCACCCCTTTCACCAACTGGTGCTGGGTGTCTTCCAGGTGATACACCACGACCAGGCTGCCGTCTGTGATCCGGGCGGCTTCAATTACCACCCAATAGTCCCCTGCCTGAAACTGGCCCGGCGCGGGTACAGTGTCCGAGTCGCCGGTACGCGGGATAATCACCCGCTCATTGACCGGCTGGAACGCGTACCACCGCGGGGCCTGCAGGGTGAGCGGCTCGGTTGCGTTCAGGGCGGCCGGGAAAGTGGCGTGGATGCTGATCCCCGTGTTGCCTGGCAGCCGCAAGGCTCTTGTACCTGTTGATGCATACGTGGAACCGACGGCGTTGAGGGTAAATGTGGTGGTGGGCAGGACCTCGTCGGCTTGCGTGAAACTGGTATCGTGCGGAGAAGAACTCAGCAAATCCGCGGTCCAGGGTGATTGGAAGCGCGACGAGGTTGGCTCCAGAGCCGCCAGCGGCCACGACTCCGCTTCGGCCGCCGGGTCGCCGGGCCGGGCGGGGATATCAAGAGTGTACGGGCTGAAGCCCACGCCGAGACCAAGCAAGGGACCAGCAGGGGTAACCGTGAACTGCAGCCGCGTCTCCACGGTCCCGTACGAAACTTCTTTGATACGTACCTGAAGGGGACCCCAGGCAGCCTTGTTGTCTGGGGGGAAAATGTCCGTTCCATGCACTGCTCCCGCTGTGGGCAAGGTGATGTTAATGGTAGCGCTGCGACCCGTGGCAGGATTGGAGATAGCTACCATCAGCCCGGAGGCGGCCGCGGCCACCGGGTCAAGTTCCGCCTGCCAGTACCGTCCGTAGTCAACCAAGGCATGCAGGGCGTACGTGGCCCCCATATTGTCACGTAAAGCCACGTCGTACGCCTGCCCGGCGGGCAGGGACGGAGCGGCCGTGAAGAAGAGGTATGTGGCTACCCGGTCCAACAGCACGCGGTCGAGGGTGATCTTCCTGTTGTCCACCGTGACACTCTTACCGATGTGGACAAATGCCGAGGCCGCGGCCGCAAACGGTCCGCGTTCCCAGGGGGCTTGGCGGGTGACACCATAACCGATCCCTGCGGAGACCAAGAAAATGGCGGCAGTCAAGAGCAAGGCGGCATAGCGACGTATCCCGTGGGTCCTCTGCCTGCTGGCGGGAGCAGGGTGACTATAGAACCTGCGGCACGCCCCACACTCCTGGAGGTGGCGAGAAACCGCCAGTCGCGTGTCCGCGGGGAGGGCATCGTTCTGGTAAAGATCCTTCAGGTCGTGCATCGCCGCACAGGACAGCATAGTTTTCCCTCCTTCGCCTCGCTATCGAGTGTTGCCGCCGATGTCCCATAACAGACCGGGCGATGGGCACGGATCGTCGTTCGACCAGTACTCATTATACCAGTGGACCTTCAACCATGCTTTGGTATGCCACGTCCCAGCAGCCGAAGACGAGTATGGGACTATGAGCTCGATGGAATGCGGATCGAGGGTAAGTGTTTTGCTGTCAGAAGCTACATAGTCCCATTGCGTGGGATCGGATCCAGGAGCGTACAGGTATACAACAGTGTAAATTGAATCTGACGGCCATTGACCAGAGTACCCGTAGGACTTTCCGTCGACTTCGCCGCTATTTGGGAAAAGAACGCTTCCGGTCTCTTGACACATATAGTCGCCGTAGTAACTATACCCGATCGACGTCGCCAACGCGGTACCGACCAGAAACCCGAGCGAAGCAATCATCGCCATCACGATACTTATCGGAATAGTTCTTTTCAACACCTCCACCCCCTTTGGATACTGAAAACCTGCATCAGTTACTACTTCTCAGTCTTCTATGCCATCCATTACCATCATATTGCCAACAGAAGCCACCCGGTACTACACCGAAGTGTGGTTTTGGAGGAGGATTCCACCCGCCATGTGTGCAAATAAATACTAAGTTCCTGACATCCTAATCCTGGAAGTGCGACGTGGTACCAGAGACGGTCACGGCGGAGGCGGTGTCATGGAGCCCCGGTTGACGCGCAGGGAGGTACAGGTGCTGGAACTGGTGAGGTCCGGGAAGACAAACGTGGAAATCGCCCGCGCCCTGTTCATCGAGATAGATACGGTGAAGTTCCATGTCCGCAACATCATGCTCAAGACCGGTGTCCACAACCGGGTGGCGCTGGCCCTGTGGGCGAATGGGCTGGCACTAGCCGCGCTGGAGGACGATACCGGCTCCCAGCATGCGCCCACCACGTGACGTGCTCTCTATAATACATGCAGCGTCGTTGCTGTTGGTCCGGCTCCTGTCTGGGCCAGGATAGTTGACTCGGGGCCCTTCTAGGGGCGTCGGGGCCCGCACGCCAACGGACATAGTGCCATGGAGCCACCTTGAGAACATTGAAGACTCGTTCGCAGAAATGCTCCAGGTCTGCCCAGTAACCGCCGCCCGCCCCGCTGTATATGATGAGAGGCAGATTCCGCAGGGGGCGGTAGGGCTTGCCAGCCACAAACACACTGCCGGCAGAGGTGGAAGAAGCCTGCCACCGGCTGATCTCCGGACAGTCCAATCCCGCAGAAG
>CADDZV010000065.1 GCA_902812875.1 Clostridiales bacterium
CTTCTGGGAGGCGCGAGACGCCTTAGGCTCACCGCCCGCGGAGCCCTCCTTGGGAGCAGATCCGGCTTCTCCCTTGGCAGTGGCCACCGTCGACTTGCCAATAGCCGGGGGCAGCTTGTGCACTGATACCTTACCTTGTGCTCCAGCCGCTGCCGCCACGGCGGCCGTGCCCACAGCCGGTGCCACGGCAGCCGCGAGCTGGCGTTTCTCGGACCAGGTGCGGAGCCACACCCACACCGGTGCCGCGATAAAAATCGACGAATACGCGCCGGAGGCAATGCCGATAAACAAAGCCATGGCGAACTCCCAAGTGGCCCGACCGGCCGTGAAAAGCACCGCCAGAACCGCTACCAGGGTCGTAGCACTGGTGTTGATGGAGCGCATTAACGTCTGCCCAATGCTCACGTTGGCAATCTCGGCAAACGACTCCTTTTTGCGGGCCTTGAGATTCTCCCGCAGGCGGTCGAAGACCACGATAGTATCGTTCACTGAGTATCCTGCAATGGTTAATATGGCGGCCATGAACGTGGCATCAACCCGCCAGCGGAACACCGAGAAGAAGGCCAGCACGATAAGCACATCGTGGACGAGCGAAGCGATCACGCCGAGGCCGAACCGCCATTCGAACCTGATGGTTATATAGATGAGAATGCCCACAGCGGCGAGAAGAAGGCCTATGACCGCTTCACGCACGAGCTCACGCGCTACCGTAGCTGAGACTTCGTCCACAGAGGCTTGAGTGAAATCGCCCAGTTTCTGGTGCAACTGGTCCACAACCGCTGCCAGCTGGGCGTCTGACATGGCCGGTACGGTCACCAGGTACTCCTTGCTGCTGGTACCGACGCCTTTCACATCCGCCTTGGTTTGCCCGATGGCCGCAAGGGCGCTGTCGATCTGCGACTTTGCAATCTCCTGCGAAAAAACCAGGTCCAATTGCACGCCGCCGGTGTAGTCAACTGCCAGGTTCAACCCGTGCCAAAACAGGCTCACAAGGCCGACTACGATAATAAACAGCGAAATGCTGATCCATATGCGGCTTGCTCGCATGAAATCGTATTTAGCAAAACGAGCCCTCAGGTCCATTGGTCTCACTCCCTAGACCCCAAAATAGAGCCTGCTGTTCCGCAGGAGATCAGCCCCAGCGAGAAGCCGCAGAATGTAGTGCGTGAATACGACCGCCGTGAACATGCTGACCACAATGCTGACCGTGAGTGTCACGGCAAACCCCTTGATGGGGCCGGTCCCATAGTAATAAAGGACCAAAGCAGCGATCAGCGTAGTGACGTTGGAGTCTATGATGGCCCGCAAGGCGCCGCTGAAACCGGCGTCCACGGCAGACCGTCCGGTGCGGCCACGCCGCAATTCCTCCTTGATGCGTTCGAAGCTGATGACATTCGCATCGACTGCCATACCCACACCGAGAATGATACCGGCGATCCCCGGCAGCGTAAGGGTGGCATGTAAGGCCAGCAACACACCCAACACCAATAAGATGTATACCGCCAGTGCAAAGTCAGCCGTGACACCAGCCAGCCGGTAAAAAAGGATCATGTACAGGACTACCAAACCAACGCCGAGCATAGCGGCCAAAAGCATGTAGTGCAACCACTGCTCACCCATGGTGGGCTGGACGACCCGCTTCTCGATTACGTTCAAGGTTACCGGCAGAGCACCGGAGCGCAGGATGGCCGCCAGGCGTTTTACTTCGTCAAATGATTTGAAACCCTCGATCACAGCCTTGCCATCGGGAATCTCGGTCTTTACAACCGCCGTCTGGATGGGCTGCTGGTCCAAGTAAATGGTAATGTCCTGGCCAAGAAACTTTTTCGTAGCATCTGCGAATGCCTGGGTACCCTGCTTGTTGAACTGCAGCGAAACCACGTAGTCGCTCGTGCCCTGGATTTCCGGCTGGGCATCGGTCAGCTCGTTACCTGTAAGGATGGTGGAGCCGTCCGGCCCCACGAAACGCAGGTTGGCGGTTTGGCCAATCGCCGCTACCGCCGCATCGGGATCTTTGTATCCGGCGATTTCGACGATGATCCGTTTGGCCTGCGTGTCAATCTGGATGTTCGGCTCCGAGATACCCATGCCGTTTATCCGTTCCTGGATGACCTGCTCGGCCGCCGTCAGGGCATCGGTGGTCACCGGCTGATCCTGGGTCGCTTGCGCCTGCAGCACCACGCGCACCCCGCCGCGCAAGTCCAGCCCAAGGGTAAAATACTTGCCGATGGGGTTGATGGCCACGACATATACAACCGCAAGTGCCACTACAAGAAAAATCGCAATCAATAACGAAAGATTGCGGGTGCGCATATTTCGACCTCCCGGGGGTGCAAGTCCGCGTTTCATTATAATGGCGGCCAGCGGCAGCGGTCAATTTGAATAATTAACGCCATTAATCAGACAGACAATTTATATATATTTGCGTACCGACCTGGATTGCGCAACGAGGCAACCCAGGGCATCAACTCTTGTTCGCCAAGGCCGGGCCGGCCACCCGCACATCCCCGACGCGCCGGGTGTAGCCGGCGGTGTCGAGATAGCCAGCGATCGGTAGGGCATACTTCCGCGTCGTGCCCAAAAGGTCACGCAGTTCGGCCGCCGTCAAGGTCGGCCGGGATGCAAAGAATTCAGTCAGACGCCGCCTGGCCTCCGCCACAGAAGAGGACGGCAGATACAGGTCGTCGGAAACCTTTACCACTCGGTTTTCGTCGCCCAAGTAATCAAGAAGCTCCCTGACCACAGGCACAGGCACGTCCAGTAAAGTAGCCAACTCCGCTGGGCTCGGCGGGGCAAAACCTCCGTCGCGGAGGGCTTTTTCCAGCTTAGCTACCATTTCCAGTTGTTCTGGAGATAGCTGCACGGCGTGGTCAGCCAGGGAAACTACGTCATTCGATAGGGTAAAATTGCCGGTAGCCGCGAGGGCAGCTAAAAGCGGCTGGAACCGGCGTGGTTCGAGCCCCCGCCACAGCCCGGTCCGCAGTTCCTCGGTCGTCGGCCCCCTGCGAAGCGGGTTTTTCTGGTAATACTGGCTCAAGTGCTGCGTCAGCCGTTCTGCCCAGTTCTCCAGCACCCGCCGGTGGACGAAATAGCCGCCGGCCAGCTTCATGACTTCTTTACCCTGCTCCGCCGCCTCCGCGAGCGCACTGGCCGCCTGGGCAGGTGAAAGTCCGGTAATCTGTGCCACCTCTGCAGGCAACTGCGGAACCAGCTGACCCTGCACCGGCCGCAGGAGGCCTTGCACGGCCCGCTCCACATTCGTGGCCCCTTCCAGCACCTGCAGCTCCGCGACGGGCCGGCTGCGTATCCGGCCGCGCGGGTGGGGATCGATCACAACCCCACCCCCGATCGTGGTTACCGGTGAATAGCTGCGGATGACAAACCGGTCCTCCGGCATCAGGACAAGCGGGGATTCGCTTTGGAAGCGTATGTATCCCGACTGGCCAGGGGCCACGAGCTCTCCTTCCCGTAAGAGAACCCGGCCGAGAACTTCCGCAGTACCGGTATGGAGGTGGACACGGTCGTTGTGGCGTAACGGACGCGGGGCGCCCGCCAAAAGCACCAGGCGACCCTCGAAGGCCATGGTTGGCACGATCGCCCCCGGCTCTGTGAGCACGTCGCCCCTGGACACGTCCTCCTTTTCTACCCCTACCAGGCTCACCCCGACGCGTTGTCCCGCCACGGCAGCGGGCACGGGGCCGTCCACCTCGACCTGGCGCACACGCACACGTTGGTCGCGCGGCAGGATGGTGAGGTGGTCACCGGGCCTGATGGTGCCGCTCACGAGCGTACCGGTGACAACCGTCCCGAAACCGGGAATGGTAAACACCCGGTCCACAGGCAGCCGCACAAGACCGCTGGCGTCACGCTCCCCAACGCGGCTGGCGACCTCATCGATGGTGGCCACGAGGGTGTCGATACCCTCGCCGGTAAACGCCGACACGCGGACCATGGGTGCCCCTTCGAAAACCGTCCCGGCGACGGCCTGGCGGATATCCTCCTCCACCATCTCCAACCACGCCTCATCGACCAGGTCGATTTTGGTCACCACGATGATCCCGTTCCGGACCCCCGCCAGATCGAGGATGTGCAGGTGCTCGCGGGTCTGCGGCATAACACCGTCATCGGCCGCCACTACCAACAGGACGACGTCCATGCCGTGCACGCCCGCCAGCATGTTATGTACAAACCGTTCATGACCGGGAACGTCTACCACACCCGCCAAGCGGCCTGACGGCAATCGGAAGGAAGCAAACCCGAGGTCGATGGAAATGCCGCGTTTTTTCTCTTCCGGAAGACGATCAGTGTCCACGCCCGTAAGGGCGCGGATTAACACGGTCTTACCGTGGTCGATGTGGCCAGCTGTGCCGACAATGATGGGGCGGGCCGAAGCCATCCAGGTCACCTCGGCCACATATTACCGCGCGGGTGCTATCATTCGTAAACCTTTTCGTCCAGATTGCCGGCTTCGGCGGCGTCCTGCTCCACATCGCGCCCGGCGGTTCCAGCCCCTAGCTGCTTGTAGTATTCATGCTGGATGATCAGGTCCATGATCTCGTTGGTGCCCGTCCAGATCATAATGAGCCGTGTGTCGCGCAAAAGCCGCTCGACTGGGAACACGTTCGTGTAGCCAATGCCGCCCATGACTTGCATAGCATGGTTGACGATCTGCCAAGCGGATTCCGTAGCGAACTTTTTGGCCTCGGACACAAGCCGCCGCTGTACCTGGCCGGGAGTACTGGCGTCGCAAGCCCGTGCCGCCGCGTAAACGAGCGCGCGGGCAGCATCCAGAAGGGTAATGCTGTCCGCGACCTTGAAGCTCACGGCCTCAAATTCCTTGATGCGCTTGCCGAAGGCCATCCGCTTGGTGCTGTATTTCGCTGCCACTTCCAGGGCAGCCCGGCCCATGCCCAAGGCTCCCGCGGCCGTGGTCATCCGCTCCGGGATCATCATCTGGTAGAAGATCTCCGCGGCCCCATTTTCAACGCCCAAAAGGTTTTCCACCGGCACCCGGACATCGCGAAATACGATGCGGCCGGTCCCGCCGCCGCGAGTACCCATCAGTCCATAGACGTGCTTGACCTCCACCCCAGGGCCCCGGTCCACCAAAAAGGCACTCATGCCTTGTTGCCCCGGGGCATCGGGATCTGTTTTGGCGTAGACAAGAAAGTAGTCGGCTCCTTCTGCACCCACCACAAATCGCTTCTGGCCGTTCAGGATATAACTGTCGCCGTCACGCTTCGCCGTGGTGGTAGCCCCGAAGAAGTCCGAACCGCCGCGGGGTTCGGTCAAAGCCTCGGCAGTAAACAGTTTGCCCTCGAGGGTAGGCGTGAGGTAGCGGGTCTTCTGGTCGTCGGTGCCGAAACGGGCGATCGCCTCACCGACGATGCTCGGCAGGGAATACAGGCAGGCCAGAGAAGTCCCAAGCACTCCGACTTCTTCCAGGGCAACGATCTCGTCGGTCCAGCCGAGTCCCCGCCCGCCCCACGCCGTGGGAAACCGAAGCCCCAAAAGGTGGCGGTCAGCTGCCGCCCGCACGAACTCGCGTGGGTACGTTACCCGCTCGGCGTCCATATCCAGCACGAGCTGCCGGTCCACCCCGGCCACAAACTGGCGTACCTCCTGGCACAGGTTGAGCTGCTCCGGCGTGTGCAGGAAATCCAGCATTGACGCGAACTCCTCATAGGGCCCTATTCAACCACCAAGGCGCGCGTAAAATCTGATAGTACCTCCGCACCGGTGGCCGCCACGAGGACGTTATCTTCGACGCGCATGCCACCAAATTCCTGGGAGTAGATACCCGGTTCTATGGTGTGGACCATACCTATGGCCAGCTGACCTTCAACTGAGGGGTGAAGGAACGGAATCGGCTCATGGTAACGAAAGCCAACGCCGTGCCCGGTGTGATGAATGAACTCTGCCGCATAACCCCGTGATGCCAGGACAGCTCTGGCAGCGGCATCAACATCCCGACCCGTTGCTCCTGCCCGAACCGCTGCTATAGCTGCCTGATTGGCGGCAAGACACGCATCGTACGCCTCTTGAACTTGGGGGGCCACTGGTGGCACTGCGATCATACGGGTAAGGTCGGAGTAATAACCGTCGGCCACTGTGCTTAGTTCAAGCATCACCAAGTCGCCGGGTCGGATGAGCCGGTCACTGGTGGTTCCCAATCCCCAGCCCCATCTCCATAGCCGTTCCGCCCCAGAGAACACAACCGCTTGCGCACGCGCGTGGTGAGTGCTCTTGTACCCCGTACCGCGCGCGACCACAGCAGATTCAACGGCTGCCTGCACGTCGCACTCTCTTACACCTGAGGCTACGCTTTTCCGGAATGCTTCCAAACCGAATCCGGCAATCTCGTTGGCCACCCTGATGCGTTCGATCTCGAGAGGGGTCTTGATTGCCCGCAAGCCGACGAGCAGGTTTGTTGCGTCGACAAGGCTTTCACCGAAAATATCACGCAGCATGGCTTGCGCAGCGGTGCCCAACTGCCACGGCTCGAGGACCTTCTGGGTTGGGGAAATGTCCTCGAAACTCCCTTCGTAGCCTATGCGCTTGCCTACCAAGCCAAGGTCCAGTGCGACATCCTTCAAGATGTGCCTGAGAGAATCATCAGGTGATGGATCAGAAAGCTTCCAGGTATCGTAGGTACGGATGTCTGTAACCGTGGCCCTGTCCAATGGTTCGCGCTCCATTTCCGGCGCCACAAGCACCGGGTCTCCCTCTCGCGGCCAAACCACTGCACTCCGGCCGATGATGGGCCAGTAACCGGCCAAAAGTACAACGTTTTCCGGCAACCGGCATACCAAGGCGTCCAGCCCGTTTGCTTCCAGAGCCCGCCTTATGCTTTCGTCCCTCTGCGGGTCCTTCATGACGGTCACCTCCGTTTACCACGTCTCCAGTTGTGCTGTCAGGCCACCGTCCACAAAAAGCGAGCTGCCCGTAACGAAGGAGGAGTCATCGCTGGCCAGATACAACACCGCAAGACCAACATCCTCGGGTGTTCCGAGACGCCCAAGCACTTGTCGCTCGGCTACTTCACGCTTCATCTTTTCTGCGTCGCCAGAAGCCGCGAAAATCCCCTGAGTCAGCGGAGTGTAGATCCAGCCAGGGCATACAGCATTAACACGGATCTTGTCCTTGCCGAAGTCGAGCGCCATCTCCCTGGTGAGCGCCACTACCCCGCCCTTGGCCGCCGCGTACGGAGCGGTAGCTGGCACGTTCTGGTAACTGTGCACGGACGCAATGTTCACTATGCTGCCGCCCCCGTGTGCCTGCATGTGCGGCACAACATATTTGGAGCACAGAAAGACGCCGGTCAAATCAACACTGAGACACCGGTTCCAATCCTCCAGGGATGTGTCCAGTATGGAGGTGTAAACTCCGACCCCGGCATTATTGACGAGGATATCGGGTACACCGAACTTGGAGATGGTAAACTCGACCATCTGTTGCACGCTTGCTTCGTTTGATACATCCACCCGCACAGGCGCGGCCTGGAACCCCGCAGCTGTGAGTGATTCGGCCACCGCCCGCGCGTTAACTTCGTTGATGTCTGCTACTACCACTTTTGCACCCTCGCGTGCCAGTACCCGTGCTATACCCTCGCCAATACCCTGTCCGGCACCAGTGACAATCGCAACCTTGCCAGCCAGCTTCATGTGCCTTCCTCCTTTCGGCAGAATCGAGTTAACGCCATGGTTCGTGCACGCCATCAATCAAGCTACGCAATTCTTTCTTAGCCACCCAGGGGATATCGCCCAAGAAAGAGTGCTTGAGCGCGGCTAGGGCCACCCCTTGCCTCAGCCCGTACTCAACATCACCCGACAGATATCCATCGATAAAACCGGCGGTAAATGCGTCGCCCGCACCGATACGATCGACCACCGTGATCTTATGTCCACCAGCGTGGTAGGTCCCAGTTGCAGTGACTGCCACGGCTCCCCTGTCAGCATCGGTTACCACCATGGTTTGGACCCCAAACATAACCCGTAACGCTTGTGCAGTCTCTTCCGCTGTACCCGTGAAGTCGAACAAATAGCGGGCATCTTCGGCTGTACATATGGCAAGTTCTGCTCTCGGCAAAACAGCTGCCAGAGCCTCCCGTGCCACATTGGGCGCCCACAGTTTACTGCGATAATTGACGTCAAATGAAACGGCTATGCCGCGCTGGTGTGCCTCTGCCAGGGCCCGGCTTACGAGCGCGGGATTGACCGCGAGGCTGACGCCGGATACGTGGATCAATTTGGCACCGTCCAGTAGTTCCCATCCGACTTGGTCCGGTTGTCCCAAGGCAAAAGCGGAGCCTCCGCGATCGTAGAGCACCGTAGCCGGCCGCGGGGGACTTGCCAATTCCACGAAGTACAATCCGGTACGTGCCTCCGGTACTATCACCACTCCGCGCGTGTCGACTCCGTGTAGCCGAACAGAATTCACAGCCATGCGGCCCAGCGGGTTGTCGCTCACAAAGGAGATCCAGCCGACGCTGCGCCCGAGCCGGGCCAAACCCACGGCTACGTTCGCCTCCGAGCCGACAGCATGCACCAAAAGCGAGCTGGCGTTTTCCAGCGAAATACCGGATGGAGCAGTCAGCCGTATCAGAACTTCCCCGAGAGCCACGACTTCAGGCACCGGCATGCTCCCCCCCGTGTCCGCGCCCCTCGCGCACGGCGGCGAGCAAACGGGCCGCTTCCTGCTTGAATAAACCAGGATCGCTCCGCAACTTGGATGACATCAGGCCGCCTCCCACCGCGACCCCGAATGCTCCGGCGGCCACAAAGCTCTTGGCGTTGTCGGCCGTGACACCACCAGTAGGCAGAAGCGGGATAAACCCAAGGGGCCCGCGCAACTGCCTGATATAGTCAGGACCCATGGTCGCCGCTGGAAATACCTTTACCGCCGCCGCGCCCGCCCGCCAAGCCGTTAAAATCTCAGTCGGAGTAAGTGCCCCAGGAACGATCGGAAGGCCGGCCTCTGCCGCCACACGGACGAGCTCCCGATCAAAGTGGGGACAAATGATGAATTTCGCACCAGCGCCCTTCGCCGCCAACAGCTCGTCACGCGTGAGCACCGTGCCGGCGCCTACAATCATTTGCCCTTCCATTTCCCGCGCCAGCGTCTCGATGGATTCCAGTGCGCCGGGGGAATCCATGGTCACTTCGATCGCGGCAATGCCAACCGCGTATAGAAAATGAGCCGCCGCTAGGACCTCACCTGTGCCTAGCCCCCGGGATATCACCAATACCCCTGTACCTGCCGTCACATCGAACACCAGTGTGCACCACCTAGGCAAGAATAAGGGTGGGAGGGGTCCATGGGAGCTTAACCTTGGCCCCTCCCCACAC
>CADDZV010000066.1 GCA_902812875.1 Clostridiales bacterium
CACGCTGGTGAAACTCATCTATAGGGAGGAAATCCCCACCAGTGGCGATGTACTGGTGGGCGGGCGGAGCGTCGTGTCGGTCCGTCCGTGGGCGGTCCCGTACCTCCGTCGGCGGATAGGAGTAGTTTTCCAGGATTTTCGCCTGCTCCCGAACCGCACCGTGTTTGAAAACGTGGCGTTCGCGATGCGGGTGATCGAGGCTCCCGCCCGCCAGATCGCCCGGGAGGTTCCGAAAGCCCTGGAGCTGGTGGGGCTGGCCGGCAAGGCCCTGTCGTACCCGTCCGAGCTCTCCGGCGGCGAGCAGCAGAGGATCGCCCTGGCGCGGGCGATGGTCAACAACCCGGCGGTGCTCTTGGCGGACGAGCCCACTGGCAATCTCGATCCGGACACGGCCTGGAGGATCATGGCCCTTTTCGAGGAGATCAACCGTCGTGGCACCACGGTGGTGATCGCTACGCACGCGCGGACCATCGTGAATGCCATGCACAAGCGTGTGGTGGCTTTGGAAGCTGGCCGGGTCGTGCGGGACGAGACTGAGGGGGCCTACGACCGTGCGCTTTGAAACCTGGCGTTATTACTTGGCCGAGACCGGACGGGGCCTGGCCCGCAACGCCTACATGAGTCTCGCGTCCGTGGCGACCGTGGCCGTGTCGTTGCTGGTGCTGGCCACGGTGCTGGTGACGGCGGCCAACCTCCAGTACATTTCGGCCAGCGTGCAGAGCCAGGTGGAAATGGTGGTTTACCTAAAAGACGGCCTGTCGCAGCAGCAGAAAGATGCCATCAGCGCGGGGCTCAAAAACCTGGGCGGTGTGACTTCGGTTACCTACGTGAGCAAGGACGAGGCCCTCACCCAGCTGGAACAGGAGTTTGGGGACCAAAAGGACGTGCTCGAGGGCGTGCGGGACATCAACCCGCTGCAGGACTCGTTCCAGGTCCGGTTCCAAAAGCCGCAGGATGTGCCACCAGCGGCCCAAAAGGTGCAAGGGCTCGCGGGAGTGGATTCGGTGTATTACGAGCAGCAGGTGGTGGACCGGCTGGCGAGATTCACGACGTTGCTCCGCGTGGTTGGGTTGGGAGCGGTGCTTTTACTGTCTTTCGGTACCGTCTTTATCATTTCAAACACGATCCGCCTGGCCGTGTTTGCCCGCCGTTATGAGGTAAGGGTAATGAAACTGGTCGGTGCTACCGACTGGTTTATCAGATGGCCTTTTGTCCTCGAAGGCATGGTGCTCGGATTTGCCGGGGCGTTACTCACAAGTGCGATCGTGTATGGGCTTTATACGTGGCTCGTGGGGCTTTTGGTGCGTGATCTGCCCTTTGTGCCGGTCATCATGCCCTATCCGTTTGTTTTGAGGCTCAGTTTGGTGCTGGTGGCAGGCGGAACCTTGCTTGGCATGGTGGGAAGCGCCGTGTCGTTGCGTCGGTTCCTGCAGGTCTGAGACCCACGACGTGACGGGACTTTCGGGGGGGCGCAAAATGACAGGCAGCCCTACAACAAGCCAAAGACCAAGCCGGCAGCCGCGTCCTGGGCGCGGCGCTTTGGCGGTTCTCCTTTTGCTCTGCCTGCTGGCGGGGGTAGTCGCCGCCCATCCCGCTCCGGCGGCCGCGTCGTCGAACTTGCAGCAATACCAGGACCAGCTCGACCGGCTGCAAAAACAGATTGAACAGCGCCAGGCCCAGCTCGATGCTGCCCGGAAGCAAGAACAAAGCCTGAAAAACAAGCTCAATACCACGACCAAAAACCTGAACCAGACGAAAAAACAGCTGGCCGCCATCCAGGCCCAGTTGCAGGCACTCAACGCCGAGATTGCCAAAGCCGAGCAGGATCTGGCTATGGCCCAGCAACAGCTCGAGTATCGCCAAGCTCTTTTGTCTTTGCGTCTGCGGGCCATCTACCAGCGCGGGGTGGTAGGTTACCTGGACGTACTACTGAGTTCGACGAGTTTTTCCGACTTTCTCACCAGATTTACCTTACTGCAAAAGATCGTGGAGCAGGATGTCAGTCTATTCCAACAAATCCGCATGTACCAGGGCCAGGTGGAGCAGCAAAAGGCTTTGCTGGTGAGTAAACAGCAGCAGGCCAGCGCCCTCCGCGACCAGGTGTCCGTCAAGAAGGCTAGCTACGAAAAACAGGTGGCGACGCAGCAAAGTCAGCTGGCTAGTGTACAGGCAACCGAAACCGAGACCAGAGCTGCCCTCGATCAGCTCGAGGCAGAATCGCAGAAGATCCAGGCCCTTTTGCAGGCCGAGCTGGCGAAGGAAGGGCTGCCAGCCCGCGACCTGCACATGATTTTCCCCCTGCCGTTCAGCGTGCCGCTGACATCCGATTTCGGCCGGCGCTATCACCCCATCCTTCATGAATGGCGTACGCACACCGGTATCGACCTGGCGGCCGCTACCGGGACGCCCATCTATGCCGCCGAGTCGGGGCGCGTGGTGCGGGCGGAGTACATGACCGGCTATGGCAACACGGTGATCATCGACCACGGGGGCGGGATCGCCACCTTGTACGGGCACATGTCCCGCATAGAGGTGAAGGCAGGCCAGATGGTCGGGCGCGGGCAGGAGATCGGCCGTGTCGGAGCCACCGGCTGGGCAACCGGTCCGCACTTGCACTTTGAGGTACGCGTGGACGGCGTTCCGGTCGATCCAAAGCCATACATCCCCCACAAGTGGTACTGAGCTGGCGGGAAACCAAATATATGCGTTGAGGGACCCCCTTGCCGGTGTGATGCAGGAGCCTTGCTGCAAGGAGTGGTAGCCCGCGGGGTGTTGTGCTACACTCGCGCTGAAGTCCGGACTACAAAGCCCTGGTTTCTCACTCATTTCTCAAGGCAGGTGTCTTTCGCGTGATCTCACGCCGCAAGGCCGTAACCTGGCTTGTCATCCTGCTTTTGCTGACCAATGCGTTTACATTTTTCCTCGTCATGGGTAAAGTCCCGGTCCTGTCCGGTGTGGCAGCCCGCCTGGCTCCCGGGTGGGTGGTCCCGCCGGGCGTGAATTTCCTTTCGCCCCACTACCGCCAGTTCTGGGAAGCCATGCAGCTCGTCCAGCAGTACTACGTGGAACCAGTCGGCGCCAAGGAGATTGACCAGATGCTTGACGGTGCCACGTCTGGGCTGGTGGCTTCGGTAAACGACCCGTATACGGTCTATTTCTCTCCGGAAGAGTACCAAGCATGGATGGAAGAAACCTCGGGCCAGTACACCGGTGTCGGTATGGTGGTTGAGTACGTGAAGCCGTACGTCACCGTGGTGGCACCGTTTCCCAATACACCGGCGGCCAAGGCGGGCATCCGGAGTGGCGACAAGATCGTCAAGGTGGACGGCAAGGACGTCGTGGGGGTCGACGTTGACATCGTGGCCAATATGATCAAGGGCCCAGAGGGCACGCCGGTCACCATTACGATTGTACGCGACGACGGCCAGCCGTTTGATGTCCAGCTGGTGCGGGCCGTGATCCATATTCCCACGGTGGACCAGGCCATGCTGACACCGGAGATCGGTTACGTACGCCTGTACCAGTTCAGTGAAGGGGCCGCCCAGGAGATGTCCAAGGCGATTGCGAGCCTCAAGGCCAGCGGTGCGAAAGGGATCATATTCGACCTGCGGCAGAACCCGGGCGGGCTTCTGTCGGAGGCGATCCCGGTGGCGGGGCTGTTCATCCCCGACGGCCCGGTGATGCGTCGCGTCAGCCGCGGCGGGGCCGAGGTAACATATTACACCTGCAACGACCAGATCAGCGAAAGCCCCTGCACCACTACGACCAGCCAGGGACTGGGCATGCCGTATGTGGTGCTGGTGGACGGGGGTTCCGCCAGTGCCTCCGAGATCGTGAGCGGCGCCATTCATGACCGCGGGAACGGTGTGCTTGTCGGCACCAAGACCTTCGGCAAGGGTTCGGTGCAGAACCTGTGGCCACTCCCGGGAGGCGGCGGGGTGAAGATCACCACGTCCCGTTACCTGACCCCGAACGGCAACGCCGTGGACAAAGTGGGCATCACCCCGGATGTGACCGTGCAGCAAGGCACGGTGGCGCCCGGCCAGCCGTCGATCAATCTGGAAGATCCGAAGGATCCGCGGAACCTGCAGCTTATCAAGGCCATCCAGATCTTGCAGCAGAAGCTGGGGGGAACGCGTTAGCGTGTTCCCTTGGCGTGAGTTCGGGGCCATGGCCCTGCGATCGTTCGGTGAAGCCCTGAGCTATCCGCCGGCGCTCTTGCCGCTTGTCCTGATGGCGATGCTGGTCGTGTGGCAGGACGCCCGGCTGGCTGCGGCGGAGACCCGCTGGGCGGGAAGGGTGGCGCCTGGGTTCTGGCTGCGGATTGGCTACTCGGTGGCTTACGGGCTTGTCGGGGGAGTGTTTGCCACGGCCATCCTCTCCCTTTTGGGGGTAGACTTGGCCCAGGCAGGCGTGATTTACATGCTGCCGCTTGCCCTGGCCTTTATCCTCATCGATCCGAGGCTGGCCTGTTTTGCCTACGCGGGCGGGATAGTCAGCCTGTCGGTGCTCCTATTAGGGTGGCCGCACGGGGTAAGCGTGCCTTCCTTGATGGCCCTCGTAGGGGTGCTGCACCTGACGGAAAGCGGGCTCATTTGGCTCGGCGGGGCCCAGACGGCGGTGCCCGTGTTTGTGGGCACGCGGGACGGGCAGGTGGTGGGCGGGTACAGCATGACCCAGTTTTGGCTGGTGCCGCTGGCGGTGATCATGGGCCTGCAGCTGGCCGGCGGTGCTGGGCCGGACAGCGTCAATATGCCGGCCTGGTGGCCGGTGGTGCACCCGCTTCCGGGTGTGAACCTCGACAATCTGGTCTATGTGCTCTTTCCGACGGCGGCGGCGATCGGTTACGGCGATGTGGCCGTTTCTGCTTTGCCGCGTACACAGGCGCGCCGGACCGGCGGGCACTTGTTTTTGTACTCCGCCGTTTTGGTAGCAATGGCCGTGCTGAGCCAGTGGTGGCAGCCGCTGCAGTGGATAGTGGCCCTGTTTGGCCCGTTTGGCCACGAGGTGCTGGCCCGTTTCGGCATGGGGGCAAACCGGGGGGGCTACCTGTGGCCGGCCTTGACTGACGGCGTGCGGATCCTGGGGCTCGATCCAGCGAGTGCCATGGCAGCCGCCGGTGTCAGACCGCTCGATGTCATCACCGCAGTCAACGACATGCCGGTGCATAACCAGCTGGAGTTGTACCACTACCTGGTTGGCCTGAGCCCGCTCGGACGCCTGCGGCTTTCCGTGCACCGCGGCGGCGAGGACTTGTACGTCCACGTCGAGGGCCCGTTTTATGGCCCCGAGTGGGGTTTTGTGCCCGGCCCCGAGCCGGGCGACCCGCCGATGGTGGTGCTCCGTACCCCGCCGGGGACCCTGGGCCACGTCTTGCGGCGGTGGCGCGAGCGACTGGGCCGGCCGGACGGCCGGGAGGTATAGCCGTGGCGGTGTCGAGCCTTCGTTCCGCGGGGCGTTTTGTGGTGAAGACCGATCTGGTGCCGCGGGGCGACCAACCCAAGGCTGTGGCCGCCTTGGCCGAGGGTGTGCTGGTAGGAAAGCGGTTCCAGACCCTGCTCGGGGTGACCGGCTCCGGGAAAACGGCCACCATGGCCTGGCTGATCGAAAAGGTGCAGAAGCCCACCCTGGTGATCTCGCACAACAAGACCCTGGCGGCCCAGCTGGCGAGCGAGTTCCGCGAGTTTTTCCCGGACAACGCGGTGGAGTATTTTGTATCCTACTACGACTACTACCAGCCGGAGGCCTACATACCGCAGACAGACACCTACATCGAAAAAGACTCGACCATCAACGACGAGATCGACAAGCTGCGGCATTCAGCGACGTCGGCCTTGCTCGAAAGACGGGACGTGATCGTGGTCGCGTCAGTGTCGTGCATATACGGCCTGGGTTCCCCGGCTGACTACCGGGACCTGACCGTTTCCTTGCGGGTCGGCACTGAGCGCGACCGCGACGAGGTGGTACGCCGCCTGGTCGACATCCAGTACGAGCGCAACGATGTCAACCTCGTACGCGGCACATTCCGCTTGCGGGGCGACGTGCTGGAGGTGTTCCCAGCCTCGTACACCGAGCGGGCCATCCGCGTGGAATGGTGGGGCGACACGATCGATCGCATCACGGAGATCGATACCCTCACGGGCGAGGTGCTCGCGGAGCGCCAGCATGTGGCCATCTTCCCGGCCAGCCACTACGTCACGGAGGACCGCAAACGCCGGCAGGCCATCGAGAGCATCCGGGCCGAGCTGGAAGACCGCTTGGCGTACTTCCGGGCCCGCGGCAAGCTGCTGGAAGCAGAGCGGCTGCAGATGCGCACGCGGTACGACCTCGAGATGCTCGAGACCGTAGGCTGGTGTCATGGCATCGAGAACTATTCGCGGCACCTCACCGGCCGCGCCCCGGGGGAGCCGCCTTACACGCTCCTTGACTTCTTTCCGGAGGACTACCTCGTGCTCATCGACGAGTCACACCAGTCCATTCCCCAGATCCGGGGTATGTACTGGGGCGACCGCTCGCGGAAAGACAGCCTGGTGGAGTACGGTTTCCGGCTGCCTTCCGCGTACGACAACCGGCCGCTCACCTTCGACGAGTTCATCGCCCGGGTACCGCAGGTTGTGTTCGTGTCGGCCACCCCTGGTCCCTACGAGCTGTCGGTGTGCGGTGGGCAGGTCGTGGAGCAGATCGTGCGCCCGACGGGGCTGGTCGACCCTACCGTGGAGGTGCGTCCCACCAAAGGACAGATTGACGATCTCCTGGCCGAGATCCGCAAGCGGGTTGAAAAGGGCCAGCGGGTGTTGGTCACTACGCTTACCAAAAAGATGGCGGAAGACCTGACAGACTACCTGCGCGAAATGGGCGTGCGGGTGCGTTACCTGCACTCCGAGGTGGAAACCCTCGAACGCATGGTGATCCTGCGGGATCTCCGCCTCGGGGTGTTCGACGTGCTGGTCGGCATCAACCTGCTGCGGGAAGGGCTCGATCTGCCGGAGGTTTCGCTGGTGGCCATTCTCGATGCCGACAAGGAAGGCTACCTGCGTTCGCTCACGTCGCTCATTCAGACGTTCGGGCGGGCCGCCCGCAACGTGGAGGGCCATGTGATCATGTATGCCGACACCATCACGGCCTCCATGCAGGCGGCCATCGACGAGACCGAACGCCGTCGGCAGCTGCAGATCAAATACAACCAGGAACACGGGATTACGCCACAGACGGTGCAGAAGGCCGTCCGCGACGTCATCGAAGCCACGAAGGAAGTGGGCGAGCGTGCAGGTGCCGTGGTGCCCGGCCTGCCCGAGCACCTCGACAAGGTGCCGCGCAAGGATATCCCGGCCCTGGTCGAGGATTTGCGGCGGCGCATGAAAAAGGCCGCCCGCGATCTCGAATTTGAGCAGGCGGCCATCTTGCGTGACGCCATATTTGTGCTGGAAGAGCGGCAACGCGGTGGTGCCGCCCGATGATCACTGGCGGTCCTCGGCACGCTCCTTGGCGTCTTGTTCGAGCCGGTTGAGCTCGCGGCTGAGCTCCTGGACCTGCTGTTTGGCCAGGTTCAGGTAGAAGGCCAGCTCATCGCGGCGAGCCGGGTCGTTTTTTTCCATCATGCGTAGCACCTCGGCGTAGATGTCCAGCGCCCGGTCGACTTCAGCCCGCAGCTCTTCTGCCCGGGCGTGGAGCGTGGGTGCCGTACCGACCTCGGCGGCGCCTGCCTGGTACGACGGCCACGCCACCGCTTGGTACCACGGGGCCGTTCGTGCTCCTTCGAACTCCAGCGACACCCACAGGTCCTCGTTCGAGGCGAGTCCCATCACCAGCATGACCGGATCGGCCACTGCCACCCCATGCAAGTGGGCAGAAAACGGCATGCCCGGCCACAGGATGCGCTCCTGGCTCCGCAGTACGAGCGAGTTGGCGGCACCGGCGACATCTCGGGCAAAATGCACACGGTCGATGCGGCCGGCCAAAAACCCAAGGAGAAACACCACCGGCCCGGGCAAAGTGCCGTGCGACGCGAACCGCATCAGGGCTTCCAGTTTTTCATGCCGGCTCGGGTTCAACGTTGTGGCCTCCAAGGCTGTGTCGCAGCTAGTCTTCGCGCTTGTAAACGACCTTGCCGTTGATGATCGTGTAAACGCAGTGCGTCATGCTCTGGAACGGATGCCCGTCGAAAATGGCAATATCAGCGTCTTTTCCGGGTTCCAGGCTCCCCAGGCGATCCGCAATGCCGAGGATCTCGGCCGCGTTGATGGTGACGGCCCGGAATCCTTCCTCTTCCGGCAGCCCCTCGCGGATGGCCAGCCCCACGTTGACAGGCAGCCAGCGGGTTTCGGACGAATCGTCCATTTGGATGGCGATCTTCACTCCGGCCCTGGCCAGGATGCCCGGGTTCCGCAGGGTGATATCCTGCAATTCAAGTTTATACCGGCCGATCAAGAGCGGACCGACCACGCAGGGTACCTTTTCGGCCGCCAGGATGTCGGCGATCTTGTAGCCTTCCGTCGCATGCTCAATAACAAAATCGAGATTGAACTCGCGGGCGATGCGGATGGCGGTCAAAATGTCGTCGGCCCGGTGGGCATGGATGCGGGCCTTCATCTGCCGCGTCACAACCTTGCCTAGCACTTCCCACCGAAGGTCGCGCTCGGGATACTCGGGCTCCTTGCCTTCCTCTTTGGCCTTGGCTTCTGCCCGCCGCCTCTTTTCCAGGTAATTCTGGGCCTGGATCAGGGCATTCCGCAGGACGGCGGCATTGCCCATGCGGGTCATTGGGAGCTTCTTCTGTGAGCCGTACACACGCTTGGGATTTTCGCCCAGGGCCATCTTCATCATTTCGGTGCCGGGGATCATCATCTCCTCGACCGTACGGCCGACGGTCTTGTAGGCAGCACCCGTGCCACCGATCACGTTGCCCGATCCCGGACCGGTATAAACCGTGGTCACCCCGGCGGTGAGCACGTCCTTGAACGCCGGGTCGTTGGGATTGAGCCCGTCCATGCCTCGTACTTCCGGGGTGGCTGGATTGGTCATTTCGTTGCCGTCGACGTTCATCTCGTCCATCGGTTCGCCAAAGATCCCGATGTGGCTGTGGGCGTCGATGAGGCCGGGCATAACCACTTTGCCGGTGGCATCGATCACTTCGGCCCCCGCCGGGACGGCCACGTTGGCACCGACGGCCTTGATCTTGCCGTTTTCGATCAGGACGGTGCCGCGTTCGATGATGCCATTGTTGATGGTTTAGATCTTACCGTTGGTGATTGCGAGCACGCAAAAACCTCCTTGCCTTTTTTCCGGCACTCCGCCGGATGTGTTGGATACATACTTCG
>CADDZV010000067.1 GCA_902812875.1 Clostridiales bacterium
CCTGTCCGGCATAGGCATAAGCCGGGGGTGCCGGCATGCGCCGCTTTATTTTTGCCCTCTTCGCACTGCTTTTTTTTCTTCTCATTGTGCTGCCTGTGTTGACGCTGGTTATTGTGCGTCTCGGGAGCGGCAGGGCTCAAAAAGGCCCCACCCTGGTGGTGTGGCTCACGGAAGAGAACCGGGCGGTCACCATGCCGCTCGACGACTACGTCGCCGGCGTGGTGGCAGCGGAGATGCCGGCGGGGTTTGAACTGGAGGCCCTGAAGGCACAGGCGGTGGCAGCCCGCACACTGGCCGTCAGAAGCATGCGCTCCCGCGGCGGCCCCGGCTGCGCGGCCCACCCGGAGGCAGACGTTTGTACCGGGATCGAGCAGGGCGGCCAGGCGTGGCTTTCCCCCGGGGAGGCCCGCCGCCGCTGGCCTTTCTGGGAAGGAATCTGGTACCGGCAGCGGATTCGCCGGGCGGTCAACGAAACGGCTGGGCTCATCATCACTTATCAGGGCCAGCCTATCGACGCGGTCTATCATTCTACCGCGGGGGACGCCACCGAAAACTCCGAAGATGTGTGGGGGCAGGCATTGTCTTACCTACGCAGCAAACCGGATCCGTATGACAAGGATTCGCCGTATTATCAAGACACCGTTACCCTCACGTGGGACGATATATCCCGCCGGCTGGCCGGCGTCGCCACGGTGCCAGGCATCACACCGGGGAGAGCCCCGTCCGGGCCTTACATCAAGGTCCTGCAGCGTAGTGCTACCGGCCGCATCAAGCTCGTTCAAGTCGGCACCAAGGTATACAAGGGTACCGATTTCCGCACGGCGCTCGGACTGCGGTCGACCAACGCGGTGATCACACAATCCGGTGACACGTTTCGCTTTAGCACCAAGGGATGGGGGCATGGCGTCGGCATGTCGCAGTACGGGGCCAACGGGATGGCGAAACTCGGCAAGAACTTTCGCGAGATCCTGCAGTACTACTACACCGGTGTTGAGGTCACCCCCATACCCTGACGGGCTGCTGCCAATCGATTTCCTGAACGTGAATACCGCCGCCCAATATTGGGAACAGTGTCCACCAGAGGTGATGGCGTATGCAACTCAGGTGGCCCTGGCGCCGTGGTGTTCAATCGAGGGGCGAAACGCGTTGGCGGCGGTGGTACCTCCCGGTGATTGCCCTCTTGGTATTGTGGGCTATGGTAGCCACTCTGGAGAACGTGGCGATGCGGGCAACGATCAACCATCTCATCGAAGTTTACAGCGCGTCTTCCACCAGCGCGGCCGGCGAAAGCAAGACGAACAACGAACAACCGGCGGCCGCCCCAGTCAACCAGGAGCCGGCGAACGCGACTACGGGCGGCGGCAATGAGACGAATACTGCCGCCGGCGGTACGACTGCGGAGCAGAGCACCCCGCAAGAAGCGGCACCGGCGGAACAAAGGCCGGTCCTCGCCAGCATGACCAGGCCGTGTAGTGGTTCCATAACGGGTCAGTTTGGCTGGGCTTTTTCACGCACTCATCAGGATTGGCGGTATCATCCCGGGGTTGATATCACGGTGCCGTCCGGTACCACCGTCCTGGCCGCTTTCGCGGGGACGGTGGAATACGCCAAGGTAACCCCAGAGTCTGGTTTTGCAGTGATTATTGACCACGGCGGCGGGGTGCGGACGGTCTACAGCGAGCTTGGCAGCGTGCTGGTGCGGGAAGGGGCGCAGGTAGCGGCCGGGGACCCCGTCGGGGTGGTGGGTGATCCCGGCGTCGACGAAGCGGCGGACGGACCGCACCTGCATTTTGAACTCTGGGTCGACGGGCTGGTGAAGGATCCGGCGCCATATTTGGGGCAGTAACGTACGTTTTGCCGTAAAAGCAGCGTAGATCCTGGGCGGGTCGGCATCGACCCGCCTTTTTTCATGAACGCGAGGCCCCGGGGCATATACATAGGGCAAAACCCGAGAAGGGGGCCCCGGAGGATGAAGGACTACATCTGGAAGCGGGTCCTGGAAGTCAGCGAATACATAATGGAACAAAAGGCCACCGTGCGTGAGACCGCCCGGCGTTTCGGGGTGAGCAAATCGACGGTGCATAAAGATGTCACCGACCGGTTGCCGCGGATCAACCCCGAGCTTGGGGCGCGGGTGCGGCGTGTCCTGGACCAAAACAAGTCCGAACGGCACCTCCGCGGGGGCGAGGCCACCAGAAGGAAATACCGGGAGCGCGTCATCCTGTAAAACCCCGGCCACCCGCCGGGGTATTTACGTTGCAAAGGCTTTCGCGTGTCGAAAAGGGATGGCCGGCGCGTTGTGGAATATTGTGGTGCTCGGGAGATGGACAAACACAGGCCACTGGTAGCCCGAGACTGCGGGGAGGGGGCGTGGTCATGGACATCGGTGTAGACCTTGGCACGGCCAATGTCCTGATTTACGTGCGTGGAAAAGGAGTAGTACTGCGGGAGCCTTCGGTGGTGGCGGTAGACCAAAGCACGGGCAAGGTGCTGGAGATTGGCGAAGGAGCCCGGCGCATGCTTGGTCGCACGCCTGGCAACATTGTGGCGATTCGGCCGCTCCGCGAAGGCGTGATTGCCGATTTCGACATTACGGAGATCATGCTCCGTTATTTCATTACCAAGGTTTGCGGCCGGCACATGTTGTTCCGTCCGCGGGTCATGATCGGGGTGCCCTCCGGCATCACCAGTGTCGAAAAAAGGGCGGTCATCCAGGCTGCCCAGCACGCGGGTGCACGGACCACGTGGATCCTGGAGCAGCCGCTGGCCGCCGCGTTGGGTGCCGGCCTCGACATCAGTGAGCCGAGCGGCAGCATGGTCGTGGACATCGGCGGCGGCACCACTGACATTGCCGTATTGTCTTTGGGCGATGTCGTGCTGAGCCAGTCCATACGGGTGGCCGGCGACAAGTTCGACGAGGCCATCATCCGGTACATCCGCCGCCAGCACAACGTGGCCATAGGCGAACGGACCGCCGAGGAGCTGAAGATCGAAGTGGGATCGGCACTGCCGGAGGCGCGGAACGCGAGCATGGAGGTGCGGGGGCGTGACCTCGTTTCTGGCTTGCCCACCACCATCACCGTGACCTCGGAAGACGTTGCCCGGGCCCTCGACGAGCCCGTACAGAACATCTTGGCCGCCATAAGGTCGGTGCTGGAGCGGACACCGCCGGAGCTGGCAGGCGACATCATGGACAAAGGCATCGTACTCACTGGCGGCGGGGCCATGCTGCACGGCCTTGACCGTTTCCTTACCCGTGAAACGAGCGTCCCCTTCCACTTGGCCGAGGATGCCATTTCCTGCGTAGCCCTGGGGACCGGCAAGGCCCTGGAAAACTTTAGCCTGGTTCAAAGCCATATTCTCGCTACTACCGGCAGCCGATCGAACGGGCAAATGTGATACAGTATGCTTTGCCATGGAATCCCCGGGGAGGCGATGAATTTTGGCTCAAGACAAAGACAAGCACTATTTCCTCACCTCGGAGTCGGTTACCGAAGGGCATCCGGACAAAATGGCCGACCAGATCGCCGATGCCATTCTGGATGCTATCTATACCGAAGACCCCCATGCCCGCGTGGCCTGTGAAGTATTTCTCACCCGCGGCCTTGTGATGGTGGGCGGTGAGATATCTACCTCGTGTTACGTCGACGTCCTCCGCATTGCCCGCAACACTATCGTCGACATCGGATACAACCGGGCCAAGATGGGGTTTGACGGCGAAACCTGCGCGGTCGTGTCGTCCATTGACGAGCAGTCACCTGACATCGCCCTGGGCGTGAACCGCTCGCTGGAAGCAAAAGAGGGTATCGCCACGGACGACATCGAGCATCTCGGGGCCGGGGATCAAGGCATGGTGTACGGCTTTGCCTGTGACGAGACCCCCGAGCTCATGCCGCTACCCATCGTGCTGGCCCACAACCTGGCCCGCCGGCTTGCCTTTGTGCGGAAAGACAACATCCTGCCCTACCTGTGGCCGGACGGCAAGACACAGGTCACTGTCGAATACGACGGCTTCAGGCCGGTACGAGTGGATGCCGTGGTCGTATCTGCCCAACACATGCCCGATGTCGATCACGACACCCTGGCGCGCGACATCGAGGCCGCGGTCATCCGGCCGGTGCTGCCGGCGGGACTCGTCGACAGCCGCACGCGTTACTACGTCAACCCCACCGGACGGTTCGTGCTGGGAGGACCGGCAGCAGACACCGGACTGACCGGCCGCAAGATCATCGTCGACACGTACGGCGGGGCGGCGCGGCACGGCGGCGGTGCGTTTTCCGGCAAGGACCCTACGAAGGTCGACCGTTCGGCAGCGTACGCCGCCAGGTATGTGGCCAAGAATCTCGTGGCCGCGGGGCTTTGCCGGCGGGCGGAAGTGGCGGTGTCGTACGCGATCGGTGTCGAGCGGCCGCTGTCAATTTCAGTGGATACGTTTGGTACCGGCATCATTCCGGATACGCAGATCTTGGCCCTGGTACGGCAGTTCTTCGATCTCCGGCCGGGCGCGATCATAAAGAACTTCGATTTGCGGCGGCCCATATACCGTCAGCTCGCATGCTACGGGCACTTCGGCCGCACTGACCTCGATCTGCCCTGGGAAAAGACCGATAAAGCGGAGCTTTTGCGACAGGCGGCCGGGCTTCACGAAGCAGCCGCGTCGCAAGCGGGCGACTAGCGCACGTTTCGCAGTGGTACTCGCACCCGTCACTCCCCGGAACTCATAGGATGACGGCGAGCTCGGCAGTTTGAGCTTCGGCCTTCCGGGGGTGACGGGTTTGTTTGCAGTGGATTTTCTGGCCACGTTTTTGATGGTATGGGGCGGCCTGTCGTTGATTTGGATGGCCGTCGACGCTGTCTGGCGTTATTGGAATACGCACGAGAAGCATCGTTTACGCGGGCGTGCCAGCATCCTAAGTTTACTGGTCGTGACGGACAACTGCGGAGAGACCATCGAGGGCTTTTTGCGGCAGGCGGCTCTGATGCTCGCAAGCCGGGTAAGCCGTTTCGAAATCGTGGTGGTAGATAACGATTCGCGCGACGACACCGCGGCCGTGGTGGAGCGTCTCGCTCGCACAGAGCCTCGCATCCGCTGTGCCAGGGCAACGGGGGCTCCGGTCGACGCGATCGACCTTGGACTGGTGATGTGCCGTTCCCCGTTGGTAATCGTGGCCCGCGTGCAAAACACCACAGAACCCAGGGAGCTCTTGGCCGCCCTCTCGTTATTTTTCGGCCAGCGGATGCCTACCGCCTGGCAAAAAGAGGAATCCGCCGCAACCCTCTAGAAGCAAAACGCATGCGTTTGGTCGATGCCGTTTTTGATCTTCTTTTCCCTTACCGGCTCGCCTGCCGGCTGTGCGGGCGTCTTTTAACCCCGGCTGAGCGGGGCCCCGCCGCTTATCCCGTTCCCCAGGTGCACGGTGGCGGGGACGCAGCGCTACCGGCCATACCAGGCCTGTGCCGGGCCTGCCGGGAAGCGGTGGCCTCTATACACTACGACTGTGCAGTCTGCGGCCGGGCGGCGGACGGAGCGGGCCTAT
This sequence comes from Clostridiales bacterium, assembly GCA_902812875.1. Classification (GTDB taxonomy): domain Bacteria; phylum Bacillota; class Sulfobacillia; order CADDZV01; family CADDZV01; genus CADDZV01. The sequence goes on from CADDZV010000067.1 coordinate 5,538, forward strand.
GCTTCTCCTGCCAGCGGGAGCTGCACGTGTTTCGCCAGGTGCGGTACGCGGGGCTTTTCGAGGGTGCGCTGAAAGACGCGGTGCACCGGTTCAAGTATGCGGGCGAATACCGGCTTGCGCCCGCTTTGGGAGCGATGATGGCGTTTGTGGCTATAAAAGAAGGCATGGTGGGGGATGTGGTGGTACCGGTACCGCTCCATCCGGCTCGCGAGCGCGCCCGGGGTTACAACCAGGCGGCCCTTTTGGCCGGCGAGGTGAGCCGTCACATCGGACGGCCGGTGTACCGGGGGCTTACGCGGACGCGGGCGACCTCGCCCCAGGCAAACCTTCCCGCTGGCCGGCGGGCGGCGAACGTGGCGGGGGCGTTTGTGTACCGCGGTGATTCCCTGGCCGGGTCGCGCGTTCTGCTCATCGACGATGTGCTTACTACCGGCAGCACGGCTGATGCCTGTGCCCAGGCCCTTTTGGCGGCTGGCGCCAGCTGGGTGGATGTTTTAGTGGTGGCAGCGGCACCTTAGCCATCGGTTGCCAACAAGCGTCCGCGTTGGCAGCTCCAAAACATTATGTTTGACCATGGAAGCCACTGGTGCTATAGTGTCCGTGTGGGTATGACCCGCGTAATCAAAGCTAGGAGGAATGTCAAAGAAATGCTCGGTCGGGTCAAGTGGTTCAGTGCAGAGAAAGGCTATGGGTTCATTGAGCGTGAAGATGGCGGCGGAGACGTGTTCGTGCACTTCTCGGCCATCAACATGGAAGGGTTCAAGTCGCTGGAAGAAGGCGAGCAGGTCGAATTTGAGATCGTCCAGGGAGCTCGCGGGCCGCAAGCGGCCAACGTCCAGCGTGTCAGGGCCTGACCGACGCCAACGAATTCGACCACAACAACCCCGGCTATCCAAAGCCGGGGTTTTTGTTTTCCCGGGACGCCCGCTGGCGTTCGCGGGCAAGATGGGGGGCAGGATTCCCCTCCCGCGGCGGGAATACTAACATAGGGAATACAACCTCCCAAAGGAGCGTGATGAGATGCAAATTGTCCTGGTGGGCAAGAACATCGAAATCACCAGCGCTTTGAAGGCCTACGCGGAACGCAAGATCAGCAAGATCGAAAAGTTCTTCGATTCCCCATTGTCCCAGCCTGCCCAGGTGGCCATGTCGGTACAGCGGGGCCGGCACATCGTGGAGGTCACCATTCCGGTGAACGGCATGCTCCTCCGCGGCGAGGAACAGAGCGATGACATGTACAGTTCCATCGACAGCGTGGTGGAAAAACTCGAACGGCAGATTGACAAATACAAGGGCCGGCTGCAGAAGAAGCGGCCGGCGGGGGCTCGCGTAGCAGAAACCGCGGGGCAGGAACTGCCGGAACCCGACCGGGTGGTCAAGGTCAAGCGCTTCCCGGTCAAACCGATGTCGGTGGATGAAGCGATCATGCAGATGAACCTGCTCGGTCACGACTTTTTTGTCTTCCACGATACTGAGACCAGCCACATGGCAGTAGTTTACCGCCGGCGCGACGGCAACTACGGCCTGATCGAACCCGAGGAATGATGATGTGACAGCCAAAGTCAGCCTGGTGATTTTCGAGGGCGGGCGCGCGCGCCGGGCCGTGGAGCAGGATATGGCGCGGGTGCGCCAAGCCGTCGTGCTCGATACGATCGAAAAAGCCCAGACCGTGCCCGAGATCAGTGACGTCATACTGGTGACCAACATCCACGCCCTGGCCGTGGAGGCCAGGGCGATGGGTTGCATAGTGGAAACCAACCACACCGCGCCCGGGGCGTTTCACTTCGGGGAGGCTTTGCGTGCCGTGGTGGACCGGTACGGGCTCGAGGCGGTGATCACCATGGGCGGGGCGGCGGCTCCTTTGATGCGGCCGGAGGAAATGGCCTGGATTGCCCGGCAGCTGTTGGCGGAGCCCGCGGCCGTGGTGGTCAACAATGTGCAGTCACCTGACATCGTCGGCTTCCGCCCTGCCTCCATTTTGCACGACATCAACCTGCCGGCGAGCGACAACGCCCTCGGGCCCATTTTGCGGCAGGCCGGCCTGCCGCGTTTTCTCATTCCCAACAGCGCCTGGATCAACTTCGACTTGGACACCCCCACCGATCTTGGCGTTTTGGCTTTGGCGTACGGCCGCGGACCCCGGACCGCGGCCGCCGTGGCGGGTGTCAATGTGGACCTGCGTCCGCTTTTGGCCGCGCAGGAGCTTTTGCGGCGGCCCGGTTCGGAGTTGATGCTCATCGGCCGTGTGGGTGCCACCATCGTCACCCTTTTGAATTCCAACTTCGCCTGCCGCGTGCGGGTATGGTCCGAGGAGCGGGGCATGAAGGCATTGGGCCGGCTGGAACGCGGCGAGGTGGTATCGCTTGTGGGTCTCGTGATCGACCGGATCGGTTTTGATGCCTTTTTTACCGATTTGGCCAAGGTGGCCGAGGCGGTGCTCTTCGATACGCGCGTGCTTTTTGCCCACTGGCATGTAGGGCTTTCCGACGCAGACCGCTTTTATTCTGACCTCCGCATGCCCGACCGCATCCGCGACGAAAAGGTACAGGCGTTTACGCGCGCGGCGGTGGAGAGCCCGGTGCCGGTGGTGCTCGGCGGGCACAGTCTCGTCTACGGCGGCCTGTGGGTGCTGGCGGAATCGGTGCTGCGAGAGCAGGGCAAAACCACCATCTTGCCGTATACGCCCAACCCGGCCGTATGACACCGAGAAATTTGGCTTGTAGTGGAAGGAAAAAGAACTTTTTTGCAGAATTACCCTGCATCCTCCCTGGAAAGGAAAGTCCTCTTGGCCAAAGCTCCCAAGCCTCCAGTACAATGGCAACGTGAAGACGTGGAACGGGCCATTTTGGGCCTTCCAGACGTGCTTGCCTGCCGGGTGGTGCTCGAGGCGGGCGCCAGTATAGACGAGATCCACGTGCTGGCTACCGCGGGCCGGGGTGCTCGCTACATTGCCCAGGATGTGGTGTCCGTGCTGGCTGCCCAGTTCGGGCTGGAGGTCGACCCGAAATCAGTCAGTGTGGCCCAGGTGGCCTCCGAAGACGCCGTGGACGTTACGCCCGAACGGCTCGAACTGGTGGAGCTCGGGTTTATATCCCGTGGTGCTGAAATGCAGGCGGTTGCCGAAGTCAGATTCAACGGCTTCAGCTTTCACGGCAAGGCCACGGGCCCGGCCTCGGATACGGCTGTGCGGCGCCTGGTGCCCGCGGCTGTGCTCGAGGCGGCGGGCCAATATTTTTCCACAGAGCGGGTTTTTGAGCTTAACGACGTGCAAACGGTGAACATGGCCGGCCGCACGGTGGCGTTGGTCTCGGTGGCGCTGATCGGGCGGCAGC
>CADDZV010000068.1 GCA_902812875.1 Clostridiales bacterium
TCCTTCTGATCGATGGCGATGACCCGGCTTTCGTGATCGAAGATCATGAAGCGGGTGCTGGTTGTACCCTGGTCTACCGCTGCCACGTACTTGCTCATAGGGGTCCCTCCTGACTTATGCACACATGAAAGATAAATATATCTCACGTCGCCCTGTGACGGTCTTGTATATCAATTGGACGTACTTCCTACCCAACCCTGCCCACAGGCTCTCCCGCGAAAATCCCCTATTTCTCGGCAGGACGCCAAAACTCCAATCATCTTGCTCTTTTACACGGTTTGAAGAAGGAATGAACGAAGCAAGAGAGAAAAATCATACGCTCAAGTAGATAGTCTTGAGGCCTGGTCAAAATACGGTGGTGGAGACAAGGAGAAACCACGAATTTGGGGCGAGGCAGTCGCCCTGTTCGTGGTTTTTTTGTATGCCCCGGGTGATCGTGGCGTGTTGGTGTACGGAAGGGAGGGGTGGATCCCGAAAAAACACTCGACTTGGCCGTGGCTTGTTTCGTCGCTGCAACCCGGTTGACAGTTCGCACATGGGAGGGAGGCTTCAGCTGTGAACCCGAAAGTTCGCAAGAACATGTACTGGCTTGTGGCCAGCGTCCTCATCATTGCCCTTTGCGTTACGGTGGTGCGTAGCGTGGAGACGGATTTCGGTAAAGTCGATGTACAGATCATAAGAATTGTAGATCCAACCGGGGTCGTTCTGGTGGGTAAGCTCTACCGTCCGCTGAACGCCACGCCGCAGCATAAGCTGCCCGCAGTGCTCACACTCCATGGTTACCAGAATGATAAGGAAACCATGGACGCTTCCGCGATCGAGCTATCCCGTCGCGGCTTTGTAGTACTGGCCCTTGATCAGTTCGGTCAAGGCGATTCGGGTGGAGCGCTCCGTATGCGGGCTACCGATCCCACTATCGGAGGCAACACCGGCTACCAATACCTGAAGAGCCTGCCTTTCGTCGACAGTAGCAACATCGGTGTTATGGGCCACTCCATGGGAGCACTCTCTACGATCGCCGTAGGCGCTGCCAACCCCGATGTCAAGGCCCTCAACCCGCAGTGCGGCGTTGCCGGCAGCCCCGCATTGCACAACCTGCTGCTGCCGCAGGCGAAGTATGACGAGTTCATGATCTTCCGTGAAAACCAACTGACCACCCAAAACCTGCCCACGAATCCAAACCGGCTGAAGGCTTTAGGGCTTCCTGGCCCGGCCAATTGGGATACCCTTTACGGTGACTTCTCCAAGGGAACTGCTCGCGAGCAAGTATTGATCGATACCGTTCACCCGGGCGTAACACACAACAGCAAGGCTGTAGCCGCCGCCGTCGACTGGATGGCAGAGGCCCTCAACGGCGGACAAAAGGACTCGTCCTGGATCCCGTCCAATGAGCAGATCTACATGTTCAAGGAATTTGCAACCTTGCTGGCACTGCTGATCGCACTTTTCTCGATTATCCCGCTGGCCAACATCCTGCTTGAGACATCCTACTTCAAGGAAGTCGCCCAGCCGATGCCAAACAGGTACGTCGCAAAAGGCAGCAGCTGGCTTCTACTGGCGATCGTCAACATCCTGATCGCGGGCATCACCTATCCTATCCTGACCGCTTACGGGGGGGCTGAACGACAAAGTCGAGAAGATCCTCCCGTGGTTCCAATTGCCTATGGGAAACGGCGTGATGCTCTGGTTCCTGGGCAACACAATCATCTACGCGATCCTCTTCACCATCTGGTATAAGACCTCGGGCAAACGGGCCGGCGTCACCATGTACGATGTCGGCGTCTCCTTTGACAAAGACAGGACCAAGTTTGACTGGCGCATCCTTGGCAAGACCCTGCTTCTCGGCGGTATCCTGTTTGCCTGGATGTACGTCCTAGAAGGCATATCCCAGTGGTCGACCGGCATCGAGTTCCGGTTCCTTTGGCCCTTCATGCGGCAGTTCTCGGCCCACCGGTTCCTGCTTTTCCTTTTGTATCTGATCCCGGCGCTGCTTTTCTTCCTGCTCAACGGGGGCGTGTTCCTGTTCGGTCAAGCCCGCCAGAAGGAGTACGGCACCCCGGCAGTGACCACCGTGATCTGGTGGCTGAAGAACACCTTCGCTGCCATCTTCGGCCTGGTGCTGGTGTGGCTGGTGCAGTACGTGCCTTTCTTCCTCAACAAGGGTCCGGGATTTGAACTCATGGGTCTGCCCCAGTACAGCCAAATGTGGCCCTTGATGATCTTTGTGTTCGTGCCCGAGTTCATCCCGCTCGTGTTCCTGCTGACTTGGTTTTTCCGGCGCACCGGCAAGGTCTACTTGGGTGCTCTGATGGTCGCCTCCATCGCCATTTGGTTCACGGCAGCAGGATCGGTGATACTCTAAGCTTTTGCTGCCGTTCTCCCATATATGAGCCGTGACAGCAAGGAGCACTGGGACTCACCTCCCCGTGCTCCTTCATTATCTTAACCGTGACACCCTATATAAGGCGGCGTGCCATGCTGCCATCACTCGCTCTTGCACATCAACCGGACCGGGTGTAGTTAATGTACCACACTTCCCGCTTAGAAGCCGATACGGCCACAGCGCCAGCTTTCAGGATGATATCGATATCCGCACGGTTGTGTATCAGGCCGCCTGCGATAACTGGCACTCGCGTTTCTTTGACCACCAACGGTATGATGCGCGGGACAATCCCGGGCAATATTTCTACAAAATCCGGCCGCGTCTGCTTGACCAGGCTAATGCCTGTCTGGACAGCCAGGGAGTCCAGGGCGAATATCCTTTGAATCGTTACGAGACCGCTGTCTTTGGCCAGTTCCACCACGTGCCCCTTTGTGGTTATGACACCGTCAGGCTTGACCTCCTGGCTGAGATAGTCTATGCCCGCTTTATCGCTGCTCAGACCCCGTACCAGATCCAGGTGGAAAAAGATTGGCTTGCCTGCCGCTCGTGCCTGTTGCACAACCGTCCTCAGCGTGAGAAGTTCGCCGGTGAGCATAAATATAGCCGCAGCTGGAGCCGCCAGGGCGTCATCCAGATGCGTCACATCTCTGACGGCCGCCACAATCGGATTAGTCCTGAAGACCTCCAGAATGCCCATTGCCGGACCCCCTTACTCACTGGCGCGTATGGCATCTTCTCCGCCCCGCGGCCAGCGCCGAGAATAGGCCTCACGCAGGAGAATGGCCGGATGCACCACCTTTACGCCAGTACCGTGGTTAATTTGCATGGCACACGTACCGCATTCTGTCACCACGGCGTCCGGCCTCACCGAGTTAACCGCCTCGAACACACGCTGGCCAACAGCCATCGACGTCTCGTAGTGGCCGGCCTTAAAACCATACGTGCCCGACAGTCCGCAGCACCCGGCGTCAAGAGCCTCCACTTTGAGCCCTGGCACCTGCCCCAGCACGTCGGTCCAGGGCTCGCCCATCCCCTGGCTGCGCGTATGGCACGGCAGGTGATACGCCAACCGGCCAGGCACCTTGCCGAAATCGCTTTGAAGCTCGCCCTCTTCAGCCAGGCGGCGAAGGAATTCGCCCAGTTCCCATACGTGCCGCGACAACTCCGCAGCCTCGGGGTTGTCAAGCAGTTCTGGGTAATCGCGCTTCAGCGTAAGGGCGCAGGACGGGCAGGCTGTCACGATCTCATATCCCTGCTCTACGAGTGGCAGGAACTGCCCCAGGTTGAACACGGCGTTCTTTCTGGCCTGGTCTTCATCTCCGTTGGCAAGGGCCGGTAGGCCGCAACACCGCTGCTCCGGGACCAACACCTGGTAGCCGTTGTGCTCCAGGACCGCAACGGTCGCCTTCGCCACGTCCGGGTCGTTGTAATTCGCATAGCATCCCACAAAATATGCAATCCTTTTCGGCGCTGGTCTGACCGGGCGCCTGGAGAACCAAGCCCTGAAGGTCTGCCGATGGTACGCCGGCAGCGGCCTGCCGGTGCTGATACCCAACCTGGCCAGAACCGGCTGCGCCCACCAGGCACGGGCCACTGCATTACTGAGGGGCGCCGCGACCGCTGCCACCCGTCCCAACTGATCGACGCGAGCAAAAAGCCGGTTTGCGAGCGGCATTCTCTTATGCCGGTATGCCGCTGCCTTGTTGGCCCGTATGAGCGAAGTGATCGGAACGCCGGAGGGGCATGCGAGTTCGCACGACCGGCAGTTGCTGCAGTAATCCAGCACGTTATCCGCGGGAGGCTCGGGACCACGTATGAGTCTGCCCAGTTCCGGTCCGGCGTATTTCGGCCCTGGGAACGACGGATCCACGCCAGCCACGGGGCAGGCTGTATTACAGATGGTACACTTCAGGCACTGATCCAACGCATTGCCCACCATGTCACTCTCCCACCACACCGCGGGATACGGCGAGCATACCGGCATAATAACCGCTGGCGAGCGAGACACCCTCGCCGCAGCCCTCTTCATAGGGGTCATAGCCACCCAGGAGACGGCCTGCCACAAAGACGTTCTCGTACAACGTATTTCCGTTCTCGTCAACGGGCTGCAAATGAGCATTGGTGGCCACTCCGAACCTGACAAACGGCTGCGGGCGAAAAACGGCATCTTCCCCCCAAGCCTCCGGCGGAGCCAGCAACCTCACGGGCAGCCCCAGGACGCTTTCTCTCACTTCGCCAGCTGCCAGTCCGCTCAAACCATGACCCCAAAAGCCGCCCGTGGCCAGGACCAGCGACCGGCAGCGATGGACGCCGGCTCGGGCGGGCGTATTCACGATCACGCCAGATACGCGGCCATTTTCCGCCGTCACACCCTTGACCCGGAACCCCAGAGAAACCTTCACCCCCATTCTCCGAAGGTATCGCAACCACTCGGTCGCCAGCCGGATACCGGGTGGGGACGGCGGCAGTGTAGGAATTTCAAAAACCTGGCGATCCAGCCCGTCGACCAGTTCCTGGTACACCTGTCGCGTTCCCTGTGCGTCAAGCCCGAAAACCGGGGGCAAACCCACCCGGGCTTCCGAGTGCAGCAGCTCCCGGATTTCTGCGACGACATGCCTCCGGAATGCCGGGTCCCGCATCAATACTGCCAGTTCCTGGCTGTTAAGCCCCCTTTCTGCATGACCGGGTACGTGTATAACCGCGGCCCGCCACTCCGCCCCCCAGCCGGAAACCTTCCGGAACCGGTTCAGGTTGGCCACCAGGTACTCGGGATAAAAGTCCTTATGGACATCAAACCCGACCACCAGCGCTGGGCTGCGGTCGTCCACCCTGCCTGGCGCCATGGTATAGGGAGCGAGATACGCCGGCCGGGGTACTCCCGCGGGCCCGGCCAAAAGCGTGTTCTGGCCCTGATCGCCCTCGTAAGGAAGCCCCATGATCGATACAGTTTCCACGAACATGTTTAAGGATTGTTCCAGAATGCGGGCCGGGATCTTGGCATAGGGATGGTCCCTATACTGGATCAGACCGGCAAGTTCGTCCCAGGGACGACCGACGTAACCGGGCCTGCCCGGCAGATACCCCATAAGTTCAATGGTGGACGGAAGGTCGGCAATGAAGCCCAGACCCTCCGCCAGCAAAAGCACCCGCCCGCCGTTCGCCGCGGCCGTGGCGGCCGAAAGCCCGGCGAAGCCGGCGCCTATGACAATGACGTCAAACTCGTTCACCACCGGCATCCAACCTCGCCAGATTGAGAAGTCGCTTGTAGATCGCTTGCATGAACTCGGCCTCCCGTAGCTGCTCTCCCCAAAGCACGGGCCGCACGCCTTTCCATCGTTCCTGCACCAGCTGCTGCAGCATCACATTGGCCCTTTCTACAGAAAACTTTCCGCTCTGGCACAGGGCTGCCGCGCTCCTAAAACTGCAGAAACTGCCCTGGCAGGTGCCCATGCCGAGCCGGGTCCGCCGCCGCAGGTCGTTAAGGTCTCCATCCGGGGCCTCGGCCAGCGCGGCATGGAGGTCGCCCAGAGTCACTGCCTCGCACTCGCATATGACATTATCCAGTAACCGGTATGTCTGGTTGCTTTCTTTGACATCGCGCATCCCGCTGGCCTGAGACTTTATGTCACCCCTACCCCTGACCGGCATAAAAACGGATACTGGCCGTCGTTCGGGCAGGGAAAGTGGCGTAATGGCGGTCTTGCTGGAGGCACCGACTCCTAGTTTTTGTACCACGAGATCACCGGTTTTCTCGGCCATGAGGCGGAAGGTAGTCAGTTTCCCGCCCACCACCGAAACCAGTCCCTCAAGCCCATCCCGCACAGCATGATCAAGTAGGGAGAACGTACGTGAGACTTCCCGTCCGGCCGAGCCCTGACCTTCGGCCGGGTCGTATAGCGGTCTCACACCGGCAAAGGCCCGGATAACCCGGTAATCATGCAGGTGCGGGAAGAGTTCTTCTCCGAGTGCCAGCATGTGCAAGAGTTCGCCAGCGCTGGGAGTCGGGTTATCGGGCGATTCGACCGGCACTGAAGTGGTGCCAAGGATGGATACAGTGCCGGCAGGAACCAGGATGTCGGCATCGCCCGGCGAACGCAGGCGGTTGATCACCTGCCCGGACAGGCGATGGTTGAAAATGAGCAGCGACCCCTTGTCCAGCCTCATACCGACCCTGATACCGGCCATGGCGGCTACTTCCGCCGCCCACGGCCCGGGGGTGTTCACGATCAGGCTGGCTCTGATCTCCTGCCTCTGCCCACTCCGCTGATCTTCCGTCACCGCCCCTACGACCCGGCCCCCCTTCTGCACCAGCGAGACCGCTCTGGTATAAGTCATCAACCTGGCACCACGCTGGCGTGCTGAATAGGCCAGGGCATGCAAGAGCCTGAATCCGTTAATGGCTGCGTCTGGGACGAAGAACGCCTGGTCGATCGCCGGGTTAAGAGCCGGTACCAGATCCAGAACTTCCTGCACTGGCCTCTCCTGCACCGGGATTCCGGTCTTGCGGCATGCGGTTACCCAACGACCGGGGTAGTCGGGATCGTCAGTGCTCAGGTGCACAAACCAGCCGCCGGTGTCTTCGATGCACGGGGCCGCGACGCGCTTCAGTGTCATGTTCTCCTGTATGCACTCTTGTGCGGAAACCGGGTCTTTTACCGCGTATCGCCCGCCACTGTGCAAAAGCCCGTGAAATCGAGTGCTTGTACCGTGGCCGAAATCCCCCTGCTCGATGAGAACAGTATTTATACCGCGCAGCGCGAGGTCCCAGGCAAGACCCAGGCCGGTGGCACCACCGCCGATAATAAGCACTTCCGTTTCCACTCCGACCCGACCTCGCTTCCCAGGTTGCACGAGCAGGATTTCTGCCAAAATGAAAAAGCCCACCCAGGGGTCGCGACCCCCCGAGCGGGACTCTCTCTAATCTCCGTGTCCCAATATGTAGATATGTGGCTATTCCATAACATAGAATAGTGCCCGCATACTATGCTGTCAACCGGACGCGTTGCCTCGTGCCTGTCAAGTTGTTGTGGGGGACTTTCCTTATCAAGAGGCAGTTCCCACATTATGGAGGCAACTTAAATCGGCGTGGCGTCTATCACGTGCCGGAAAATCCTTGTCGAACCACGGGACGCGCCCGTACCTACATCGAGCGCGGGGAAGTGCCCCTGACGTACCTTGCCAAGCTCCCCCTCGATACGAGCAATAGTCCGGTCTATGGCCTTATGCTTCAACACCGGCAATCGATCGGCCACTCCCATATTCCCCGTGTCTGCATGCACGGCGTTCACCAGCTTTTCCAGCCCCGTGAAAGCCGCGGCCGCGGCCATCGCTTCCACAAGACCAGCCAGCCCCGCACCGACCAGCTCCGCCCCACCTTCCGCAGGCAGCGTACCCGGTAATCCCTCCATGCCTCCGGCCGCCGTCGGATGTCCTGGAGCAGGCCGTGCAATAACTCCCCCTGTGGCGACTCCGGGCCGAGCTCCTGCCAAGCCGCGGCCAGGGTTCGTTCCAACTTTTCGATCTCGTTCCGCGGCCACTACCGCCTCCGCCCGGAACCCCTCACTTGCCCGTTCCTGTTTCTCCAACCCCAGCGACTCGTCCAGAAGATAAACCCACCGGCTTTCTTCCTCGTCCCAGTAGTACCGCCGCTGGAAATGCACCTCGCCCACTCGCGTCGTAATCGACCGC
>CADDZV010000069.1 GCA_902812875.1 Clostridiales bacterium
GTGTTCCGCGGCAACCCGGGCACCGGCAAGACCACCGTCGCCCGCCTGATGGGCCAGATGTTCAAGGAAATGGGCGTCCTCCCCAAGGGGCACCTGGTAGAGGTCGAACGTGCCGACCTGGTGGGGGAGTACATCGGTCACACGGCCCAGAAGACCCGCGAGCAGATCCGCAAGGCCCTCGGTGGGATCCTCTTCATCGACGAGGCATATTCGCTCATCCGGGGCGGCGAGAAGGACTTCGGCCGCGAGTCGATCGATGCGTTGGTAAAGGCTCTGGAAGACCATAAAAACGAGCTGGTAGTAATATTGGCTGGCTACCGGGACGAGATGGACCAGTTCCTGCGGACAAACCCGGGCATACAGTCGCGCTTTCCCATCAAGATCGATTTTCCGGACTATACGCTGGAAGAACTTTTACAAATTGCAGATCACATGCTCAAGAACCGCGATTATGCTCTGATGCCCGCGGCCCGCCAGGTGTTGGCAGAGCGCCTGGAGGCATACCGGAAAAGCCTTCCTCCGTACATCAGAAACGGCAACGCGCGGACGGTACGCAACCTGATCGAACACGCTATCCGGTTGCAAGCGGTGCGCGTAGTGGCACACGCCATTCACGAGCGTGACGGCCTGATGTTCATAACACCGGAGGATATTCGCGCCGCCGTTTGGGAGGAAGTTCCTTGAAGTTGCGGCCGGAACCAGGCATTCGCCGCCAAGCCTGCCTAGTCGGACAGCCGGGCAGCGGGAAAACCACCTTCCTACGTAGTTTCGCCCGTTTATACGCGGACCGGCTAGTGGCCTTGCCCGCCGCCGGGACAGGCAATACGGCCCCGAAAACAGGGGACGGTCACTCCGCACAAGCTGCGGCAAGTGTGTTGGAGTTTCACGTGGCCCACCGGCGGGGCGTCATACGGTTGGTTGACACGCGGGGGTTGTACGACGAGCTGCCGCCACACAACTATGAGCGTGAACTGCTGCTGGCCACCTTCAAAACTGTTTACCAATCAGATGTGATATTCCACGTCATGGACGCTGCCCAGGCCGGTCGCGATCTGGACACGGCGGTCTCAGAGCTCGACCGTGTGCTCGCAGCATACGGCCAGGGCCGTCCCGGCTATGCCTTGCTGGCAAACAAGATTGATCTTCCGGCGGCCCAGTGGGGCCTTTGGCGGCTGCGAGAACAGTTCCCGCATAACTTCATCATTCCGATCTCAGCTCTTTACGGCACTGGGTTTCGACTGGTGGAAAGTTTCTTGTCCCGTCAGCTCTGATTTGCCTTTCGCCACTCCACGTTTGTGTACGTATGTCCTTCCAGCGTCTTACCAGATGTCTTTTTGACATGAGGCGCGCGTAGATTGTTCGTCCAATCACGATCTCCGGTGGTAATCTTAAAGGAGTCAGGCACGTCCCGGCGTACTAATCTGGATGGCGTGCATTCAAAACGCAGGAGGTGTGCAGGAGTCCATGTACAAGGGCGGGGAAGGCTACTGGTCATGGATCTTCCACCGGATCACGGGCGTAGGCGTGGCCTTGTTCCTTTTCATCCACGTCGCAGACACGTTCATCATCGGGTGGGGTCCCGGCGTGTACAACGCGGTCACCTCGCTGTACCGCAATCCCGTCTTCAAGATCGCCGAAGTTATTTTGGTCGCTGCTGTGCTTTACCACGCTCTCAACGGCATCCGAGTCATCCTGGTCGACTTCTGGGGCGAGGGCGTCCTCAAGCAACGCAGTATCTTCTGGGCTGAAGTCGTCGTGTTCGTGATCCTGTTCGTACCGACGGCCATTCTGATGCTATCCCGGCTATGACCAGGCCGGCACTCACCGGTAGGTACACCACAGCATCGAGTCAAGGGGGTAAGTGAGTATGGCAACCAATGGTGCCGGCAGGCCCAGACCGAGGGGCAGCGGGTTCGAACTTTATTCGTGGCTTTTCATGCGGATCTCAGGCGTGCTCATGCTCATCTTTTTACTCGGGCACCTGTACATCATGCACATCATCAACAGCGTAGAAGTCGTCAACTACAATTTCGTTGCCGCCCGCTGGGGGACACCCCTGTGGCGGACGTGGGACCTGATCCTTCTACTGCTGGCCGCTCTCCACGGCTCGAACGGTCTTCGTATCCTGATCGACGACTACATCCACAGCCACGGCTGGCGGGTAGTCGCTCTGGCAGTTTTGTACGTGCTTGCGATTGGGTTCATCCTGGGCGGGTCGCTGGTATTGTTCACTTTCCAGCCGGTGGCGTCATGACCACCGCTGAGTGCCAGTACCTACCACCTCGGCAGATATCGACTACAGGGGGTGTCGGGCAAGATGAAATACCACACCTATGACGCCGTAGTTGTGGGAGCCGGCGGGGCCGGTCTGCGTGCCGCGATCGAGCTTACCGACGTGGCCAGCGTAGCGGTAGTTACCAAGTTGTATCCCACCCGTTCTCACACCGGCGCCGCCCAGGGTGGCGTGTGCGCCGCGCTGGGGAACACGGAAGAGGACCACTGGGAATGGCATATGTTCGATACCGTCAAGGGCGGCGACTACCTGGTAGACCAAGATGCCGCAGAGGTCATGTGCCGGGAGGCCATCGACGAAATTTACGAACTCGAGCACATGGGCCTGCCTTTCAACCGCACGCCGGAGGGCTTGATTGACCAACGCCGTTTTGGCGGCCACACCCGGAACTTCGGCGAAGGGCCAGTGCGTCGTGCCTGTTACGCTGCCGACCGTACGGGACACATGATCCTCCAGACCATGTACCAACAGAGCGTCAAGCACGACGTGCATTTCTATAACGAATTCCACGTTTTCGACCTCATCCTGAGCGAAGACGGACGCGCGGCCGGCGTGGTAGCTTACGAGCTTGCCACGGGCGAAATCCACATCTTCCACGCCAAGGCCGTACTGTTCGCCACGGGCGGCTTTGGCCGTGCCTTCCGCGTCACGAGCAATGCCCAAACGCTTACGGGCGACGGCATGGCGGTCGTGTACCGCCGTGGGATTCCGCTGGAAGATATGGAATTCTACCAGTTCCATCCCACCGGCATGTACAAGATGGGCATCCTGCTCTCGGAAGCGGCTCGCGGCGAAGGAGCTATCCTGCGGAATGGCCTGGGGGAGCGGTTTATGGAGCGTTACGCTCCCACGCTCCTTGACTTGGCCCCCCGCGACATGGTGACACGGGCCATCTACCAAGAGATTCGGGAGGGGCGGGGAGCAGAAGGCAAAGACTACGTGTATTTGGATCTCCGCCATCTCGGCAAACAGGTGATCGACGAGAAACTGCCTGATATCACGGACTTTGTACGCACATACTTCCACATCGATCCGGCCAAGGACTTGGTGCCGATCCAACCTACCGCCCACTACGCCATGGGTGGCATACCCACCGACATCGACGGGCGAGTTGTCGTCGACGAAAAGAACACGCCGCTGCCGGGCTTGTACGCGGCTGGGGAGACCGCCTGCGTATCGGTGCACGGTGCCAACCGCCTCGGGACGAACTCGTTGCTCGATATTCTGGTCTTCGGACGCCGTGCCGGTGCCCACATGGCCAAGTTTGTAAAGGAAAATGACCTGCCGCCACTTCCCAAAGATGCCGGCGAGCGGGTACAAGCAATGCTCGACAGCCTTTTGAAGGCGAACGGACACGAGTCCGTGGCCAAGATTCGTACCGACCTCCAGCGCGACATGATGGACCTGGCCGGCGTGTACCGCACGGCAGAAGGTCTCACCAAGATGCAGGGCATTTTGGGTGAGCTCCGGGAGCGCTACCAGCACATTGGGTTGCAGGATCGTGGCAGCCTGTTCAACGCCGAACTGGTGGATGCTGTCGAACTTGGGTTCCTCCTTGATTGCTCGGAGGCCCTGGTGAGCTCGGCCCTGGCCCGCGAGGAAAGCCGGGGCGGTCATTACCGCGAGGACTTCCCGAAACGCGATGATCAGCGGTTCTTGAGCCATACCCTGGCCTACAAACGTGACAACGGCCAGATCGAGCTCCGCTACAAACCGGTTGTGATTACCCGATTCCAGCCGAAAGAGCGGAAGTACTAGGGGCAAAGGAGCGATCAGGGGTGAAAGTCAAACTTCGCATCAAGCGGTTTAATCCCCAGAAGGATCGTAAACCTTACTGGCAGGAGTTCGAGGTGGAAGCCGAAAAGACCGACCGCGTGCTGGATGCCTTGCACCAGATCCGGTGGTATCAGGACGGCACCTTGGGCTTCCGGCGCTCCTGCGCCCACGGCATCTGCGGCTCGGACGCCATGCTGATCAACGGCAAGAATCGCCTGGCGTGCAAGGCTCTATTCGCAGACCTTGGGGATTACGTCACCGTGGAGCCGCTCAGGGGATTACCGGTGCTGAAAGACCTTATCGTGGACATGGAGCCGTTTTTTGCCGCATACCGGGCGGTGAAGCCATACCTCATCAACAACGACCAACCACCACTCAAGGAGCGGCTCCAGAGCCCGGAGGAGCGGGCCCGCTTCGATGACACCACCAAGTGCATCCTGTGTGCGGCTTGCACCACATCCTGTCCGTCCTTCTGGGTAAACCGCGACTACCTTGGTCCGGCGGCGATCGTCAATGCACACCGGTTCATCTTCGACAGCCGCGACCAGGCCGCCGAGGAGCGGCTCGACATCCTCGCCAGCCGCGATGGCGTGTGGCGTTGCCGCACCATCTTCAACTGCACCGACGCTTGTCCGCGCGGCATCCAAGTGACCAAGGCCATCGAGGAAGTCAAACGGGCGATCATGTACGCCAAGGTTTAGGCTACCAGCGGAAAAGGTGGCTTTTTGCCAATGGAAAAAGACCCCGGCTGGGCGGGGTCTTTTTCCATTCCGGAAGGACTATTGCAAAGCGTGCCGAATATCATCTTATCTTCCAGATCATGTAGTCTCCACGGCCCTTTGAGGCCGATGGAACCAGGTTGTTCCCCGTTTCGCGGTTTCCCGACTGGCTTCGTCTCGTCTTTCTTATCAAGTGCGGGCATCCCGGTGCCCGGGAAACGGGCGCCGTGGCCACAAAACCATTTCGGAGGGAGGAGTTTTCTATGAACCGCAGGTGGTTAACGGTCTTGCTGCTCCTTCTGCTCGCCCTAGCCCTGGCAGGCATGCCTGCTGGCGCCGCGTCGGACCCCAATGAGCCGCAGCCGGTCGCGGGCTCGCCGGCAGTGGATGCCGTGCCAGCCGGCGCGACAGGGGAGTGGGTCGAAGTAGTGGCCCAATTTGCAACGGATTCGGTCGCTAAACATTACTACGATATGCGGCTAAACGGCCAAACCCTTACTCCCGGGCAGCAGCGCTCTTGGGCCCAAGAACTTATCGCGGAGCAAAACCGCGGCCTTGCTGCCCTAAGTAAGTCCAACTTCCGAGATCTTGGACACTTCACCGTAGCGTACAACGGTGTTTTCATGCAGATTCGGAAAGATCGCTTGGCTGACCTGGCAAAAGCCCCCGGCGTGGTGGCTGTCCACACGGTAAAGCCGATCTACGTCGAGCCGGACAACTCCACCAGCGTGCCGTTCATCGGTGCCTACAATGTGTGGGAAAACGTCGTTGATTCCCAGGGGCGGCGGGTTACCGGCCAGGGGATCCGCGTGGCGGTAATCGATACCGGCATAGACTACACCCACGCCGATTTCGGCGGCACGGGCAACCCCGCGGATTATCAGAACGATGACCACACTATCATCGAGCCGGGGAGCTTCCCCACGGCAAAGGTAATAGGTGGGTATGACTTTGTGGGCTCGAATTACGATGCGGGCAGTACCGATCCAGCCTTGCGCGTACCCCATCCGGACCCGGACCCCATCGATGAGAACGGCCACGGCTCGCATGTCGCCGGCACCATTGCGGGCTTCGGAACGGACGAAATCGGCCCCGGTGTCGCCCCGGGGGCCCTTCTGTATGCCTACAAGGTGTTCGGCCGTTCTGGTTCCACTGCCGTAGTGGCGGAAGCCATTGAACGGGCATTGGACCCCAACCAGGACGGCGATATCTCTGATCACGTCGACGTCATCAACATGTCGTTGGGATCCGACTTTGGCAGCCCAGACGATCCGTCTGCCGTCGCCGCTGAGAACGCGGCCCTCGCCGGCGTGGTAGTGGTGGCGTCCGCCGGAAACGCGGGCAATGTACCGTACATCACCGGCTCGCCGGCCCTCGCACCGGACGTCATCAGCGTAGCTGCCTCGGTCGACAACGGCATCCAAGCGGACGGCATCAGGATCAACAGCCCGGCAGCGATCGCCGGTACCTACGAAGCGGCAGAAGGGGCTATTACCGCGCCGCTGAAGGCCACCGGCGACGTAACAGGCGATCTCGTATACGTTGGCCTGGCCCGGGCCACGGACCCCATGCCTGACCTGACCGGCAAGATCGCCCTGATCGACCGCGGTGCCGTGACATTTGCCGAAAAGATTCTCACCGTCCAGAACGCTGGGGCAATCGCCGCCGTGGTGGTCAACAACGTGGCGGGTGACCCGATCGTGATGGGCGGAACGGGCACTGGCATTACCATCCCCGGTGTCATGATTGGGCTTGACACCGGCAACCTCATCAAGGCACAGCTCAGTGGCGGCGCCACGGTCAATGTCACTCTGTCGGCCAGTATCAAGATACCGAAACCCCAGTTGGCTGATACCCTAGCCAGCTTTACGTCCCGGGGGCCGGCCCGTCCGGATTCTTCGTTCAAGCCCGACGTGGCCGCACCCGGATTCAACATCACGTCCGTGGCCATGGGTACCGGTACAGGCAGTGCGACATTCAGTGGCACGTCCATGGCCGCACCACATACCGCCGGTGCCGCTGCCCTCCTGCTCCAGGCTCATCCTGACTGGAGCCCGGAAAAGCTAAAGGCGGCCCTCATGGAAACTGCCGTCCAGACCCACTCGCTGGATGGCAATCCGTACCCCTTGTCGCTGCAGGGTGCTGGGCGGATACAGGTTGACAAGGCGGTTTCCGCACCAGCCCTGGTGCTGCCGTCTTCGCTCGGGCTTGGTTATGTGGCCGCCACCAACCAGAAGGTCACCCGAAAGGAAACCCTGCAGATCACCAACGAGACCACATCGCCAGAGAGATTCAACGTCGGCTGGTCTTTCCGCACCGCAGCGGAAAACGACGGCGCTGTCACACTACAGCTGCCGAGTTCCGTTCAGGTAAAACCGCATGGCAAGACATCCGTTAACGTGAGCTTCTACGTGGATCCGGCCAAGCTCCCGGACGCCACCAGCCTTGCCGAGTATGATGGGTACATCACCTTCACTGAGACCACGAGTGGTTACGTACTCAAGGTGCCCTTCCAGCTGCTGCCGCAACGACAAAGCCGGCTGGACGCGACCGTCAGTACGAACGCGGACGGCACCTATATGCTGACGCTGCAAAATAGCGGCGTCGCCACCGGACGAGCGGTATTGTACGTGAGCGGCAACGCGTACCAGAAAACTCCTACGCTGCCGGTTGAAATGGACCTCCGTGCCACCGGAGCACGCCCGCTCGCGGGTGGTAATGTGGTAGAGTTCCTGGCCGCCACGTACGGACGGTGGGCCACGCCAGACACGGTGGAATTCGATGTTTACATCGACACTAACCACGACCACCAGCCGGAATACATCGCTTTCAATGGCGACCTGGGTGCCCTCACTGGCGGCAGCTACATGGAGAGGCAGGTCTCGGCGGTTTATAACGTCGCCACTGGCCGGACGTTCCTGCAGTACTACATCACCACTGGTGGTTCCTACAACCAATCGGTGATGGGCATCCCGGTTAACATCGCCTACCTTGGCGGTGCCACTGCGTTCGACTACTGGGTGGTTTCGTGGGACCGCGATACGGATGTACCCGACTACATCCAAAAGCGATACGCCTCGTTCGACGCCGCCGCCACCGGCCTTCTGCCATCGCAATGGGATATACGGGTACCGCCAGGGAGTTCCGTGACCCTAACATTGCAGGCTTCGGCG
>CADDZV010000070.1 GCA_902812875.1 Clostridiales bacterium
CAACGGATAGCACAGCCGCAAAACGAACGGCCCTGGGTACGCTACCCAGGGCCATGCACCCGCACCGCGTCTTTGTTTGCGCTGGTCGGAGTGGGCGGACTCGAACCGCCGACCTCCTGGTCCCGAACCAGGCGCTCTACCAAGCTGAGCCACACCCCGTACGTAAAACGCGGAGCAAAGCACAAGCTATTTTAGCACGACTGCTGTCCAGTTGCCACAGCACACGTTGCCTCACAAAAAAGGTACTCGAAATCGCATCGCTGCCTCAAAAGAAAAAGGTATCTGAAAATGCCCTGCTCGCCCAATTCTGAAGGGCCGCTTGTGGCATGGACTTGAAGGAGGCGAGCAGGGTGCCGCTGACTTTGCACGAGAGACGGGCAGTAGTCCGTGAACTGGCGATGCGATACAAAACTGCTACCAAGAAAGAAAACGGTACAGCCAAACCACCCGCATGCCCAGGGCCCCCCGCCAGCGGCGCCGGGGGCGCATGCCTGTCTACAACGACGAGGTCAAAAACGCCCTGCGTACAGTGTGGGCCATTATGAGCTTCCCAGCCGGCAAGCGCCTCGCACCGTTCATAGCCGAGATCGTTCCGGTACTGGAGCGGCACGGCGAGCTCCGCTTGACCCCCGAGGTACGCCAGAAGCTCTTGAGCATGAGCGCCGCCACCATCGACCGGCTCCTGGCACACGACCGCCGGCACCTGGAGATCAAAGGCCGTACGGGCACCAAGCCCGGCACCCTGCTCAAAAACACCATCCCGATCAGAACCTTTGCCGACTGGGACGATACGCGTCCCGGCTTCCTGGAGATCGATTTGGTGGCACATGACGGCGGTCATCCCCGCGGCGACTTCGCCCAGACCCTCGACATGACCGACGTGGCCACGCAATGGACAGAAACCGTTGCCGTCCCCAACAAGGCCCAGCGCTGGGTCTTCGAAGCCCTCCAGCGTAAGCTACCGGCCTTCCCCTTCCCGATCCTCGGTCTGGATTCCGATAACGGCTCCGAGTTCATCAACGCCCACCTCCCCCGGTTCTACACGGCCCAGCACATCACGTTCACCCGCTCCCGCCCTCACCACAAAGACGTCAGCTGTCACGTCGAGCAGAAAAACTGGGCCGTGGTACGCCGCACCGTAGGCTATCTCCGCTACGACACCACAGAACAACTGCAGACCCTCAACGCCCTCTACGAAAAGCTACGGCTATACACCAACTTCTTTCAGCCCGTGCAAAAGCTCATCCGTAAAGAGCGAACGGGGGCCAAGATCCGCCACCTGCACGACACGCCCATGACCCCCTACCAGCGGGTCTTGGCCTCACCCTACGTATCGGAGGAAAACAAAGCCGCCCTGCGAGAACTTTATCTGAGCCTCAATCCTGCGGCTCTGCGCCGCGAGATCACCCGGCTCCAGCACAAGTTGTTCGCACTCGCACTTAAGAAAGAATGCCCCAGCACCCTCAGAGGTGCACAAGGAGGTGCCTCATTTTGAGTACATTTCATTGTGAGGCAACGAATCCGATTTCAGATACCTTTTTTTATGAGGCAACAAGCAGCGAGAAGACAAACGCAAAAAAGCGAAAGCCATGCCGGGACGACCACGGTTGGCATAAATCGAACGAGCCCCGCATTAATTGTATGGTAACGAAATGTGCCTGCAGAGGAGTAGATGAGCATGTCACGCAAAGGCGCTTTCATCGTGATTTTGATCCTGGCCTTGGTGGCAGCAGGCTACCTGCAGCGTTATCTGGGCTGGCAAATGCCGTGGGCCTCCCTGCCCAATGACAATCCTCCTCCTGGAACCGAAGCCTCTGCACCTTCCACGACGAACACAGCGAGCGGACAGTGGATCTACAAACCGGCCGTCTCCACCACTACGCAGGGGTACCGGTGGGTGACGCTATACTTCACTGACCCGAACGCCATCTTCCTGGTGCCTGTGTCGCGGCAGATTTCCTTGAGCCCGTACCTCGTGAAGGATACCCTGGACCAGCTCTTCGCCGGACCAAACCCGGCCACAGGACTGCAGGCGAGTGTCCTGGCCATGCAGATCCGCGGCTTGGCCGTCAAAGGTAACACCGTGCGGGTGGATTTCCCGGAATCGCAGGCAGTGGCCAGCTCGACGTGGGGCTCCACGGGCGGGACCCTCGCCCTCAACGCCATCGTCGCCACTCTGACCAGCATTCCGGGCATCGAGCAGGTGCAATTCCTCGTGAACGGCCACACGACGAACTACATGTTCCATGACCAGGATGTCTCCGCACCGGTGCCAGGTCCCCGGTGGGTGAGCAACGAGAACCAGCTCACTTTGTACTACGCACTACCGGTAAACGGGCGGGCATTCCTGGTGCCGTTCCAGATTTCTACGCAGGAGTCCCAAAGCAACACTGCCGCCGCCGCTGACCTGAATAGCCTCCTGGCTCGTGCCATCAACGAGCTCAAGACGAAGAGAACGGTGGGCGAATTCTCCCTGGAGCCGGCCCTGCCGGCCGAGGTATCGCTCGTGGACGCTTCAATTAAGGGGGACACCGCCTATCTTAATTTCAATTCGTCGCTTCTAACCGCTTGGAAAGACGACCCGAACCGTCAGGCCCTGATGGCCGACGCGATCGTGTTCACCGCCACGGCTTTCCCCGACGTGACCAATGTGCAGTTCCTGGTCGACGGACAAAAACCGAACGCCAGCCTCGGTGTGATGTCTCTGGGCCAGCCGCAAAGCCGCCCCGCGTGGATAAACCCTGAATGACTACCCGACAAGTCCACACGTTATCCACAGGTTGTGTACAATCCGAACAGACGTTTTGCTACTTGGGGGGAGGCAGACCTCCCCCCAAGACGGCTCCGGGCCGCCGATCATGCCAAATATGCAAAGGCTTTGTCCACGGCGGCTCGCCGTGCTAGCGCCGCCGCCGTTCCGCCAAGGTTTTGAGCTCGTGCCAACAATCTTCGCACACGCCCTGGCCGAGGTGCACAATTCCGCGGCGTAAGTTGGCCCCACAAATGGCACAATGTACTGGCCTTGGCGGGTGCGTGTGGCTAGGTGTGAGGTCCGCAGGTGTCACCGTTGTCTCTGGCATCTGCATAGCTCATCCCTCCTTTCGTTGAGTTTCGAACTCCCTGTCCTTTTCTGACATGCTGTCCTATTCTAGTAGCACCTGCTTTTTCCTGCCACCTTTCGGCAGATTCGCACGACGTGTTTCGACAAAATCCGGCTGCACCTGGGCTGCGCGGCGTCTCCCAGCAGCAGGAAGAGTGTGTGGAAGGCAGAAATCTCTCCACACATCACGGTAGTGGAGGAAGGCGAGCATATGCAGGTGGCTTGGCACGGTTCCGCCAGCGTCAGCTTGGAGTGGAAAGACGGGCCGCGGCTTTGCATCGATCCCATGTTTTCGCGCGCGGGCGACTACGGCCCCTGGTTCATCCCCAACCCCGGTGCCCCCAACTGGGAAGACTACCTTCGCCTGTTTCGACCGGACTTGGTATTTGTCACCCACGGGCATTTTGACCACTTCGACGTTGAAACCATCCGTCGTTTTGTGAACGACACCCAGGCTATTTTTTTGGGCAACTCAAGCGTCATCGCCACTGTCCAGCGCTATTTCCACGCACCTGCCAAAAGGCTGCTGGCCTTGGAGCCGGGACATCAAGTGGACATTATGGGACTGGCCATCCTCCCGGTGGAGGGCGTGCATTGGCTGTGCGGTGAGGAAGGCGACCGTGCCGCGGCAAAGTTCGCCAGCAGGCCCGACCGCTGGGGCGTCATGCCCGCCGGCGGGCCCATGCTGCAGGCTTTCATCGGGCCGCAAGGCAGCCACCGGCCGGCCCGCTGGCAGGTGTACGTGAGCGGCGACACCATGGCGGAAGGCATCCCACATTTGGAAGCCGACTTGGCGGTCATGAACGTCGGGACAGGGGTTACCAACCCGATTACCAAAGAACCCGAAAAAGTGATCATCGACCTCGATGACGCCGCCCGGGTCATATCCGAAAAAATCCGTCCGCAGGTCGTCATGCCGGTTCATTTTGACCATGACGGGGTGTTTCTGCAGCCGCTCAATCGCGGCGACATCCAGCGCACCCTGCGGGACGTGCCCCCGCACCCGCAGGTCCTCATCCCACCCTACAATACGTGGGTAGACGTGCCGGGATTGACCGGGACATAGTTCTTTTCAAACACAACAAGCTGGCGAGGAGGAACCGGTATGGCGCAGGCGGGATTGCACGGCATCATCGGGCTTGCCACCGTGCAGCGTTTTTGGCCAGGCAGGACCCCGGAGAACGACGAAGTGAGGGCCCAGTTCAAATACGGGCTCGTTCTTGGCAACATGATTCCAGATGTGGATTTTTTTGTCCTGGGCCCTATGTACCTGATCGACAGTGCCAAGGCAATGGGTATGCATCGCACATTCACCCACAGCCTCATCACGCTCGTGGCCGTCACAGGAGCCCTGTACCTGTGGTACCGCCGCGACCCGCGGAAGCGAGCCCACTGGCTGGGCCTGGGCACCGGGTGGCTCATGCACATCCTGGTGGACATCTTCATCTGGTTCAGCGGCGTCGAGATCTTGTGGCCGCTGCGGTACCTCGGTGTTCCGGATACCATCAACCTGTGGGCGGCGGTCCCGGTGCCCGGCGTTGTGAGCTCACTTTTGGGTGCCTTTGATTATTTCTTTTTTGGCCTGTACTACTACTACCTGATCCGCACTGCTGCAAGGCTCGGCACCAACACCGGCTTCTTGCCGACGCTCAAAAAGGTCATGTGGCTCCAGGGAGCTCTGTTTGTCGTGTACGCCGGCCTTTCGTTCGCCCTGAGCCCCGGCCTGTTCAACGTCGCTCATTACGCGGTGTTTATCCTATTCATGTTCCCGCTCGCTCTCTGGGTGACCAGGCGCATGCGTGACACGATCGCCGCCGCGTGACGAAACCGTCAGATGGCCAAAGTGAGCTTTCCGAAGAAATTGCCGGCCTCCATGGTGGCGTGCGCCCGCGCTGCCTCCGCCAGCGGGTAGACATCGTGGACGACCGGCCGCAGCTTGCCAGCTGACACGAGGTCGAGCACCCGCAAAAGTTCGGCCTTGGAGCCCATGTATGATCCCAGTATCTGGATCTGATTACTGAACAGATACCGGATGTCGATGCTGCCGCCGGTGCCGGTGGTGGAGCCGCAGCTCACGAGCCGGCCGCCGCGGGTGAGAGCCCGGATGCTGGTGTTCCACGTGGCCTCGCCGACATGGTCAAAGACGATATCGACCCCGCGCCCGTCGGTGAGCTCACGCACGCGGCCCAGGACGTCTTCTTTGGTGTAGTCGATTACCACGTCGGCCCCCAGCTCCCGCGCCTTCTCGGCCTTGGCTTCGGAGCTCGCCGTCGTATACACGACCGCTCCATGCAATTTGGCGATCTGTATCGCTGCCGAGCCAACGCCGCTCGAAGCTCCCCAAACCAGGACCTCCTGGCCGGGCTGGACCTGGGCTAGCCCAACCAGCATGTGCCACGCCGTCGTAAACACGAGCGGAATGCTGGCGCCACTGACGAAATCCAGGTTGGCCGGCATGGGCACCACATTCTGCCACGGCAGGACGACATATTCCGCGTAGGTACCATCCCGGGCGGTGCCCAGAACGTTGTAAGAGCGGCAGAGGTTGTCCCGGCCAGACAGGCAATATTCGCAATGGCCGCACGACAAGCCCGGGCTCACCAGCACCGCTTCATGTACCGCCACCCCGCGAACCCGTGAGCCGGTCTGCACCACCTCGCCGGCACCGTCGGAGCCGACGATCAGCGGGAATTTGATGTTTTGCCCTGGCCGCCCCCGCCTGGTCCAGATGTCCAGGTGATTGAGTGCTGCGGCCCGCAAACGGATGAGAACTTCATCAGGCCCGGGCTCCGGATCGGGCACGTCCTCGTACTGGAGCACCTCCGGCCCACCCTGCCGGTAGATCCTCACTGCCTTCATGCCATCTCACCCTCCCAAACTCGTATATTCAAGCCGGCACCCCGCACCCCACACCGGATGGAGGCACACAACCTTCGATTAACACATAGCTTTGTGGGGGAGCCGGTCCCCCGGGGAGGTGTAAATTATGCCGGTTATGCACGGCACGCGCACACGCCCGTTTCTTCGCCACATGCGGGATCTCGTCGGCAGCCAGGTGGACGTAAGCACCATATGCGGTATGGTCAGCGGCAGGCTGGCAGATGC
>CADDZV010000071.1 GCA_902812875.1 Clostridiales bacterium
GCATCGGCCGGGCCCACAACATCGCTATCACCACCCTGCCAAATTTCACGTTACCGGGCGACACGTCCGCCAGCGCCCGCTACTGGGCGGAGGACATCATCGACCCGGAAGTCACCATGACGCCCGATGGCTATATTGAGGTACCGACGGCACCCGGTCTGGGGTACCACCCGGTGCCGGAGCGCATCCGGCGTTACCAAGTCAGGGAGGTCGTGTTTCGCTCGACCTGACCCCCAGCACGTGGGGCCGCTTCTCACCAGCGGCCCCACGGCCGCGCCCCCCGTCAGATGGCCGCCCAACCGCCGTCAGCGATCAAAGCTACGCCGTTAACGAAACTGGCGTCGTCGCTGGCCAGGAACAAAGCCACCTTGGCGATTTCTTCCGGCTGTGCGGTCCGCGGCGACAGTTCGGTGACCTTCATGAGCCGGCTCACGGCTTCCAGATGCGGCTCACCGCCAAGCCCGATAGCGGTGGCTACCGCGCCTGGGCAGATCGCGTTGCAACGCACACCATCCTTGCCGTAATAACTGGCAATGTTCTTGGTCAGCCCAATCACTGCGTGTTTGGATGATGTATACGCCGCGCCGGCGACGCCACCGCGTAAGCCAGCCTCAGAGGCAGTATTGATGATCACCCCGCCCCCCTGCTTCACCATGATCGGTACCGCTTTCCGGCACGCGTAGAAGGGTCCGTTCAGGTTGACAGCCATGACCCGGTTCCAAACTTCATCCGGGCACTCGCCCACAGGGAGCACACGGTCCATGATCCCGGCATTGTTAACGAGGACGTCCAGCCGTCCGAACTGTCCGAGGGCGGTGTCGATCATGTTTTCGACGTCCTGCACTTTGGACACGTCCACCACGACGGAGACCGCGGTACCTCCTGCTGCCTTGATTTCATCCACCACCTGTTCGAGACCAGCCGGGACAACATCCGCCGCCACCACCTTCGCTCCTTCGGCAGCGAATAGCTTCGCAATTGCCCGACCGATGCCGGACCCCGCCCCAGTAATCACCGCCACTTTGTCCTGCAGTTTCACTCGCTCATCCCTCCTGATCCCATGATTTGGCGTTTCTGGACAAGATAGAAGCAACAACCCCTAACCAAAGACGCGACTGTAAATCAGTCAGATCCCGCTTCCCTCTGTGCCGCTTGCACCACGGTCACACGAGCGGCCCCACCGCCGGGTCGGTCACAACATTCACGCCACTGCCACTAAAAACACCCTCGCCGCAAACTGTACGACCGCGAATAGTGTCGCATCTGGAGCAAAGGCGGTGGCCAAACTGAGAACGGAATACGAGACCACTGACCAACAGGAAAACAGGCCGGCGCCCGATCCGGTCCCCCAGCCGAACGACAAAGAAGGCTACCAAAGTACCGAGGGCGATCACTGACAACATGAAACCAGCTGACTGCGTGCCAATGTAAAAATCCTTGCTAATGTATGGAAGTGCCAGTTTGACGGCCGAGAAATCGAAGTCCTCAAAAAACGCCCCGAGCACGACCAGTGGAAACCATTGCCGCTGGCGTGGGGTCGCCGGAACCTCGGCTTGCCCTCTTCTGACAACACGGCACCCCCCTTTTATCCGGCTACGGCGGCCACCGTGCATAGTCAGCCACGCCCCCGTAGTCAGAGCCTTTTGAGCGTTATGTATACTCTGACGGAACGACGGTTCCTGCATCAACGCCGGCGACGAGTTTTGCTATTTAGCGGTATACCGCCACCGCCTGGGCAGAGTCGTTCCACTCTACGCGGTATTCGAAGGCCTCCGCAATAAACCGGGCGGGCAAGAACAACCGCTGATGCCGCATCAGTGGAGCCACGTCTATGGCCCGCGCTTGTCCATTCTGAATGATTAGGGGCTTGCCTACAGTCAGTGAAACAGTAACAGTACCCTTCGTGAGGGTTACCGTCTGCGTACTGTCTGACCACCTTATTCCGTCCGCCTGCACCCCTACGGAATTGGCCAAGTACCGCACCGGCACAAACACACGCCCATTTTCCACAAACGGCGTCACGTCCATTTGTTCCCACTTACCTTGAGCCAAGTAAACGATTACATCCTCCCCCACGGCCATAAGAGCCGCCACCTCATTCGCATTAGACGCCTCCTTGAACGGCTGGGCGTTCGGGGTTGACTGCAGATGCTCAATGAATTTTGCCAGAGGTGGTGGCACATTTTCGCTCTGCGGTTCACTGAAGCTCGGTACGCTGGGCACAG
The DNA here is from genome assembly GCA_902812875.1 of Clostridiales bacterium. GTDB lineage: Bacteria > Bacillota > Sulfobacillia > CADDZV01 > CADDZV01 > CADDZV01. The sequence continues at coordinate 2,226 of CADDZV010000071.1, forward strand.
CGGGGGTGCCCGACGGAGGCTGCAATAATTGTGCGGACCAGACACGGCACGATTGGTCATGGCCAGGCACGAGAATGCTCGCGCCCACACCTGCGAACAGGTACGGCGAAAGGATAAGTATGTTTGTGCCGGAGTATATGGACAAGCAGCCAACGCCGTACTCAAGCGCATACTGTTCCCCGTTCTTTCTTTGGATGACCACTGAGCTGCCCAAGTCATCAGCATAAACAACCGATACGTACTCGGCAGTCACACGATCTGACGACCATATGGTGCAGGTCTCGTTGGTGTCAGGTATGACGATCGTTGAACCGATGCCGGCAAAAAGCCCCGGTGAGACTACCACCACCGTCCCGCCCCTGTGCATCGACATGGACAAGCAGCCGATTCCGAAATTTACCCGATAGACCTCTCCGTCCCCACGGACAATTACTGCCACATTGTGCACGGTATCCACCTCAACGATCCCAACATACTCTGCGTCTTGCTGCGCATTCCGGACCAAACCGACCAGGTATTCCGATTGATTCCGACCACCTATTCCGAACGAAATCGACCATCCATTCCAGAGCGAACCGACCACCGATTCCGGTGAAATCGACCACTAATTCCTGGTAGTGACCACTCGCAAGAACGGCCACCGGCAGAGGGGGATAGTGTCGAGCAGCCGGGAGCCGCGGAGCGGGCGACGCGGGATAGTCCGCCGGGCGTAGGGTTTCCAACTCCGGCACCCAAGTATCAAGCAAAACACTGCGTTGGGGGTGCCGGGAGGTTATGCCCAGGAGGAGGCTATCCATGCGAAAGATCAAGGAGATATTGCGGTTACGGTGGGAGCTTGGCCGCGGGGTACGCGAGATTGCCCGTAGTGTCTTGGTTTCCCACAGTACGGTCAGCGACTTGCTGGGGCGGGTACAGGCCGCCGGTCTTGGCTGGCCCCTGCCGGATGAGTTGGACGAGCAGGCACTGGAGGCGGTGCTCTACCCGGGCAACCATGCAAAGGGGCGGCAGCGGCCGGAACCGGACTGGCACAAGATACACCTGGAGTTGCGGAGAAAGGGTGTCACCCTGCAGCTTCTGTGGCTGGAATACAAGCAGGATCACCCGGACGGCTACCAGTACAGCCAGTTCTGTGAGCTCTACCGCCGCTTCCGCAGGAGCGTGGACGTGGTGATGCGCCAGCCGCACCGGGCCGGTGAGCGGGTGTTCGTGGACTATGCCGGTCAGACCGTGCCGGTGGTGGACCCCAAGACCGGCGAGGTCCGCTACGCGCACATCTTTGTGGGCGTGTTGCCTGCCAGCAACTACACCTACTCCGAGGCCCAGTGGTCGGAAGACCTGGAGAACTGGATCTACGGGCACATACGCCTGTTTGAGTTCCTGGGCGGAGTCCCGGAGATTGTGCAACCTGATAACACCAAGACCGGGGTGAAGAATCCGTCCTACTACGAACCCGATCTCAATCCCACCTATCAGGAGATGGCCGCCCATTACGGGGCCGTGGTCATTCCTACCCGTCCCCGGCGTCCAGGGGACAAGGCCAAGGTGGAGACCGCCGTGCAGCTGGTGGAGCGGTGGATCCTGGCCGCCTTACGCCACCAGACGTTCTTCAGCTTGGACGAGCTCAACCAGGCTATCCGGGAGCGGTTGGCGTGGCTGAACCGCAGACCCTTCCGCAAGCTGGAGGGTTGCCGCCAGTCCGTGTTTGAGAGTCTGGAAAAGCCTGTGCTCAAGCCCCTCCCGGCCCGGCGATACGAGTTCGCCCGCTGGAAAAAGGCGCGCGTGCACATCGACCATCACGTAGAGGTGGAACACAACTACTACAGCGTGCCCTACGAGTTGGTGGGGCGGGAGGTGGACGTACGCGTCACGCTCGGCACCGTGGAGATATTGCACCGGGGCCGGCGCGTGGCGAGTCACGTGCGTGCCACTGGCAAAGGACATTTCGTGACTGACCCCCAGCACCGGCCCCCGGCACATCGAGCATACCTCGAATGGACGCCGGAGCGCATCATCCGCTGGGGAGAAAGTGTCGGGCCGCACACCGCGGAACTGGTGCGGGCGATCTTTGCTTCCCGCCCGCACCCGGAGCAGGGCTACCGGGCCACCTTGGGCATCATGCGCCTGGCCAAATACTACCCGCACGAACGCATGGAGGCGGCCGCCGCCAGGGCCCTGGCGTTCAGGGTGTACTCCTTCCGCAGCCTGAAATCCATTCTGGAAAGGGGTCTTGACCGGCTGCCTGTCCAGACGCCGCTGGACACCCGGCCGGTTACCCATGCCAATGTGCGCGGTGCCGCGTACTACGGGGAAAAGGGGAGGTCAGGCACATGTTGATCCACGAGACCATGGAGACATTGCACCGGATGCGGCTAAAGGGCATGGTCGAGGCCTACCATGGCCAGCTGCAGGATCCCGAGGTGGCCGGCCTGTCTTTCGACGAGCGCTTCGGGCTGATCGTAGACCACGAATGGACCCGCCGCCAGGACCGCCGCCTGGCCCGGCGGCTGAAGGAAGCCCATCTGCGGATGGCCGCCTGTGTGGAGGATATCGATTACCGTTACCCGCGTGGTCTTGACCGGGCCCTGGTACGCCGGCTGGCGGAGGGAGACTGGATCAGCCGGCACCAGAACGTGATTATCACCGGCCCGACTGGCGTAGGGAAATCGTTCATCGCCAGTGCCCTGGCCCATGCCGCCATCAGGCAGGGGTTCACCGCCCGCTACTACCGCATGACCAGGCTCATCGGTGACCTTACCACCGCCAAGGCGGACGGCTCATTCCCGCAACTGATGACCGGCCTGGCCAGGACGGACGTGCTGATCCTGGACGACTGGGGCCTGTCCACGTTGACTGCGGTGGAGGCGCGCGACCTGCTCGAGATCGTGGATGACCGCTACAACCTGCGGTCTACGATCGTGGCCAGCCAGTTGCCAGTCGAGGACTGGCATGCCACCATCGCTGACCCGTCCGTGGCGGACGCCATCCTCGATCGCCTGGTTCATAATGCTCACAAGATTGCACTGAAGGGGGAATCGATGAGGAAGCTGACGAATGGACTGAGAGAAACGCCAGAGCCAGGTTCATGAC
>CADDZV010000072.1 GCA_902812875.1 Clostridiales bacterium
CCCCATGTTCAGGGCGGTCAGCAGGCCCCCTTGAATCCCGGCGGCACGTGCTTCTCCGGCCTTTTGCCTGAAGGCTTCTTCCACGAACTGTTCGGCGGTGAAGGCCTTCACCACGGGCGCCCCCTCCAGGAAGTTCAGGCCGTGGTTAGCCACCTCTCCCAACGCCGACTGGAAGTCGCCGGACGCTTTCTCTAAACGCTTGGCCACAAGACTCGTGACCACAATCACGAGGGGGCCCGTAGCGGCACACAAAAGACCTACCCGCCAGTTCAAAAGGAGCATGTAAACAAGGGCGGAGGCGGCCTGGAGCACCGTCTCGGTCAAGTAATACTAATACGAGAATATCCCGGCCCCTGTATTCGTGTCTGTAGTCAGCCGGGATATGAGGTCTCCGCGGGGCTTTCTTTCCGACTCCAGAAGGGGCATCGCCAGGACCGACGCCACTAACTTGTCCCGCAATTGCTTTGACAGCTTTTCCACGACGTTGGTACGGACATACTGCGGAAGACCGGCGCTCATCGCCGCCACCAGCCCGACCACAACCCCCACCAGGATCCCTTGGCGGAAAGTCGACGCGGTCTGCGACACGATCCCGTCCACGGCGATCTTCATGAAATAGGCCGACCCTACGGGTATAAGGGGGCTCAATGCCAGAAACCCGGCGAGTGCAAAGAGCCTAACCCGGCAGGCCTTACCCGGGTAACAGTTTTTCCACCAAACGTGCGAGGCCGCCGATCCACGGGTACAAGAGCAGCGTGCACGCCACGTTGTAAGCAAGGTGGGCGTTCGCGATCTGCCGTGCCGGCAGGTCCGACGTCCACGCGGCGAAGCGACCAAGCGGGCCCACCAGCCATATGAACACCACCGCCCCTACCACATTGAACACCAGGTGCATCATGGCCGCCTGCCTGGCCGCAGTACCTGCATTGGCCGACGCCAAAAGGGCCGTAGTAGTGGTACCGATATCAGCACCCAGCATGATCGGTATGGCACCCGTAACGTCGACCAGACCGGTCGCACTCAGGCTTTGCAGCACGGCTATCGTCGCGCTGCTGCTCTGTACAAAGGCCGTCAGCACGGCGCCGGTGAAAAGGCCAAACCAGCGGTTTTTTGAAACGTACATCAGGAGATGGGCAAACCACGTGGCTTGGCTGAGGGGCAACAAGGCTTCTTCCAGTGTGCCTATGCCCAGGAACAAAAGTCCCAGTCCGACCATGGAACTCGCCCAGGATCCTATCTTCTTCAGACCGGCCAGGTTGAGGACGGCTCCCACGCCAACCAGGGGGAGGCCGAGGCCAGTCAGGTGCAAGGCGGTAATCTGGGCGGTCGCGGTGGTACCGATGTTGGCCCCGAGGATGAGGCCGATGGCATCGCGGAAGCGGAGCACGCCGCTATCAACCAGGCCCACCACGCTCACCGTCGTGGCGGAACTGCTCTGGATCAATGCCGTGAAGCCCGTGCCAACGAGCACCCCGAGCCACGGCCGCCGCCCAACGGCCGCGAACGCGGTGCTGAGACGGCTGCCAGCGGAGGCACCAAGGCCGCTTGCCATCACGTGCAACCCGTACAGCAAAAGGCCAAGCCCACCCAGCAGGGCGAGGATCTCTGCCACCTCCCGCAGTTGCACTGCATTGCGAGGTTTATGCGGGCCGCCGGGTCATAAGACCGGTGGGAGCATAAGACCGCCAACCGTGCAGTAAACATGCAGGAGATATCGCATAAAGGGAGGTGACACGCGTGTACAACCGGCGGCCGCGGGTGCGGCTGGAGCTTAAAAGCCCAACCCTGGCCAGCCCCCTGGGCCGGCTTCTCTTGGCCGGGCTATTGCTGACATGGATCTGGGGGAGCCTGGTCCTGGTGGCGGCCAGCCGCCCCATATTCACAGCGCAGGTCGCGGATGCCACCGCGGCAGGGGGCAGCGGGCTTGTGCTGACGAACCAGTCAGTGCTGCCGGTACTCATCGAAGCCGTGGGGCCGGTTTCCGTTCCCTTCACACCAGAGACCGCCGCCACCGCTTGGATTGGCGCTGGCCGCAGAGTTACCGTCCCCATTGCCAGTGTTCAAAGCCCTGCCGGCACCCAAGCCGTCGCCGCCCCCGGAACGGCCGTACCGCCGGTGCCACAGGCGTGCGTTATGGTCAGGATCAACATCCTCGGTGTGCGGGTACTGCAGGTGATACCGGTGAGCACCGGCACGGCCCCAGCATCACCACGGTAGGACAAACCTCTATTCAAACACGATGCGCCGGGCCTCGATATTGATCGCCACGATGTTCAGCGCGGTCATGTACTCCACGATGTCGTACACGGCCCTCTGTGCCTTGTGCAGAGCCACGTCCAGTCGCGGCCCGTAGCGCAACACCACGTCGATGTCCAGCCGAATCCCGTTTGGACCGTTGTCCACCGCCACCCGCCGCACGCGGGCGATGCCGGGCTGGTCGCGAATGGCGCGGGCCGCAATCGCCGCCACCGCCACGTCGTCGATGGTGAACCGCCCGAGCGAACTGTAGGTGGGTCGTACCACGGACTTTTCCACCAACACCCCCGGCTCGCGGGCGGTGCGGCGGAGGATAAGCCGCAGCGGGTCGACCATGTAGCCGCCGAACGTACGCCGCACCTCCATAGTGGGGGCCGGCACCACGTGTTTGCCCTCTTGCCGCAGCCGGCGGGCACGGCGGATCTGCATCGGCGTCGAAACCTCTTCAATGGTGAATATACGGGTGGGGGCGGGCAGCCCGAGCTCCTGGCAGATGCGCATCGCCATGCGGTCCGACGTGCCGAGCACCAGCACTCTGGGAGGCTTGGCTGTTTCCAGGAAATGCAGGGCTGCCGCCTTTTGCTCCTGGTCTATGAACAAGGCCCGTTTCACTGCGGCCACCCGCGTCGCCTCGCGCTTGGCCGACTTGCCGGCTACGATCTTTCCCCCGGCGATCACCAGCCCGTCGTCGATGATCACATCGATGTCGTTCTGGTACGCCACCAGGGAAGCATGATGGCTTTTGCCGGTGCCGCTGGGACCAATCAGGGCATAGACTTCCACGTTCGACGAAGACCCCTTCGCCATGAAACCACCAAAACGCTACAACTCGCGGAAAGCCTTTTGTGCCGCTTCCAGGGTAGCTTCAAGCTCAGCTTCCCCATGACATGTGGAGGCAAACCATGCCTCAAACTGCGAGGGGGGCAGGTAGATACCCTGGGCGAGCATGCTACGGAAGAAACGGGCGTACTTTTCGCGATCGGCCCTGGCCGCACTCTCCCAGTCCGTCACCGGCCCCGGGTGGAAGAAAAGCGTGAGCATGGAGCCCACCTGGTTCACCGTCACCGGTACGCCTGCCGCCCGAGCCGCGCGGCGCAGGCCCTCCGCCAGCGCGCCCATGTAGCTGGCCAGGCGCTCGTACGTGCCCTCCGCCCGCAAACCGTCCAGCGTGGCCACCCCTGCGGCAGTGGCCAGCGGATTGCCGGCCAGGGTGCCAGCTTGGTACACCGGCCCCGTGGGTGCCACCAAGCTCATGATCGCGGCAGGCCCGCCGTACGCTCCCACCGGCATACCGCCGCCAATGATCTTGCCCAGGCAAGTCAGGTCTGGTTTGATGCCATAGTAGCCCTGGGCACCGCCGTAGCCAAGGCGGAAGCCCGTGATCACTTCGTCGAAAATGAGAAGAGCACCGTACTGCCGGGTAACGGCCCGCAGCCCGGCCAGGAAACCCTCGGCCGGCGGCACCACACCCATGTTGGCCGCCACCGGCTCGACGATGACAGCGGCGATCTCCTGTCCCCGGGCCGTGAACAGAGTACGCACGGCCTCGATATCGTTGTATGGAAGCACCAGCGTGGTCGAGGCGAAGGCGGCTGGCACACCGGCGCTGTCCGGCACCCCCATGGTGGCGGCGCCGGATCCCGCCTGCACCAAAAGCGAATCCACATGGCCGTGGTAGCACCCGGCAAACTTGACGACCAGGTCGCGCCCGGTGGCCGCCCGGGCCAAGCGTAAGGCCGACATGGTGGCCTCGGTGCCCGAGTTGACCAGCCGCACGCGTTCCACTGAAGGCAGCGCCTCCACAATCCGCCGCCCGAGCTCGACCTCCCCGGCCGTGGGGGCACCGAAACTGGTCCCCCGCTCCGCCTGCCGGGCCACGGCCTCCACCACCGGCGGGGCGGCGTGACCGAGGATCATCGGTCCCCAGGACAGGACGTAGTCGACAAACCGGTTGCCGTCGGCATCGATCACGTACGCTCCTTCCCCGCGGTCGATGAACAGCGGGTCTATGCCCACGGAGCGGAAAGAGCGCACGGGGCTGTTGACTCCCCCTGGCATGAACTCCTGCGCCGCCCGCCACAGCGCCTGTGACTGCGCTGTCTGCACGGTATCACCCCCAACGCATGATGGTTTGGGCACCGCCCGCGTATTCTCCTGCGCTGCGCACTCCCGGACGACCGGCTTGCGGGTCTCCATCCCGCCGGGCGTGCGGTCGCGGGCCGACCGCCGGTTCCGGTTAAAGCATGACCCCCGGGAACGGGTGCCCCGGGGGTCATTCCTCGTCAGGCTGAGGGGAGACTAAAGCCCAAGACCGTTTTGGCTACCGGCCGGTCTGCGGGCCGCGGTTGTTCTTATCCTGGTCGTGGTCACGATCGGTGCCACGGTTGGCGGCGGTAGCACCACGCGTCACTGTCCCCGCGCCGGTGTTGCCCGCGTCACCAACGTTGCCGGTCCGCGTGCCAGCCCCGGCCGCGGTCGGGGTGCCGCCCGTGCGGATCCCCGGGTTCGGGGCACCGAGACCGGTAGCCGGGCCAGTCGTCGTGCCAGTGCGCCGGCGGTCGTCGTCCTCTGTCCCTACCTCCTGGTCGTATTTGGTCCAGTCGAGGTCGTTGTACAGGTCAGAACGCCGAAATTGACGTCTGGGCATCTGCAGTCACCTCCTCGCGAGTATTTTGCCCACGAGGCTCGTGACGGCAGTCGAAAAGACTATGGTGCCCGTGGCAGTTAATGTCTCACGACGCATTTCAGGCCAAACGCTACTTCGCCATGCGAGCAGCACTGCCGTGCGCGTCTTCTACGCGTTATGTCGACCGCGCCGGCCGCGCTGCCAGCCCGGCAAAAGTAGGATATCCCGACTTTTGCCCATACGAAGGCTGCCGTGAGCCCGACATAAGTTTGGAAATCCGACTATTGCCGCACATAACGCCCCGGTAACTTGCCATAAGTCTGACATCCCGACCTTTCCGCCGCGTCCATCGGGCATAAGTCTGAAATTCAAACTTATCG
>CADDZV010000073.1 GCA_902812875.1 Clostridiales bacterium
CGGTGAGCGATGAGGATTTCGAGGGCATTATCCCGGCGGTAGAGCTGGAAGGAAGCGTCTTTCAAGTCCGGCATGAGCTTTTCGAGCCGGGCCTGCACGCCCTGGAGGTCGGAGGGAATAGGCAGGATAAGCAGCTTGTGGTGCTGCCCCTTGACGTCCGCGCTCGAAAAGAAGGCCTGCAGCTCGGCTCTTACTTCCGGGCTCACATCCGCCCCCTGGATGACCAGCAGCATGTCCGGTATCGTGCGGTCGGCGAAAAAGTTCAGGTTGAAATCGCGCACCGCCAGGTTGCCGACTATGGCCCCCAAGGCGCTGATGTAGGTAGGTATGCCGTAGAAACTTGAGCGGGAACCAACACGCCGGATGACGATCATGTTGCCAGCCTGCCGCTCCTCCGGTAGACCATCGCGCGGCTCCCCGGTGTCGATATCAAATGTGCCCTCGGCTCTGAACCGTTTGAACCACCGGAGCTTTCCTTCCCGGATCTGTGCGAACCGTACCCCGTCCCGGTGGGCCCGCACCGTATGCCCGGGCACATGGTACAGTTCCGCCGGCATGAACTTGCCGTCCGTGACGACCTCGATAATCCCCCAGCCCAGGGTCTCGACGTCGTTCCAGACGGCCTCGAGGATCTCGCGAAACGTCATCTCAGGGTTACACTCGGCCAGGAACTCTTCGAGTTGGTCCTGCTGGGCCTGGCTGGGCTCCTTGATGCCAGCCTTGCCGATCCAGTGCCATCCCAGGCCCGCAATGTCCGCGGCCTTCTGGTCGATGGCGGCGGCATGCAGGGCATTGGCCTCTTTCAGTTCCAATAGCCGCTCAAGACTATACGGCGGGCGCACCAGGCCATAGTCGGCATACAGCCGCCCGAACGGGTCCACCGGCAGCTGCCGCGATCCGCCGGCTGCCGTGCGGGCTTTGGCCTGGATGGTGATGGCTTTAGTCAGGACCTTGGTTTCACTCATACGGTTACCACCCTGGAGAGAGTCCGCCGCGGCATGCTGACGCCCCACCAGGCCAGGGCCAGACTGATCACACAGTCATCATGGTGGCCCTCGGGTGCCTGGTAGCGGATCGTACCGCCCGGCAGCATCTCGTATTCGAATGCCCGCAGTTCGTTGATAAGCACGCCAATGGGTGGGAAGTGGATCTCCTCTTTCTCAAATGCCAGCATGAGAGCCTCGACCAGCTGGGTCTTGCTCTCGTTGGTGAACTTGTATCCCTGGACCCGCAGACCAGCCCGACGAAGGTCCTCGAGAATCGGGTCGCCAACCCCCGTCGAGTCAATCACGATCATGGCCTGGTTGTACCGGCTGGCCATGTTCTTGATGCGCTCTTTCTGTATCAACCAGTCCACCGAATTGAAGCGGTCCCAGGCCACGACCTGGCGGGCTTCGACATCCATCACAGTCAGGACCGTGAAGTCAACGAGGCGAGCCAGGTCAACGCCGAGAACATACCGCCGGCCTGCAACCGGCTCCGCCAGAGCGCCGGTAGCACACTTCTCGATGTTGCGGAACACGCTGGCGGCGTCTTCCAGGAATTCCGCCATGTATTCCTGGCGAAACACCAGCTCGGGCAGGTCACGCTGTGCCACCTCCCATTCCTCAGGCGGAAAGTACGGGTTTGTATTGCTGGGGAACTGCCAGGACGCATAGTCAGGTTGACCAGGGTCCTGGCCGCGGGTGAACATATCAAAAAACCAGTTGCGGCCTTTAGGTGTACTGATCAGAATCGCCCGGCCCTGCCGGTCCGACAATGCCGGACGCAAGGCCTCCCATGACTCCTGTTTTAGACGTGCGGCTTCGTCAATGATCACGAAGTCCAGGCCGGCACCCCGGAGGGCCATCTCGTCATTGCCCGACCGCCACTCCAGCAGGCTGCCGTTGATCAGAGCGATCGATCGCTCGCCCTTGTGCACATCCCGGATCAACTCCGGAGGACACACCTTCAAGAAGTCCGTCCACGTCTCCCGCGAGAGTGGGAAGGTGGGAGCGACAAACCAGCCCCGGACCGGGGCTGCCAGGGCCAGGCGTAAGGCTTCTGCTACTGCGAATCTCGTCTTTCCCCACCGGCGGCCGTTGGCCAGAATGCGGAAGCGGGCGGGTGAGACATGACACAGCTTCTGGCCGAGGTGCGGTGTATAAGGAACGCGAACCTCAATTCTCCTTTTCCCCAAAGTTGACCACTACCGTAGTGCCCGCGTCGCCGGCGCCTGAGTAGCGCAGTTGTATCTCGATCGCCTGCAAAAGCGGCTTCATCACTTGCAGTTTTTCGCTGATCTTCAGGTTCGGGTCGGTGTACCAGGCATATGCCTGATCGATGATCTCCGCCAGAATCTCGATGTCCCGCGGCACAGTCGCCCGCACAGCTTCCTGCACCAGGGCCCTGGTGGCTTCGGCCCTCTCCTGCCGGATGCCCTGGATGTAACGGGCGACCGCAACATGGCTGATGTCCGCACCGTCCTCATCCTTGAGAATCCTGGCGATCTCACGGGTAGTCTTGGTGGCAGCCAGCGAAAGGACTTTTTCCGCCAGTCCCAGCTGGTCTATCTTGTTGGGCCTGGCCATTGTGATTACCTCCGTTGCGTTACGTTTTGAACTGTTTCGTAACAGCTCAGAACTGGCTCACACTTTTCAGCACCGACTGCAGTGCCGAAATCTCCTGTTTCACGTATTCCAGTTTGGCCTGGACCATTTTGCGGTCCCTGAGTGCCTCGTAATAACGCTGGGTCACAACGGCCAGCTCCTCACCCAGTGCCCGGGCGTGTTCAGCCAGCTCCAGAAGCTCACGCTGGATGGCAGCCGGGTCGCGTTCGTACTTCTCGTCGGCAGACAGCATTTGCTCACACCTCGCTGATCAAGCAACACTGCCAGCACGGCCAGGACGTGGGGGTTCCTGCATAATCCGCTCCCACTCCCGCCTGGTGCGGGGCCATTGGACGATAACGGTACGCGCCATGGCGCGTAGGAGAGCTGCCACTGCAGGCTGGTAGTACCCGACGTACTCGCCGATGGTGATGATCCTGCCCATAGCCGCCTCCACAAACACAAACGCCGCTCTTGTGAGCGGCGTTTACCGACAGTACGACCTGCCCCGATTATAGCCCAATTGTGCCACGCGCAGGTGCCAAAATGGTGCCAAAATGGTGCCAAAACCATTTTTGGCCCGGTCGTCTAAACCAGCATGGTTATCGCGCTTGCTGCCATTGGCATGGTGTCAAAAGTGTGCCAACATGTCGTGCAAAATCCGGGGTGGTACTTTACGTAACTCCTGGGCTACCGCTTCCCGGATGGTATCCAGCCGGCGTTGTAACGTACGCCTGGAAATGAACAACCGGCGGGCGATCTGGCTGTTCCGGTACCCGGCTATATATTTCATCCGGTAGACGCGCTTGCACTCGGGATGCAGGTAGCGGACAGCCCGCTCCACCGCATCCAGCACCATGGTGATGGTTGCCCGCTCGATGGCGAACCGCTCCACCGCACTGCCGTGCCCGATCCGCCGGTGGGTCAGTACCACCACCGACGTGGAGGACAGGGATTCCATGTTACCGAGCTGCTCCTTGAATGCCGGCAGGTTCCAGAGCAGCCAGTCCACGAGCTGGGGCGTGATCTCGATCTCGTCTACCGCCGGGTTCTGGGTCACGCATTTACCCCCCTACCGGTTGTGTGTCACATCCTGTTTCGGTCCCAACATCTTGTGTTCCTCCGGTCGTCTCACCACCAGCATGTTGTATCCGGCATCGTACTCTGCGGAGTAACGGCCGGGCACGGTGATGCTTCTTCCTCGTAGATGCGGTTCAGGTTGCCCTCGTTGCGTGTTACGAAGACCGCCACATCCACGCCAAATCACCTCACACAAAAGCCCGGAGTTCGGGGAACCGGGCCACCAGGCGGTTCCAGGCCTGTGGATCGTCCCGCTTGATGTCCGACAAGATATTCTGCCGTACCGCGTCTCCCGTCAGTCGGGCGGTCGTGCGCGCCTCGAACCCACGGTGGTGGTAGTGCCGCAGGAACGGGATGTCGTGTGTAAGCAGGTAAGCACCCACGTCCTCGACCTGCCAGCGGGCCAGCGGGCAGATGCGGATCATGTCCTGCCGCGTGCCCGCGGTATACCGGTAACAGAACGGCGGGAGTCCAGGAGTCTGGTTGTAGAACAAAGACCGCCGGCGGCGGCCGCTTTCCAGTTCCAGCCCCGACGAAGTGGACGCCAAAAGGCTAACCCGAGAGCGACTGTGGCGAGCCCGAACCGCAGAACGAGGAACAGAATCGAGGAGATGTCGTCGAGGGCGCTTTTGACCAGGACGAAGGTTGCGCCCCAGACGAAGACATTGCACAGGAGGGCCAGTTCCGCCGCCCTGGGGCGGCTCACTGCGCGACGCCTCCATTGCGCAACAGCAGAAGGAGGATGAGGAAAATACGCTTCAGGCCGAGATCGCGCGCTTCCGGCCGATACCACTC
>CADDZV010000074.1 GCA_902812875.1 Clostridiales bacterium
GTCGTCGCCGACCGTGGCGAGCTCCGGCTCGATCTGCCGGCAGATATCCGTTGCCAGCGGGCAGCGCGACTGGAACCGACAGCCGGATGGCGGATTGATCGGGCTTGGGACGTCGCCTTCAAGAACTATGCGTTGCGGCTTGACATCAGGGTCCGGGACCGGAATGGCAGACATCAAGGCACGCGTGTAAGGATGAAGCGGGCGGCGGAAAAGCTCGTTCGCGGGCCCCATTTCGGCCACCCGTTCTGCCATTTCGGCCACCACGCCCATTGCATGGGTGATCAGTAGAATCGCCATGCCAAGCTCATCCCGCAAACCGTTTCAGGAGTTCCAAAATTTGCGCCTGGATGGTGACGCATAACGAGGAAAAGAATGGCTAAGGCCGGGGCAGTAGGGATCCACCACTGTGTCTGGAGAAACGTGCGCCCCTCGGAGACCATCACGCCCCATTCCGGCGTGGGTGGCTGGGCACCAAAACCGATGAAGCTGAGACCCGCAATGGTGAGGATGATGGCTCCCATATCAAGTGTGGCCTGCACGAGGAGACGCTGACGTGCTGCTTCGCCTGGGTATTGGTACAGACAACTGACTACCGCGTGGCCATTTAACCCACTGCTCTGACAGGCGGACTGGACCGCGTCTTGGCCGAGTTGTGGTCCGCGTTGAAAGGCGAAACCTTTGGCATCGTTTACACGGACAATCCGTAAAGTAGCAATTAGTAGAACGGCTACGACCACCTATTCCGCGACATCTACGAGGCCGCGCGAGCGTACGGTCGCGTGGACGAGTGGGACTGGTGGGCAGGCAAGTGGGGGGTTCCGCTAACTTGGTTTCGACGCAGGGCAAAAACTCAAGGATACCGTTGCACGTTCGGTCTCAACGGGCACCTCTTCTTGGCCCGGTAGAACGCAAGTGCCTAGGGCGCGTGCCCTACCCCGTTACCGTGGCTTTGATTGCCCGCCAGTGGCCTCGGCAGGCATACTGGTGGTTACCTCCCGCAGTCTCGCTTGGAGTGGCGAGGGGCAACGGGTACAACGACTCACTCCATGGCGGGTTAAGCCGGTTGGTACGTGCCTCGTGTCCCTGCTTCGATGCTGTTTTGGCGTCCACCACCACTGCGGCCGCCAGCCGCTCGCGCTGCGCCTCCTCTTTAGGCGTCACCGCCGTACTGGCGCCGGCGGCGCGCTTGCGGGCAAACCGCGCGGACCGCCAATGCCGCCGACTCGCCGTCGGCTGCACGCACGCACCAGTCGTGTCATGGTAACCCTGCCTTCCGTATGCGTGGCATACATAAGCGGTATGGAAGGACGTGCCTTAAGCATGACCCCCCCAACCGGGCGGGAACGGGAAGGCCAGCACGGGCCGCAAGAAATATTGGGACCGCTACGGAGCCCCGATGACGCTTTAGTTCCGAGAGCGGCCCATCACACGAGCGGTAATGATGCCCGACCACTCCCGCAATGGTGGGCCCGTGCACTGCTCCTGGCACACCGCTGCCCCTATTCCCGTCGGTAAGCCGCCCCGGAGATCGGCAGGTCGGGTGCGTAAAGTTTAGGTAGGTGGCACGGGGCAAGAAGAAGAATGGAGACCTCGTGTGCTTGCTAGTAGGTGTGCAATCCCGACAAAAGGGGGCGAGGTCTCCGTGATGAGGATTCGTCATGTAGTCAGTGCAGTCCTACTTTTGGTGGAAGGTCTGGCGCATGTCATGGAGAGTGCAGGGAGCTTTGACGAGGTAGAGCGCGGGGTTTATGGCTTGGTGCAGAACGTGACGGCCGGTCTAGTCCGGGATGTACTGGAAGAGATGGACGAGCAGCTTTGTGCCACGGCGGGACGCTGCCAGGTGGGAAGTGGTACGGCGGAAAGAGCGGACGGTGGTAACCCTGTTTGGCGTGGTGCGGGTGAACCGGCGGCTGTACAGGGACCGTGCGACCGGCGCGCCACGGTGGTTGTTGGACGAAGCCATGGGCCGGCCGGCACGGGAGCGGATTTCCCCGGCTGTGCAGGAACTGGCCACGGACTTGGCGGTGCGGATGCCGTTTGGGGAAGCGGCGGGGATTCTGGAGTAAGGTAGGTCCACAACTGAGCAAGCAAACGATCTGGTCAGTGGTGCAGCACATGGGTGCCCGGGCGGTAGCGGCAGCGGACCTGCGGCACGAGCAAGTTTACGAGCACGGGGAGGTCGTGGCAGGGCAAACGCGCGCCGCAGAGATCAACGTGGAAGCCGATGGCACGTTTATAGCCCTGCAGGGGTCATCCCAGCCACGGGCGGAGCTGAAGTTGTTCAGTGCGTATGACGGGCGGGAGCAGGCCGGCACGAAACAGAGGCTTGTGCACCGGCGACTGTTCGCGACGCTGCGACCGGTACAGCGGGCGGTGGAAGAAATGGCCCTGGAGGTATGTGGGACCTGGCAGATGGACGGAGTGAAACGGGTGCGGATTGGTGGCGACGGGGCGGCCTGGGTGCTGGAGTTGGCGGAGCAGTTTCCTTTTTCGGAGATCAGCTACCACCTGGATCGTTTTCACCTGCATGAGCACGTGCAGGCCGCCATCGGGCAGGATACCGAGGCGTATCAAGCCGTAGCCCGGGGCATAGCGGCACTAGACTAGGGGGCGACCAGCAGAACCCTGAGTGAAGCCGCCAAGCGTTCCCGTGGGGAGTCGCGGGCGCGGGTACGTAAGCTCTGGGGGTATCTGGAGCGGAACTGGGACGGGATTGCGGCCCTGACGGAGGGAGAGCGGCTGGGCGTGATGGAGGGCTTGATGCGGCATGCGATCACGCGGCGGATGAAAAGGCTCAATGCCCGCTGGTCGGTACGGGGGGGTGAGCACATGGCCCGGCTGCGGACGGCGTACATGAACGGGGAGTTGGAGCGTGTGACCCGACGCCACCGCTGGCTCTCGATGCAGCCCACGGTACACCAGGTGATGGGTAATGAGCCGGTAGTGGTGATTGGGGAGGAAGAAGAAGCCGGAGACTAGGTGCAGGCCACCATGCCTGCACTCAGAGGGCCGTACGCCTCCCAGCCGTGGATAAAGTATATACTGCGGGAAATCGCCAACGCCGGCAACGGTATTTTCACGTGAAGATCAGCTTGACAAATCTAAAGGTCGGGATTTCACCTACCTTTACTTGACGCGGTCGCTACTTGACGGGATATGCTATTAACCTACAATACTGCCGGAAGGTGGGGACACATGAGACTTCTGCCGGGAGGTGAAGAACATGGGGCGAGCAGGCTGCGCCAGAGCCGTGCGAGTTACGGTTCTGGTCCCTACCGGAGTGTTTTTACTGGGAATTGGGCTGTGGCTAGCTCTTTCTATTCCGCAACCTGTGCAAGTTGGCGAGGGCTTTACTGTTTTCAGTGAAACCACCGTCATGTACTGGACTACTCACCTTGTCAACCAGTCTCGTTGGCGCATGACCATCACCGCGCAATGCTACGATGCCGCTTGGGATACGGACGTGGTTGGATGTTGGTTTGTCCCCCTGGCGGGGAGGGGGTATGGGCCGTCGCTTGGTTCGTCGCCCCAAGCACAGGGTATGTCTGCCCAGCCTACCAGTACGCCCATGGTGCTTGAGCCGGGGCAAACTGTCACCGTGGTGGTCGGTCTCAAAGCCCGGGAGCCGTCTGAGCGGGCGAACGGGACCGTCGTGGCACCGAACATCAACCTTTCTTACGTTGCGTTGGGTATCAGGCATACGGCTTTTTACGCGATCAGCCAGTCGCCATAAAAAGTTAACACGCTGAATACCGTAACAACTGTGCAGCCCCCGGTTTCTTGGACAGCGACAAAGCTTAAGCAGCCCGTTTTTGTGAGAACTCCATCCGGATTTGGAGGGGCGAGCGGTGTCCCAGGCGTTGGATGATCCAACTGTGGTTGTAGTCCTGCATGAACTTCGCGATGGCGGCACGCGCCTCCTCCAGGTCGGTGAAGTGGTTAACCCACAGACACTGTTCGTTCAGGGTCCTTATGAACCGTTCCACGATACCGTTACCTTCCGGCTCCCTGACATAGGCGGGGGAGGAGGTGATCCCCAAGTAAGCGAGCTCCCCCTGGAAGTCACGCGACATGTACTGGCTCCCGTGGTCATGGCGCAGTTGCAACCCGCGGGCCACATCCTTGCCG
>CADDZV010000075.1 GCA_902812875.1 Clostridiales bacterium
GAGAATATTCCCGTCGAGGTGCCGAACCATCCTGAGCACGGCGACTTTGCTTCCAGCCAGGCGATGCTCATGGCCAAGGCCTGCCGCCAGCCGCCGGCGGCCATCGCGCGGGCGATTGCGAGCCACCTCCACCCGGAGGGAACCTACATTGCCAGCGTGGAGGTCGCGGGGGCCGGGTTTTTGAACTTCCGCCTCAAAAAGGACTGGCTGTGGGAGGCATTGCAGGCGGTCCTGCTGGAAGGGCCGGCGTACGGGCGGTCCGCCGGCGGGCAAAAAAAGCGGGTGCTTTTGGAGTTCGTCTCCGCCAACCCAGTCGGTCCCATGACGGTGGTGCAGGCGCGGGCAGGGGCCATCGGCGATAGCCTGGCCAATATCATGCAGGCGGCCGGATACGCGGTGGAACGCGAATATTACATCAACGACGCCGGTGCCCAGGTAAACGCGTTTGCCCGCTCGGTGGAGGCGAGGTTCCGGGAGCTTGCGGGCGAAAGCGTGCCCTTCCCGGAAGACGGCTACCAGGGCGAGTACGTGGTTGACCTGGCGGCCCAGTTCATGGCCCGCGAGGGCAACACCCTGCGGGCTTTAGAGCCCGAGGAACGTATACGCTATTTCGAGACGGCCGCCATCGCCGAGATGGTCCGCCGGCAAAAGGACGAGCTCGAGCGCTACCGGGTACGCTTCGACCACTGGGTGTCCGAGCGCCACCTGCGTTCATCCGGGGCGCTGGAAGAAACCATGGAGATCCTGCGGTCGCGGCAGCGCCTGTACGAGAACGAAGGGGCGACGTGGCTGCAGACCACCGATCTCGGGGATGACAAAGATCGCGTGGTGGTGAAATCGGACGGCACGTACACGTACTTTTTGCCCGACATTGCCTACCATCGCGACAAGTTCAACCGTGGCTTTGACATCTTGATTGACATACTGGGGCCGGATCATCATGGCTATGTGGGCCGCCTCAAGGCGGCCATGGCTGCCCTCGGGTTCCAGCCGGAGCGGCTGGAGATCATCATTCACGGGTTGGTGCGGCTTTTCCGTGGCGGCGAGCTCGTGCGGCATTCCAAGCGGCACGGGGACATCGTCACGCTCGACGAACTGGTCGAGGAAGTGGGTGTGGATGCGGCGCGCTTCTTTTTCGTCATGCGGGCGCCGGATCAGCCGCTGGATTTCGACCTTACGCTGGCGGCCTCGCACAGCCAGGACAACCCGGTCTACTACGTCCAGTACGCCCACGCCCGCATCTGCAGCATCTTGCGGCAGGCCGAGGCCGAAGGCACGCCGTGGGACGCCTCGCGGCCTGTGGACTTCCGCGTGCTCACCGATCCGCACGAGCTGGCACTCCTCCGGCGCCTGGCGGACCTGCCGGACGAAGTGGTGGCGGCGGCCAACGCCCGCACACCGCATATGCTGGCGCGCTACGTGCAGGATGTTGCTGCCCTTTTCCACCTGTTCTATGATAACTGCCGGGTTTTGACGCCCGAGGAGCCGGTGCGGCGCGGCCGGCTGGCTCTCAGCGTCGCCACCCGCACGGTCATTGCCAATGTACTGGCCCTCCTCGGCGTGGAAGCGCCCGAGCGGATGTAGTGGAGGTGCTGCAAATGTCCATATCCGAAACTGAACGTATGGTGCAATCGCCGGACCCGGCCGACGCCGCCTACGAAATCCTTTTGGCGGCGGGCCATCCCATGAACTACCTCGAGCTGTGCGAGGCCGTGCTGGAGCGGTTCCCCATGCCCCAGGTCGATAAGCCGCGGGCATTGGCATCCGTGTACACGGATATCAACCTCGACATGCGCCTGGTGTACATGGGCGACGGCCAGTGGGCCCTCCGCGAATGGGCCCCGGCAGCGGCCACCCGCAGCACGCCCTTGACCACCAAGCTCGGCCACCGCCAGGATGAGATCGACACCGGCGACGAAACCGAAGGGCTGGAGCTTGGGCTCGAGCAGGAAGACATTGATGTCGGGTTTGAACCGGTGGAAGGCGACGAGGATGAGGACGCGGAGGCCTGGTCTCCGGACGACGATTCCGAGGACTCCTATGACGACGAATAAAACCAGCGCCTGGCAAAGCCTCTGAATTCTTTGAGCGGCGGTGGCCCGCGACGGGTACACCGCCCTCTTTTTTGGCAAGTAAATAACCAACTGGGGGGAATTGCATGGGTGATGCGGAGCACGACCGCGCCAAGTTCATCTTTGTCACCGGGGGCGTGGTGTCAGGACTGGGCAAAGGTATCACCGCGGCCGCCCTGGGGCGGCTTTTGAAAAGCCGTGGGCTCCGGGTTTCGGTGCTGAAGATCGATCCCTACATCAACGTGGACCCGGGTACCATGAGCCCTTTGCAGCATGGTGAGGTGTTTGTCACCGACGACGGGGCCGAAACCGACCTTGACCTTGGGCATTACGAACGTTTCATCGACCTCAACCTGCACAAGATCAACAACATTACCACGGGCAAGATCTACGAATCGGTTATCCGCAAGGAGCGTAAAGGCGAGTTCTTGGGCAGCACGGTGCAGGTGATTCCCCACATCACGAACGAGATCAAGGCGCGGATCCGGCGCGTGGCCGAGGTGGATGATGCCGAAGTGGTGATCGTGGAAATCGGCGGGACGGTGGGCGACATCGAAAGCCTGCCGTATCTGGAGGCCATCCGCCAGATGCGCACGGACGTAGGGCGGGAGAACGTCATGTACATCCATGTGACGCTTGTGCCCTACCTCGAAGCCACCGGCGAACTCAAGACCAAGCCGACGCAGCACAGCGTCAAGGAGCTACGGTCCATTGGTATCCAGCCCGACGTCATCGTCGCCCGCACGAGCCACCCCCTGTCGGACGAGATGAGGGAGAAAATCGCGCTTTTCTGCGATACCACGCCGGACGCGGTGGTGCCGAACGTGGATGCCCGTACCATTTACGAGGTGCCGCTGTTGCTGGCGGAGCACGGGCTGGATGACCTGGTGGTGCGGCGGCTTGGGCTGGCCCCGGGGCCGCGTGATATGGCGGACTGGGCGGCCATGGCAAAGCGGGCCGCGTCGCCGCAGCATGAGGTGACCATCGCCCTGGTCGGGAAATATGTGGCTTTGCACGACGCCTATCTTTCGGTCACGGAGGCCCTCAACCACGCGGGCATTGCCAACGATGCCAGGGTGCACATCCGCTTTGTCGATTCGGCTCTGCTGGAGGAGGACGGAGCACCGGCCGGCGAGGAGCCGGCCCAGGAGCTGGCTTCGGACACGCCGATGGCCTTCCAGCTGGCCTACCGGGAGCGTTTCGGAAAGGTGATGGCGAAGCCGCGCGACCCGGCGGCCGTGCGGGAAGTGCTGGCCGGGGTGGACGGGGTGCTGGTGCCGGGCGGGTTTGGCCGCCGCGGCATCGAGGGCATGATCGCCGCCGTGCGGTTTGCCCGGGAGGAGGGCGTGCCTTTCCTGGGCATCTGCCTTGGCATGCAGGTGGCGGTGATCGAGTTCGCCCGCGACGCCTGCGGGCTTGCCGGGGCCAACAGCACGGAGTTTGATCCGGACACGCCGCACCCGGTGATCGACCTGATGCCGGAGCAGCAAGATGTGGACAATATGGGCGGGACGATGCGCCTCGGGCTTTATCCATGCCGGGTGGAGCCTGGTACGCTTTTGTGGCGGGCGTACCAGGACGAGGTCGTGTACGAGCGGCACCGCCACCGGTTCGAGTTCAACAACGCCTACCGGGAGCGGCTGCAGGAGCGGGGCCTCGTACTGTCGGGGCTTTCGCCGGACCGCCGCCTGGTGGAGACAGTGGAGTTGCGGGATCACCCGTGGTTTGTGGGCACGCAGTTCCACTTGGAGTTCCGGTCGCGGCCGAACCGGCCGCACCCGCTCTTCCGCGATTTTGTGGCGGCGGCCCTAGCGTTCCGGCGGGGCTGACGCGCGGCGGCGCCTTAGCACCGCTGCGGCACCGGCCCGCCGCCGGCC
>CADDZV010000076.1 GCA_902812875.1 Clostridiales bacterium
CTACCTGGGCCGCCGCCAGTGCGCTATTCGCTGAAAAAGGGTACGAGCATACAACGGTCAGCGACATTGTGACCCGGGCCGGCGTCGCCCAGGGGACCTTCTACCTTTACTTTGCGTCCAAGGAAAAAGCCCTGCGGGCGGTGGCAGAAGACCTGGTGGACCGTGTCGTGGCGGCGGCCCAGGTAGCGTCGGTCAGCACGCGCTCCCCGCTGGAGCGGATCCTGGTGGCCACGCGCGTGGCGTTCGAAAGTTTTGCCCACGAACGTCAACTGATCCTGGCCGCTGTCCATGCCAGCGGCTCGGAGTCACACCACCGCATCATGGCACTCGAAATCTTGCCTCGCTTCGAGCGGCCGCTGGCGGAGTGGATTGCGGAGGCGCAAGAAAAAGGCGAGGTCGCACCCGACGTGGAGCCCTCGTTCCAGGCCAGTTTCATCGTGTCGGCGGGCACCCGCATCCTTATCGACTCCGCCCTCTTCGGACACCCGGCCCCGCCGGAGGACGTGCTCCCCCACCTGATGTCCTTCATACGCCGGTCGCTTACCGGCGGATGAACGTCTTGTGCGGTCGCAGGCGGCCGTGTATCTTAAAATAAGTTTGTTTTGTGACTGATTATCAGTCAGGGCTTGCTTTCATAGCGGAGGGACCCGTGATGAGCTCCGACACCTCGCACGAGCATCTCCCGGCGGCGCCGGACCAGCCACTGCCACGGCGGCCTGCCTCCCGGGCCAAGCTGGAAGCGGCCCGCCTGCCGTCCTACGTCTGGCCGTTGTTGGCAGTCTGGATCGCAGTGATCGCCGCCGCGGCCGTTTACGCCCCCAAATTGTCGCGGGCGGTGCAGCAGGAAATCCCCGTCGTGCAGGGTGCCGACAGCCTGGCAGCAGCCGACCTGATAAACCAGGAATTTGGCAATCAGCGCGACCAGAATATCCTGATCGTGTTCCAGAGCGACACCCTGCCGGTGACCGATCCCGCCTACCAGGACGAGGTGGCAGCGGTCCTCGCACAAGTACGCCAGGTGGAAGGCGTCACCGGCGTGACCTCTTACTACGACCACCAAGCGCCATCGCTCCTGGGGCGGGACGGCCGCAGTACCCTGGCCGTCGTTGACGTTTCCGCCGCCAAGGAAGATGTGATCGACCACATACTGCCGGCCCTCAAGGACAAGGTCGCGAGCCTGCGGAACGGTCCCGTGCGGTTCTATATCACCGGGGAGGCGGCCATTGCATTGGACGCGAGGGAATCGTCGGGCGAAGCCCTGCACCGCACCGAACGTCTGACCATTCCGCTCGTGCTTTTGGCACTGCTGCTTGTGTTCGCATCCCCGATCGCCGCTGGTATCCCGCTGGCGATCGGTGCCATATCGGTGGCAATCACATCTGCCATCCTCTATTTCCTGACCCGCGTGACCACCGTTGACTACCTGGCTCCGAGCATGATCTCCATGATGGGCATGGGCGTAGGGGTGGACTATTCCCTGTTTGTGGTGTCGCGTTTCCGCCAGGAGCTCGCCCGCGGTCTTGACAAACAGGAGGCCATACGGCGTACGTTGGCCACCTCTGGCAAGGCAGTGCTTTTTTCTGGCGCCACGGTTGTCGTCAGTGTCGCGAGTGTCTTTGTGGTGCGGATCGACATGATGCGCACGTTGTCCATGGCCGTCACGCTGGTGATCATCTCCGCGGTCCTGACCGCCCTGACGTTCCTGCCGCTTTTGCTCCTGTTGCTGGGGAAAAACATCGACCGGCTCGCTCTCCCCATGGGGCAGAAACGCGCCGAGGCGGGCCGCGGGTTCTGGCACGCGTGGGCCATCGGCATCATGAACCGGCCATGGGTGTTCCTCATCCTGGCCCTTATCCCGCTCGTGGCCCTGGCTTGGCCGGTCTACAACCTTACTACCGGTTTCTCACTTTTGGAGCTTGTCCCGCAAACGATGGAGTCGCGGCAGGCGACGGACATCCTGGGGAGCCAGTTCGAAACGGGACTGGTAAGCCCGATTGAAGTGGTGGTGAAGGTTCCCAACGGCACGGTGGTGTCCGGCGACAACCTGAAAAGGCTCTATGACCTGGCCCAAACCCTCAAGGCCGATGCCGAAGTGGCCGAGGTCATTGGGGTGACCAGCCTGAAAAACGACTGGACTTACGACGACTACCACACCCTGTTCGTGGACGATCCGCAGAAGATCGTCACGGCAGCCGGGAATCTGGACCAGGCCGCCAATGGGGTTAACAAATCAGCCGACAGCTTGAGCCGCATAAAGACTGGGCTCGACCAGATGAAGGCCGAGCTTTCCTCCTTTGCTTCCGCCGCCGCCAGCTCGACTGAAAACTCGAAGAATACCATCAAACAGCTAGCCACGCAGCTGCAATCAGCAGTCACGGGCATCCAGCAGGTGCGCGACGGCCTCGCCACGACGTCGGGCGCGACCATCCAGATCGCCGACGCCCTCAACGCGGTCAGCACATCGGTGGCCAGCGCCAAGGCCAGCCTCGACGCCATGGGCACGGCCGCCAAGACCGATCCCCAGTACCAGGCCGCTTACCGGTCGGTTGGCACCGCCCTGGCCATCCTCGACGGCGTCAATCCGCAGACCGGACAGTCAAGCGGCGCACTGGCTGACAACCTGTCCAAGGCGGCAAGCGGCCTCGACCAAAGCGCGGCCGCCTTGCAAAAGGTGCAGGAAGGGCTTTCGCAGGCCGTCTCGGCCTTGACGGCACTCAGCAATGGACAGGGCACCCCGGCGCCAGGTTCGGCCGACCCCAGCAAGGCCCTGGCACAGGCCACGACCGCCCTCGACCAAGCCACGGCGGCCCTGGACCAGGTGATCGCCGGCCTGGACACCATCGGGAGCGGCCTGCATGAGGCCGCCACGAAATCCTCCAGCATCAACATTGGCAGGCTGACGGCACAGAGCGACCTGCCCATGAAACTTGTGGTGGACCAGGCCCCGGCGGAAATAAAAGACACCCTGCAACAGCTCGTCAACGTGGACAGCGGCTCCAACACCACCGTTTTCAAGGTGATCTCCCGGCACGGACCGGACGAGGTGCCTACCCGCCAGCTGGTAAACCGCATCCGCGCCGAGGCGGCCCAGGCTGCCCAGGCAGACGGCTTTGAGATCCACGTCGGCGGTATGGCCGCCTACCTGGTGGATTTCAACGCCGAGCTCACGCGGGCACTGCCGGAAGTGATGGGGCTTGTTCTGGCGATCACGTTTGTCGTTCTGCTTATCCTCTTGCGGTCTGTCGTGCTGCCTCTGAAAGCGGTGCTGATGAACACGCTGTCGGTCGCCACGAGCTACGGACTGCTCACGCTCGTCTTCCAGGAGGGGCATGGGGCCGCCCTCATCGGACTGGCGCCGGTGGGGTACCTCGAATCGCCGATCATACTCATGCTGTTTGCGGCCCTGTTTGGGCTTTCCATGGACTATGAGGTCTTTTTGCTCTCGCGCGTGCGGGAGCGCTACGACGACCTTGGGCACAACGAGGAGGCCGTGGCGCAAGGTCTCGAAGAGACTGCGGGCATCATCACGGGTGCCGCGGCCATCATGGTGATGGTGTTTGGGGCCTTCGTATTTACCGGGTTGATCGCCATGAAGGAGTTCGGCTTCGGCCTGGCCGTGGCAGTCGCACTGGACGCCACCTTGATCCGGCTGGTGCTGGCACCTGCGTTCATGCGGCTGATGGGCGAATGGAACTGGTGGGCGCCCAACTGGCTCAAACGGGTGTTGCCTTCCCCCACTATCAGCGAGTGACGTTGCACGGGACGGCACTTGACAGGATTCGTCT
>CADDZV010000077.1 GCA_902812875.1 Clostridiales bacterium
CTGGTGGCCATCACGCCGCAGGAGGTGATCCAGTCCGGCGAGGCAGGCTTCCCAAGCGTAATGCGGATAGTCGACCGGCCCTCGGTATCGTTCAGCGGCCACAGCGTGGTATTCAGTGGTGTGGTGCACCTCGGGCGGCGGGCGATCTCTGTATGGGGTTCCGGACAACCGCGGGTGGAAGGGAGCTTTTTGGTCTGGCGGCTTGATCGGCTGGTAGCGGGCGGCGTGCCGGTGAGTCCCTTCTGGCTTTTGACCGTAGCCCGCCTGGCAGGAGTTTCTGAAAATGGGCTTGCGATCGACCCGTGGCGGTCGGAGATCCGCATCAACACTTCCGCGATCGCGGGCCCGCTTCACGGCACCGTCCTTGCGGGAGCCTGGATAGAAGACGGCTACCTGTTTGTCAGCACCGCCGGTGGTTAGGATGAAGCGTTGGGCCATTCATCCCGCCTGTCTTTCAGAGGAATTGCCACCAGGGCGTCAAAGGTGTTACAAATGGACGGTAAACGTCGGCCTTGCCGTGCGGCATATGATGATACCACGGCGGCTGGCGGCACCCGGGTGAGGACAAACTGGCGGAAGAGAGGGGTACCTGTATGGCACAAAAGATCACCGTTAGTGTCATCAAAGCCGACGTGGGCGGCTTTGTTGGGCATTCCGACGTACACCCTGCCCTGTTGAACCGTGCTCGCGAGCTCATGAGCGCGGCGATCGAGCAGGGCCTCTTGGTGGACGCGTATGTAACGCACGCCGGCGACGACATCAACCTGATCATGACGCACCGGCGGGGTCCGGACAACCCGGACATCCACCAGCTGGCGTGGGACACCTTTGTGGCCTGCACGGCGGTGGCCAAGGATCTCAAGCTTTACGGGGCGGGACAGGACCTTTTGACGGATGCGTTTTCCGGCAACATCCGCGGGATGGGACCGGGGGCAGCCGAGATGGAGCTCACGGAACGCGACAGCGAACCGATCGTGGTGTTCATGGCCGACAAGACGGAGCCCGGGGCATGGAACTGGCCGCTCTACAAGATGTTCGCGGATCCTTTCAACACGGCGGGCCTCGTGATCGATCCCAAGATGCACAAAGGGTTCCGGTTTGAGGTGCATGACCTCATCGATAAAAAGCGGGTCGTGTTCGACGCGCCAGAGGAAATTTACGACCTCCTTGTCCTGATAGGCTCACCGGGACGTTTCTGCATCAAATCGGTATATTCCCGCACCACCGACGAGATCGGTGCCGTGTCTAGCACGGAGCGGCTTTCCATGATCGCCGGCCGGTACGTCGGCAAGGATGATCCGGTGATGATCGTCCGCAGCCAAAGCGGTTTCCCGGCTATCGGCGAGGTGCTGGAGCCGTTCGCCATGCCCCACCTGGTGGCCGGGTGGATGCGCGGCAGCCACAATGGCCCGCTCATGCCGGTGTCGGTCGCCCAGGCTACCCCCACCCGCTTCGACGGACCGCCGCGCGTGGTGGCACTTGGATTCCAACTGGCCGGGGGCAGGCTGGTGGGGCCGCAAGATTTCTTCGCCGACATCGCGTTCGACGAAGCACGCCGCACGGCTTTGCAAATGGCGAACTACCTTCGCCGGTTGGGGCCGTTCGAACCGCACCGTCTTCCCCTGGACGAGATGGAATACACCACCCTGCCGCACGTCATGGAGCGGTTGGAAAGCCGGTTTGAACCGCTGCAGCCGATACGCACCGAACTGTAAACAAAGTTGCCAGAAAAGCGTCCGCCCAGGCCGCAAGCCGGGCGGACGCCTTTTTGTGTCATGTCATCGTGTGCGTGTCCCCAAAAGGCTACACGTGGCGGTTGAACTCGTAGTCCAGCCGCTCGGCGGCCAGCCTGACCACGGCCAGGGGGGCATCGAACTTCTGGATGGCCTGTACCAAGGCCAAAACCACCTTCACCGGCCCGTAAACCTGGAGGAGCCGCTGCACCTCCTGGCGTGCCTCACGGGAGATTTCCTGCTTCATTTGGTCGTGCAGGAAACCGACGATGTCGATTTCCTCCTTGGCACCCGGTCCCGTCCAGCCGTCGCGCATGGGATCCGAGAGGCGGGCGGTCACCGTGCGTTCAAAGTTCTTCCCGTCCGGACGCTCGAGAGCCGAATCAGCCAAGCGGCCATCCACGCGCACGTCGGCGGTCCGGTTGGCAATCCTCGACGCCGCCCGGCCGTCCCGCCCGTTACGTATCGATCTTATCTGTCCCTGATAGCGCTCATGGGCCCGCAGCGGTTCCTTGCCGCCCAGGCGCTTGGTCGAGAGGCTAAGCCGGCCGTTGGTGCGGTCGACATCGACCACGTAAGCCTTCACGGTCTCGCCTTCGTAAAAAAAGTCACCGACGTCCTCGACAAAGGTTTCCGCCACTTCTGAGATATGGATAAGGCCCTTGTACCCGTTTTGGGTGACCACAAATGCCCCGTAAGGTGCCATCCCTGTAACAGTGACATCAATGACGCTGCCGACAGGAGGAGGTGCCACCTTCTGCTCGACCGTTTCATCGGCGGTATGGTCAGCGGTAGCGGGGGAGACAACCGGGGTGGCTTCGACTTGTGTCTTGGTGGCCTCCGTGGGTGCGGTGACGGCCACCCAGTCTTCTTTGTTGTTGCCGTTTTTGTTGTTCAGGGTTGGGTGGATATTGGCGTAGTAGTATTGCCGCACGGCACCTTCGGTCTTGCCGAACTCATTGGCGAAATTACGCAACAATTCGGTAATAGGCACGCGGTCGGGGGATTTTTCGTTAGCCAGTACCCGATCAAGGAGAATCTCGCGCAAGCGATCCCAGCCGATCTCAGCTTTTTCCTGTGGTGTCATGGCCGATACGGGACTGTCAGCAACATCCGAACTGTTCATCGGGAACCCCTCCTGACAAATACGTTCCTTCGCGTACGCGTTGGGTTGACACTGTTATTCTTACATGGCCCCGGTGTAAGATATGCGCCTGCCGTACGTTGTGCATTGTAGAGAGTCAGGCTTGTCTTAGTCAACGTGCCAACACCTTAGAAATTCTCCGGGCTGGCCGTCGCTCCTGTCGGCGAGAAAAAATCTATTTTTGTGGCCAAATCGGGCAGCTGTCATCTCCCAAAGACAGGACAAAAGAAAAAGCTGTCGAAAAAAAGGCCGGGGGGACGTGCGTGAACACAGGACACCGGCCGGCACGAGCTGACAACCGGCCGTGGAAAGAACTCCGGGCGGCCATGTCCGGGGACCGATATTCGGCTCACGAGGCATACAGTCTCCTGGCAAACCAGGTGTTATCTAACACTAGGAGCACCTTTTGTGAGTTGTGGCTGTCTTCCGGACCGGCTGCAAGCTGGCAACGTCTGGCCGCCGAGGGTGATCCTTTTGACGGCGGGCCAGACGGCCGGTCCGCACTTGAGCACCTCATTCGCGCCTGTGCCGAAACCGGGCTTCCCCAGGTGTGGAAAGAACCTACCGGAAGCCCGCGTTCGCAGCCGGGAAACGGCTACCATGCCGCGCTGGCCCTGCCCGTGATGTGGGAAGACGGCGTGCAGGCGGTGATGGTACTCGGG
>CADDZV010000078.1 GCA_902812875.1 Clostridiales bacterium
CCCCCGGCGTCGGTAGGAAATCCCGACCGACAAGTTAACCGTAATTAGTTTGGTTTTCCTACCGCCGCGTACCCGCGCCCTCTGATCGGTTTGCTTTCCCTACCGATAACGCCTCGGGCACCTCCGAACACGCTCGCATCAGTTTGCTTTTCCCACCGATCGCTCCCCCACGCCCCCGCGCGCGCACCCGCGCCTGGCATCGGTAGGAAATCACGACCGACAAGTTAACCGTAAGTAGTCTGGTTTCCCCACCGATGAGGCGGATCGGGTCATCTGAGGCGCGTCCTGTCATCTGGGGCGGTCATCTGAGGCGCGTCAGGCGATGCAAGGCAACTTGTGATCTGAAGCGCACCCCGTCATCACGCGAGCGAAGCCACGCGCCCCCGCACCCCACACACGACGACGCCGCGCGCCCGCACCGCCCGTGCGACGCCGCGCACCCCCACACTACAGGCCGGCCTCAAGATCAGCGTTCCGGCGCTCCGCCCGCGACCAGATTACTTCGGTTCTCGGAAGGATTTGCGGCCGCCGGCCCGAATCTCAACTTACTGATCACGCATCAAATCTGAGCGAACCAGAACGCCACGGGGAGCATCCACATGCGCACACAACTCGAGCCCTACATGCCCTTCTTCCGCAAGTACTGGTGGCGATACCTCATCGGCGCCCTCGCCCTCATGACCACCGACGGCCTGCAGCTCGTGCAGCCGCGCCTCATCGGCATCATGGCAGACGGCCTGGAAAACCGCACGATGGACATGCACGGCATCACGCGGTACGGGCTGATCATCGTCGCCCTGGCCATCGGCGTCGCCATATTCCGCTACCTGTGGCGGATATACATCGAAGGAACAGCCCGGAGGCTCGAATACTTTGTGCGGGACATGCTGTTCCGCCACCTGCAGACCCTGCCGGCGAGCTTCTTCAACCAGCACACCACCGGCGACCTCATGGCCTACGCCACCAACGACGTCCTGGCCGTGCGGAACGCCTTCGGCCAGGGCATCCTCATGCTCGTGGACGCGACCTTCATGACCACCACGTCCATCATCCTCATGGCCACCACCGTGGACTGGCGGCTCACCGTCATCGGCCTGCTGCCAATGCCCCTCGTGGCCGTCATGGCCCGGTACTTCGGCCGCGTCATCCACGCCCGCTTCCGCAAAGTGCAGGACGCCTTCAGCTACATGTCCGGGCGGGCCGAAGAAAACATCGCCGGCATCCGCGTCGTCAAAAGCTTCGTGCAGGAAGAGCCGCAGAAAGAGATCTTCCGGGCCGCCAACCGGGACTACGCCACCAAGTTCCGGCACATGGTACGGGTGCAAGCCCTGTTCTGGCCCCTCATCCAGTTCACCGCCGGCATCAGCACCGTCATCGCCGTCGCGTACGGCGGCTACCTCGTCGTACACGGCCAAATCAGCATCGGCGGCTTTGTCACCTTCAATGGCTACCTGTCCATGCTCGTGTGGCCCATGATGGCCTTCGGCTGGGTCACGAACCTCATCCAGCGGGGGCTCGCGAGCCTAAACCGCATCAACGAGATCCTGTGGACCAAACCCGAGATCGCCGACGCCCCAGACGCCGTGGCCGCCCCCAGCCTGCGGGGCGAAATCGAGTTCCGGCACCTCACCTTCCGCTACGCCCCGGACCTGCCACCCGCCCTGGAAGACGTCAGCCTCACCATCCACCCGGGCGAGACCCTGGCGGTCCTGGGCCGCACCGGCGCCGGCAAGTCCACGTTGGTAAACCTCATCCCGCGGCTTTACAACCCGCCGCGCGGGCAGCTTTTCATCGACGGCATCGACGTTAACCACCTCCGCCTGGCCGACCTCCGCCACCAGGTGGCGTTTGTGCCGCAGGACAGCTTTTTGTTCAGCACCACCATCGCCCGCAACATCGGCTTCACCCCCGGCGAGTGGTCCCTGGGCGACGTGCAGAAGGCGGCGGAGATCGCCCGCGTCCACGACGACATCGCGGAGTTCCCACACCAGTACGACACCGCCGTGGGCGAACGCGGCGTGACCGTGTCCGGCGGCCAACGGCAGCGCATCGGCATCGCCCGTGCCGTGCTCAAGAACGCCCCCATCCTTATCCTCGACGACTGCCTGTCGGCCGTGGACACGCAGACCGAGGCCGAGATCCTGGCCAACCTGCGGGATGTGATGAAGAACCGCACGAGCATCGTGGTGTCGCACCGCGTCAGTGCCGCCATGCTGGCAGACAAAGTGATCTTCCTCGACCGCGGCCGCATCGTGCAGCAAGGACCGCCGCAGGAACTCATCGCCCAGCCCGGCCCGTTCCGCGATCTGTGGGAGGCCCAAAAGCTCGAAGAAGAAATCGCCCTGGCAGAGTGAAGGACCGCAAACACATGGGAGGACCAAGATGAATCCGTTCGAAGACGATGTAACCGGGAAAATATACGACGCGCGTCTGGTCCGGCGGCTCATGGCCTACGCCAAGCCCCAGTGGCAGCTGTTTGCCGGCACCATCGTGCTCGTGATTATCGGCACGATCACAAGCCTGGCCCGTCCATACATCATCAAGATCGCCATCGACTCGCACCTGTCCAACTACGCCCAAAACCCGCAGCTGCATATTCATGCTTTGTATATGCTGGCGCTAGCCCTGCTGGCCGTGCTGGCGGTAGGCTTTGCGGCCGGCTACGGCCAGATGCTCATGCTGCAGGAGGCCGGCATCCGCATCATCTACCGCATCCGCGAGGACGTGTTCGCCCACCTGCAGGACCTGTCTCTGCGGTTTTTCGACCGCAACCCGGTGGGCCGCCTGGTCACCCGCGTGACTAACGACACCGAGGCCCTGAATGACTTCTACACGACCGCGCTGATCGCCACCTTGCAGGACCTGTTCATGATCGCCGGCATCGTGTTTGCCATGTTACGCCTCGACGTGCGCCTGGCACTGGTGGCAGTGGCGACGCTCCCGCTCGTTGCCCTGGCCGTCGCCATCTTCCGCTGGCAGGTGCGTGGGGCCTACCGGGCGGTACGGTATCACCTGGCGCGGCTGAACGCGTCCATGTCGGAGAACATCATGGGCATGCGGGTGGTGCAGCTTTTCCGCCGCGAGAAGCTCCAGCACGAGGAATACGACGGCATCAACCGCGACTACCTGGCCGCCAACCTGCGTCAGGTGCACATGTTCGCCCTCTTCCGCCCCTCCACCGATCTTCTGGGCAGTCTGGGCCTCGCGCTCCTGATCTGGTACGGGGCCGGGCAGGTGCTACGCAACGTGATCGAGTTCGGTACGCTGTACGCGTTCATCACGTACCTGCAGCAGGCGTTCTGGCCCATCAACGACCTGGCCGAAAAGTTCGACATCATGCAGTCCGCCATGGCCGCCTCCGAGCGCGTGTTCTGGCTGCTCGACACTCAGCCGGAAGTGGTGGACCCGCCCGCGCCCGTGCCGCTCGTGAGCGCGGTGGGGCC
>CADDZV010000079.1 GCA_902812875.1 Clostridiales bacterium
TCGCGGGGCCGTGTTCGGTCGAAAACGAGGACATGCTCCTGGTGACCGCCAGGCTGGTGGCGGATGCGGGCGGCAGCATGCTCCGCGGCGGTGCGTTCAAGCCGCGGACATCCCCCTACTCGTTCCAGGGCCTCGGGGTAAAGGCCCTGGAGCTTCTAGCCCTGGCGCGGCAAAAGACGGGGCTGCCAGTGGTGACCGAGGTCATGACCCCGGAGCAGGTACCGCTTGTGGCACGGTACGCTGACATGCTGCAGATCGGGGCCCGCAACATGCAGAACTTCCCGCTTTTGCAGGAGGCCGGGCAGGCAGGCCGGCCCGTGCTTCTGAAACGCGGGCCGGGCGCCACCGTCCAGGAGTGGCTGTCGGCGGCGGAGTACGTGCTCCTGCAGGGCAATCCCCAGGTGGTTCTTTGTGAGCGGGGCATCCGCACCTTCGAGACGAGCACCAGGCATACGCTCGATCTTTCGTCGGCGGTGCTAGCCAAAGAGCTTTCCCACCTGCCGGTCATCGTTGATCCAAGCCACGCGACGGGACGGCGCGATCTGGTGCCAGCCATGGCTGTAGCCGCGATCGCGGCCGGGCTCGACGGGGTAATGGTGGAGGTGCACCCCGACCCGGACCGTGCCCTGTCGGACGGGCCGCAGTCACTCACTTTCGAGTCTTTCGCCAGCATGGCACAGACCCTGGCCAGAGTGGCGGCAGCGGCAGGCCGGCCGCTCGAGAAAAAGCCGCTTTTTGTGGCGGCCTCCTAGGGGGCGCGACCATGTCTGGGTTGCGTCCTGGTACTACCGCCGTGGCGGGATTGGGCTTGATTGGCGGCTCGGTGGCCCTGGCCCTGGAGCGGGCGGGGTTCGGACCGGTGTATGGCATCGACCCGGACGAGCAGACCAGACTGAAGGCAGAACAGGCGGGGATAAAGGTACATGCTGGTCCTGGGCCGTTTTTGGCGGGCTGCCAGCTGCTGGTGTTAGCCTGCCCGCCGGCGGAGGCTGATAGCGTGCTCCGGGAAGTGGCGGGGCAGCTGCCTCCCCGTGCAGTCGTGACAGACGTGTATTCTGTGAAGGCCAGCACGTCTGGGCTGGTGCCACCGGCTGACATTTACTATGTTCCTTCGCATCCGATGGCGGGGACGGAGCGGTCCGGGTTCGCCGCTGCGAGCCCAGACCTCTTCGCCGGCCGCCCGTGGGCGATTACCGCCCACCCGGATACACCGCCGCTGGCGGTGGCCGCGGTCGCAGATCTGGTGGCGGCGGTGG
The DNA here is from genome assembly GCA_902812875.1 of Clostridiales bacterium. Classification (GTDB taxonomy): domain Bacteria; phylum Bacillota; class Sulfobacillia; order CADDZV01; family CADDZV01; genus CADDZV01. The sequence continues at coordinate 1,257 of CADDZV010000079.1, forward strand.
GCGCCCGTCCGGTTTTCGTCGCTCCCGACGTGCACGACCGCATCGTGGCCTATACGTCGCACCTCCCGTATCTGGTTGCCCTGGCCCTGGCGGCGACGGTGGCCGAGGCCGCCGAGAATACGCCAGGGTTGACGCAGCTGATTGGACCCGGGTTTTTGGACACTACGCGGCTGGCTGCTTCGCCTCCGTCGTTGGGATGCGAGTTTTTTCGGTACAACCAGAGCCTTTTATTGGAGGCCGCAGACGACTTCCTCCAGGAGTTTGCTCGGTGGATCGCACGGTTCGGTCCGGGCGACACCGGCCAGAACGCATTTGAAACGGCGATCCCGCCGGCGGCGGAAGCGGTGCGGGCGTTTCGCCTGTCGCTGCCGGGTACCACTGCAAGGGAGGGTGGCAGATGGAAGGCGGGGCAGTGAGGGTCAGTGCCGGCGGGCCGCTGGAAGGCGAGATCCGGGTGCCCGGCGACAAGTCGATTTCCCATCGGGCGGCTATCCTGGCCGGGCTGGCGCGCGGTGAGAGCTGGTTGGGACATTACGCTCCGGGCGCCGACGCGGCCACCACGCTGCAGGTACTCGAGATGTTGGGCGTGGAGTCCACACGCATGGATGGCGGTGTAATCGTGCGCGGTACCGGCCAGGCCGGCTGGGCGGAGCCGCAGGATGTCCTCGACGCCGGCAATTCTGGCACCACGATGCGGCTCATGGCCGGGTGTCTGGCTGGGCAGCCGTTTTACAGCGTACTGACCGGGGATGACTCCTTGCGGCGGCGTCCAATGGACAGAGTCCTCACGCCGCTTGCTCTCATGGGGGCCAAGGTGGACGGTCGCGAGGGCGGGCGCTATGCCCCGCTCGGGATCCGGGGCGGGCGATTGCGGGGCATCACGTACCAAGGCAAGATCGCCAGCGCCCAGGTGAAATCGGCCATCCTTCTGGCGGGCCTCTGGGCAGAGGGTGAGACCGTGTACTCGGAACCGGTGCCATCGCGTGACCATACGGAGCGGCTCTTGCCGGCATTCGGGGTGGCCGTGGTCCGTGACGGGACGACGTGCGTCGTGAGCGGCGACGCCTTCCGTCTCCATGGTTTGCACCCGGTCGAAATCGAGATACCGGGGGATCTGTCTGGCGCCGCCTTTTATATGGTCGCGGCGAGCCTAGTACCAGGATCGCGGGTGCACCTGCCTGGTATCGGGCTGAATCCTGGACGTACCGGGGTGATCGATGTGCTCCGGGCCATGGGAGCTGACATCCAGGTTGCCAACCTTCGGTGGGTCGGACAGGAACCCGTTGGCGACCTCACAGTTTCGTACAAACCCCTCCACGGTACCACCCTCGGAGGGGAGCTTGTGGTGCAGGCCATCGACGAGATCCCGGTGCTCATGGTGGCAGCGACCCAGGCGGAAGGGGAGACGCGCCTCGAGGGCGCCGCCGAGCTGCGGGTCAAGGAGACAGATCGACTGGCTGGCTTGGCGAGCGAACTGCGGGCCTTGGGTGCAGCTGTGACGGAGCTAGCGGATGGACTTGTGGTGCACGGCCCGGTGCGGCTCAAGGGAACAACAGTCACCAGTTATGGTGACCACCGGCTAGCCATGGCACTGGCGGTTGCAGGGCTGGTCGCGGATGGCACTACCGTGGTGGAAGGGGCCCAGGCGATTGGCATCTCCGACCCCGGCTTTTTCGCTGCCCTCAGGGAGTTGGGGGCGGCAGTGGGATGAGCCCCACTCGCGTGGTGCTGATCGGCCACCCGGTGGCGCATAGTCTTTCGCCGGCTATGCACAATGCCGCTTTTGCCCGCGACGGGCTCGACTGGCGTTATGAAGCCTGGGACGTGCCGGCCGAAGAGCTTGAGGCACGGGTCCGCCAGCTCGCAGGGGACGGCTACGCCGGAGCCAACGTGACCTTGCCATACAAAACCGCCGTGGTTGGCTATCTCGACGTGTGCGACGAGACGGCAAGGCTGTCAGGGGCAGTCAACACGGTGGTGAACGACCGCGGCCGCTTGCGCGGCTACAACACCGACGTCGCCGGGGTTAAGGACGTGCTTGGATGGCTTGGTTTTCACGGCCCCGGGACGGCCCTGATC
>CADDZV010000080.1 GCA_902812875.1 Clostridiales bacterium
CTGCAAAGGAAGGTATGATGGTATGGGGAATATGGTATCGCTAACCTGCCCCAAGTGCGGCCTGGATAGTGGCATTCTGCACATCGGGTGGGGCTGCTCTGCGCAATGCCATGGCGTGGCCTGGTGCCCCAGATGTCAAAGATTCACTACCCCTGTAGTGGCGCGGTGGGTGAGATCTACTCAGTCAGAAGGAGCAGGCCAGACCGCTACCGACTTTAAAACCGTCTCCTTGTTAGATGACCGCGGGAAAACGCGCTGCTCGAATTGTGGCCAGGACGTGCCTCTTTTTGATATGGAAAACAAGCTTTGCCCACTATGCGGCACCAAGATGGAGGAAAGCATTGTGGGGTACTGGGACTAACCTCCGGGGCTATCACGGGGTCGGCGTCTACTGAGGCACCGTCTGTGGGTACATGTCGATGGATAAACGCTGCACGGAGGGGAGCCCGACCACGGGATGGCGGTATAGCACACGGGAGCCAGTACATGTCGCGTGACTTCCAGGGAGGCTCGCTTACACGAGGATCACGTCCGCCGTGCCTGTGTCAGGGAGCCCGAGCATTCCTGAGAACACTTGCCACCCACGCCATAGCAAGGTACTCGACACTGACAAGGTACCAGAATAGGACACTGTTGTACTGCGGAGCCCCATCGTAAACCAAAGGCACCAACACAGCACCAAGCGTCAAGATCACAGGGGAAGGCCCGGCACCCGGCCTCTTTTGAGCACTTTAGGTTCGAAAATCTCTCCCCACAACCCCGGGTATAGGTAAGTCGCCACCCCTAATTGCAATATCGCGAGGGCAATTATTTCTATCCTACCCGCGACTGGGCTGATCACTGCGCCATCAGCTCCTCCCTTTACAGCGCCGGTCTCTGGCCAGGGCCTACGGCGTCACCGCGTTGCTGTGCCCTATGGTACCTCCAGAGTCGGTGTGGCTAGAGCACATGGCTATGCAAACAACTATCCCGGTTAATCCTGCAGCGGCTGTCCCGATGTAGCCCCCGCCTAGTCCAGCCGTCGCGAGAACCGACGTCTCCCATGGCAAAAGCGATCTGTTCCTTGCCATCCTGGAGCATGTACTCTATTAGGTCACAGAAGAGCTCAGCGTCGAATCCAATGCACCCGTAGCTGTATCGGGGAACTCCTGGAATAGCCATCCTGCTCCCCCTGCAACTAGTAAAATTAGTCCAGCCGTAATGAATGTGGCCTGAACTCCGATTTTGTCAGCTACCGCTCCGGCGCCAGCAAGAGACACCGGATCCAGCAAACCGGTGACGAGGAAGACGATGCTGAAAACCCTTCCACGTAGATGGTTGGGGACGACAGATTGGATCATTGTCATCAGGGGTACGTTTGCGATTGCGATAGCGATACTGACCGCGGCCCACAGTAAAATTGCGCTCCAAAGCCAGCGGTTCATCCCGAACAGGATCGACAAGAGGGCGGCTGCACACAGACCCGTCAAGAGGTACCGTCCTGCCAGTCGTGCAGGAGGATGTATCTGTCCGAGGAGAAAGGCACCAATCATCGCCCCCGCCAGGAAAGCGGCTTCAAGATAACCATAACCACTGACCCCGGCCCTGATGACCCTGTCGGAATACGCTGCTGGGAGAGTTATGATAACTCCCCCGCCCACTCCGTTGACTATCATGGCGAAGACCATTATCAAACGTAAGAACCGAGATTTAAATACGATGGCAAAACCTTCCTTGATTTGGCGCCACCAAGAAGCGTTATTGAAAGCTGACACGGCAGTCGGCTGCCGTCGAACTGCAGCAGCGATTATTATCGCAGAGATCAGGAATGAAACCGAGTTGAAGGCGATAGCTCCGCTTAATCCTATGAACGCAATCAAGGTACCTGCAGTGGCCTTGGCCGCCAAACTCAAACTGTTGAAAGCCATCGACGAGAATGAGTTTGCAGTCATGAGTGTGAGTAAAGTTTCTGTGGGGGATGAGGGGTAAGAAAGCAGGACGAGAGGCCTGTTCCCCAAAAGTTATGGTTAACGACACCAAACAGGGGGGGACCTCTCGTCAATGTGTAGGATTCAGGTTTTTGGCGGCATTTCCTTCAACGAAATCGAAGATTTCTTCTGGGAAGATTTAGTGGCCGCCTATGCGGATGGCCTGCGGGAGCTGTTGGAGCGGTTGGACGATTACATCGCCCGGGAGCGGGATACCGGCAGGTTCAAGCTCAAGGAGCGGCGTGAGCGGTCGATCACAACCCGCGTGGGCGAGGTGAGTTTCCAGCGGCGGTACTACTGGGACGAGGAAGAAAGCCGGTGGGTTTATCTTCTGGACGAGTCGCTGTGGTTGGAGAAACAGGAACGGGCAAGTGAGGGGTTCCGGGCGGAGGCGGTAGTGGCTGCGGTGAAAGGGCGGTCGTACCGGGCTGCCCGGGGGGAGATGGCGCGGCGGTTTGGGCACAGTGCCGTCAGCCACGAAGGGGTACGGCAATGGACGATCCAGGCGGGCGAGAAGCTGCAGGAGGCGAAGGCCTGCGCCTGCGAGCATCCGGCAGGCCAGCGGCGGGTGCCGGTGTTGTTTGTGGACGCGGACGGGTTTTGGCCCTCGCTGCAGCGGGAGGAACGGCGGGAGGTCAAGATGCTCACGGCCTACGAGGGCTGGCAGGCCCGCTATGCGGGGAGCCAGGAGTTCAGGCTGGTGAACCGGCGGGACTATGTAGAGGCCCGGGGGAAGCCTTTTTGGGACGATGCGAGCCGGTGGCTGTGGAGCCAGTACGATCTTTCGCAGACGTGGGTGGTGATCAACGGCGACCGGGCGGGGTGGATTGGCGAGGGTGTGCAGTGGTTTCCGCAGGCGCTCTACCAGGTGGACCGGTTCCATGCGAAACGGGACATCCGGAGTGCCTTGAGAGGCCAAGGTCAGCGGCTGCAGGCCGCCCTGGAGGCGTTGGAGGGGAACGAGATCGAAAAGCTGGAGCGGATCCTGTCTGTGGCGTGGGAAGAGGCCGGCCAGGACTCGTCCCAGCGGGAGCTGGTGCAGGGCCTGCTGCAGGATATCCGGCGGCGGCCGGAAGCATGGGTGGACTACCGGATACGCTTGGCGGAGCGCCAGGTGGCCACGGAGGGCTGCCGGGGGATGGGCAGTGCGGAGGCCGCCGTGGAGCGGTATTCCGCTCGTCTGCGGAAGGTGGGCCGGAGCTGGTCCGGGCGCGGGCTGGCTGGTCTTGTGGAAGCGATGGCGGCAGCCTTCACAGGGCTGGAGAAGCTGGTGAATGCGGTGCATAGGACCGCCGAAGACACGGGACTGGCGGACCGGCTGCAGACGTTGAAGAAGAAAGCCATGGACCGCA
>CADDZV010000081.1 GCA_902812875.1 Clostridiales bacterium
GCCGCAGAGATCAACGTGGAGGCCGACGGTACGTTTATAGCCCTGCAGGGGTCATCGCAGCCGCGGGGTGAGCTGAAGTTGTTCAGTGCGTATGACCGGCGGGAAAAGGCCGGCACGAAACAGAGGCTTGTGCACCGGCGACTGTTCGCGACGCTGCGACCGGTACAGCGGGCGGTGGAAGAGGCCGCCCTGGAGGTATGTGGCACCTGGCAGATGGACGGAGTGAAACGGATGCGGATTGGGGGCGACGGGGCGGCCTGAGTGCGGGAGTTGGCGGAGCAGTTTCCTTTTGCGGAGATCAGCTACCATCCGGATCGTTTTCACCTGCATGACCACGTGCAGGCCGCCTTGGGGCAGGATGCCGAGGCGTATCAAGCCGTGGCCCAGGGCATAGCGGCACTAGCCTGGGTGGCGACGAGCAGAGCCCTGAGCGAAGCCGTCAAGCGTTCTCGCGGGGAGTCGCGGGCGCGGGTACGTAAGCTCTGGGGGTATCTGGAACGGAACTGGGACGGGGTGGCGGCCCTGCCGGAGGGAGAGCGGCTGGGCGTCATGGAGGGATTGATGCGGCATGCGATCACGCGGCGGATGAAAAAGCTCAATGCCCGCTGGTCGGTACGCGGGGGGCAAGCACATGGTCCGGCTGCGGACGGCGTACATGAACGGGGAGTTGGAGCGTGTGACCCGACGCCACCGCTGGCTCTCGATGCAATTCACGGTACGCCAGGTGGTGGGTAATGAGCCGGTGGTGGTGATTGGGGAAGAAGAAGAGGCCGGAGACTGGCTGCAGGCCACCATGCCTGCACTGAAGGGGCCGTATGCGTCCCGGCCGTGGATAAAGTACATACTGCGGCGACTCGGCAACGCCGGCAACGGTATTTTCACGTGAAGATCAGCTTGACAAATCCAAACGTCGGGATTTCACCCAGCTTTACTTGACGCGGTCTCTAGGCAGCTTCGCGTTGACGCGTGAAAGCCGCGCATTATAGAATGACTTTGCTATGTTCGTGGGCGGGTAGCTCAGTGGGAGAGCGCCGCGTTCGCATCGCGGAGGCCGGGGGTTCGAATCCCCTTCCGTCCACATTTTGTTTACCTACGGCAACGCCCGGCTGGCTGTGCCAGCCGGCGCTAACACCTGCCAACCGCGGACGCTTGCCCTTTGATGCCATGGCGCGATACAGTTAACTGGCGGAATCAACATACCGCTCGCACACTGGTCGTCCAACGGCCACCACACTACCAGGCGGCACTGATACCGCCGGTATTTTCGGGACGGAGGGACGTATGAAAGACGTACTCTTCGATGAGTTTCAAGACTCCGTCGGCAAGTCCCTGATCCGCCACAAAAGCATCCTGGACGTTATGACCAAGTATCAGGAGTCGGCGGCGAGGATCAACCGGGCAATCGCGAAGGCTACCACTTCCTGCGGCTGTGTTTCGGTCAATGCCCACAAGCAACGTGTGCCGCCCGACATTTCTCTCGAAGAAGTGGCCAATTACATGGAAAGTCATGTGCACGGTCACCTGTGCGAGAACTGTCAAGACATCGTCGAGTCCGAAATCGGCAATAGCCTGTTCTATTTGGCTGCCCTGTGTGAGCTGTTGGACCTCAACCTGTACGACATCATGCTAAAGGAGCTCAAAAAGCTGCGCACGCTGGGGATCTACAACATTTCCTGAACCGGTCAGCCTTCCGACGACCGTCACGAACCGCCTGGCATGGCCAGGCGGTTTTTTGTTGAGCGTACCCGCCCCACCGCTACCTGCACACTCGCACCCCCGCTTGTATAAGCTGTAGTGCCTGACCACAATTGCCCCGTCGCCAAAGGAGGTAGAATGATGCCCGACATGCCGAGCGAAACCGAATGGGCGGGTGACCAAGGGCGGCTGCCTCAGTTTTGCAACCTGACCGAGGCCTACGTTCCGATTCAGGAGTATGGCCCCCAGTATTCTCCGGAGGAGGCGCTCGAACGCGGCACGCTTTGGCCGGCCCTGTATCGCCCGTTCAGCTGCAGGCTTCATGACAAGGAGGACGCGTCATGGCAGTAAATCCCGTAGCAGACCTCGTGCGTGAAATGCAGACATGGCATTTTGTGGCGCTGGAGCTCAACCTGTTCCTGGACACCCATCCTGCCAACCGCCGCGCCCTGGAGGATTACAACCGGGCTGCCCGCCGGTTCCGGGAGCTCTGGGAGCGCTACGAGCGTGAGGTGGGCCCACTCATGGACCATGGATTCTCGGAAAGCCCGGGCGAGTGGCAGTGGCCAAAGGGTCCATGGCCGATAAATACCGGGATGTAGGAGGGCGTACGACAATGTGGGTCTATGTAAAACAACTTGAATATCCGGTACGCGTGTCCCGCCCGGACCTCGAAATGGCGAAAAACATCTTTGCCCAGTTTGGCGGCCCGGACAGCGAATTTTCCGCGTCCTGGCGATACTTGACGCAGGCGTGGATCATGCCGTCGGGAGTCGCCAAATCCATAGTGATCGACATCGGCACTGAGGAACTCGCACATCTGGAAATGGTGGGCACCATGATCGACCTTTTGCTCGGTGACGCCACGCCAGAACAAATGGACAAGGCTGGGCTCGGGGCGCACTATGTCGAGCACGGCCGCTCGCTCTTTTTGCACGATGCCGCCGGTGTACCGTGGACATCATCCTACGTGCAGGCACACGACGACCCAATCACCAACCTCCGCGAGAACATGGCCGCGGAGCAAAAGGCACGCACGACGTACGAGCACTTGATTTGCAAAACAAACGATGAGCAGGTAAGGAAAACCCTCGCCTGGCTGCGCGAGCGAGAAGTGGTACACTTCCAGCGGTTCGGTGAAGCCCTGGACCGGGTGCAGGAAAGGATGTCACGGCGTCCCCATTTCTAAGGTTGACTTCCGAACTCAACCGCCTAGGGACGCCGCGATCGCCTCTTCCACGCTGTTTACCGGACGGAGCGCGATTGGAGGGGAACCGTACAGGCGGTGGTAATTCGCCGCCGAAATTACCGCCGCCTGGAAGGCCAAGCGTGCGGCCTCCGCTAGGCGCGGCTCAAGCCGCGAAACCGCCCGCACTTCACCCCCCAGGCCCACCTCGCCCACCAAGACAAGGCCTGGATCCACCGGTCTTTCCCGATAGCTGGAAGCAATCGCGATGGCCATGGCCAAATCAGTGGCCGGTTCGTCCAGATAGACCCCGCCGGCC
>CADDZV010000082.1 GCA_902812875.1 Clostridiales bacterium
ATGTGTGGGAGTTGGCGGGCGTGGGGCGGTCGTGGGTGGTGGTCTACCGCAAACCTCGTGTGGCGATCATCTCCACGGGCGATGAGGTTGCACCACCGTGGATGCCCACGGTGCCCGGCCAGGTGCACGACATGAATGCGTATTCCCTGGCGGCGGCGGTAGCCCGTGACGGCGGGGAACCTGTGCTGTTGGGCATCGTGCCGGATCGCCGGGAGGAGCTCGAAAAGGCGATGGTGGACGCTCTGGAACGGTATGACCTGCTTTTGGTTTCTGGCGGGAGCTCAGCCGGCGAGCGCGATTATGTCAAGGACGTGGTGGGCGGGCTGCGGCCGGGGGTCGTGCTGTACAAGGTGTCCATCAAACCGGGCAAACCGTTACTTTTTGGACTTTCTGGCCACAAGCCGATTTTCGGCATTCCTGGCAATCCGGTTTCGGCTCTCGTGGCGTACGATGTTTTCATCCGCGGGGTGCTGTTGCGGGTGGCGGGACAGACGGAGTTTGGCCCGGGCCAGCCAGGCTTTGTACCGGGCGCGTACGGCGAGCCGGGGATGCCTGCGATGGCGGGGGGCGGCCTGGCAGGCCGGCCAGTGCTGATGGCCAGGCTGGCACGGGCGGTGGCCGCCAGCGAGGACCGGGACGAGTTCGTGCGGGTGACGCTGCGGCCGGAGCCGGACGGCTTGGCGGCGGTACCGTTGCCGTCGCGGTCGGGGATGATCACTACCATGGTGCGTGGCCACGGGCTTATCCGCGTGGGTGCCCGCGAGCGGCTGGAGGCGGGCACGCGCGTGGCGGTGTGGACGTGGCTGTAGCCGGCGCCCCCCGGCGTCAGGCCAAATTTGCCCCGATTTCCGGCAAGCGGGGACGCGCGGTGGCACACACCGCAGTGCTCCACCAGATAGCGAGGTTACAGTCATTGCCACTGGTAGATGCCTTCGGGCGATCCATCGATTACCTTCGCATATCCATCACCGACCGTTGCAACCTGCGGTGCGTCTACTGCATGCCCGCCGACGATCCGGCCCCGTCATCGTGGGCACCGCTCCTTTCGTACCGGCAGCTGGTCACCGTCGTGCGGGCTGCGGCCACACTGGGGTTCACCCACTTCCGCATCACCGGCGGCGAGCCCCTGTCGCGCCCCGGCGTGGCTGACTTTGTACGCGAAATAGCCGGCATTCCCGGCGTCGAGGACATCAGTCTCAGCACCAACGGCGTTGCTCTTGGCCAGCTGGTGCCGCCGGCGTCGGGCGGGGCGACGGGTGAGGACAGCGGCACGGGCGTCACGCTGGCAGCAAAGCTGGCACAGGCCGGCTTGCGGCGTGTGAACATCAGCCTCGACTCGCTGCGGCCTGATCGCTTCCGTGCGATCACCCGCCTCGGCCGCCTCGAGGACGTCTGGCAGGGCATCGAGGCCGCCCTGGCGGCGGGGCTCCACCCGGTCAAGCTCAACATGGTCGTGCTCCGCGGCCTCAATGACGATGAGGTGGCCGACATGGCCAGGCTTACCGTGACACGGCCGCTCGACGTGCGGTTCATCGAACTCATGCCCTTCGGACCTAATTACAAAGAGGAACCCCGCCGCTTCGTGTCCGGGGCCGAGGTCAAAAGGCGGCTGCGCGAAGCGGGGCTGGACCTCGCACCGGAGCTTGACGCCCCCGGCGCCCCCGCCGCTGCGGGGGCCGGCCCGGCCCGTTACTACCGCATCCCCGGTGCCCGGGGCCGCATCGGCTTCATCACCGCGATGAGCGAGCACTTCTGCGGCGGCTGCAACCGCCTCCGTCTGAGCGCCGCCGGCAAGCTGTACCCGTGCCTGGGCGACATCGGGGCCGTGGACCTGCGGCCTGCCCTGGAACGCGGCGACGACGTGGCCGCCATTGCCGACCTTTTCCGCCAAGCCGTGGCGGCGAAGCCGGAGCGCCACCACCTGCAGGAATACCAGCAGCGGGATTTTTCGTGGCGGGAGATGTTCCGGGTGGGGGGATGAGCACATGAGTGCCAATAATGAGCCCACGAGTGCGGAGGCCCAGGGGGCCGGGGGCACGCACATGGTCGACATCAGCGAAAAGCCCATCACCCGCCGTACGGCCGTGGCCAGCGGCCGGGTGGTGGTTTCTCCCGCGACGCTGGAAATGATCGCCACCGGCTCGATTCCCAAGGGGGACGTGCTGGCCACTGCCCGCGTAGCCGGCATCATGGCCGCCAAACGCACTCCCGACCTGGTGCCGCTGTGCCACCCTATTCCATTGGACTCCGTGTCTGTGGAGCTGCAGCTTGACCGCGAGCGTCGTAGCGTGAATATCAGAGCCACGGTCGTTTGCACCGCCCGCACGGGGGCGGAGATGGAAGCCCTCACCGCCGTCACGGTGGCCGCCTTGACGGTCTATGACATGTGCAAACAGGTCGACCCTGCCATGCAAATCACGGACGTGTACTTGCTAGAGAAATCGGGCGGCAAGAGCGGGTACTGGGTGCGGGCGGCTGATACGTAGGGATTAGCTGTACGCAGGGATTCCTGATTTTCCGCGGCCGGGTGATCCGGCGCCTGATGATCCCAGGAGGGGCTGGGGAGAGATCTCCCCGGCCCCTTTTTCTGCTTAGGAAGGATACAGGCTGCGGGTGCATAAAATTACCGGCTTGCAGCACGGCTGGCGGCCGGTGGCTCATACTGCTCCGGGAGGTGTGGTCATGCGCGTAATCAGGGCCTTCTTTTTGGGTCTCCTGGCGGTGCTTTTGCTCCTTGACTTGACCCTGGTGCAGGTGGGGGTGGGGACGGCTCTCACCGTTTTGCGCCCGGGCTTTGTGCTTGCGACCATGGACCGTACCAATTTTTACGATGCGGCCCGCGACGTGGCCTTGGCGGAGCTTTCCTCCGCGGCCGGGCCGCTGCCAAAAGCCCAGTCCCAGATTTTCCAGGCAACGCTGGCAGAGGCTATCACTCCCGATTTCCTGCGGGCGGAGGCCCAAGTCATCGTGCCGCAGCTGTACGCCCTTTTCACCGTGCCCTCTGAACGCCCCGAGTTCGTGGTGGACCTCACCACGCTCCGGGACCGCTTAGTGGCGGCGCTGGAGAAAGTGGGAAAGCAGGCGGGG
>CADDZV010000083.1 GCA_902812875.1 Clostridiales bacterium
GGAAACCAAAGAAGGCCTTATTACCAACACCATTGGCATCGATCTTGCCCCTGCCAGCGATGGCAAAGGGTGGCACGGCACCGTGGCAGGCGTGAACCTGCCCGGCAACAGCCAACTGCTTGTCGGGTGGCGGCTACAGCCAAAAGCGGGCAGCGTTCCCGAACCGGAAACAAGCCTCTGGTCACCCGTCCGCTATCGTCTGACGCCGGAAGCGCTTCCGGTCGCACGAGCGGAAGACACTGCTGAAACAGCACCGGTGGTCGCTTTGCCGGCCGACACGGGCACGGTGCCCGCAGCAGGTCCCGGGGCGCCCCGCGACCAAAGCCCGGCAGGGCCAACACCCAGTCAGGCACCGGCGGATACAAACACGATTTCCGCGCAGCCGTCCCGGGAAACGGGCTCAACGGCAGATGTGGTCATCGCCAACCCCAAGAATGTCGGAGCAGAAGAAGTCCCGCTTATCCAGGTCGTACTCACGACCCGCCTGACAACCGACAAAAAACCAGACCGCACGTACCACACCCGCTGGGAATGGATCTGGGGTGACAGCACCGTCTCCACCGATGACCGGGGAGAAGTTCTGAGCAGGCAAAGCCACACTTATGCAAATCCCGGGCATTACCAGGTAACGGCTACATCTTACAGCAACAAGGAGACCACGCTTACCCGGAAACAATTCCCGGTCGATATCACCGAGCCAGGCGAAGAACTGACCCTCGAGGCGCTGACCATTCAAGAGCCCACGGTTACTCTGAAACTCGACGGGCCCGAGAAATGGGTCACCGGGAGGCCCGCCGACTTCACGGTCCGGGCAGAAGTGACGCCGCCACCCATGGCTACCAGGGTTCGCGTTACTGTCTATCCTGCACAGCACTTTCAGGTCCAGTGGACCAAGCCGGGCAAGTTCACTGTGCGGGCAGCTGCGGTCGTTCAGGTGACTTACAACGTCAATGGCGAAAACGTCACGGTCACCAACACCTATCTGGTCACCAGGGAGGTGGACGTAGCCACTCTCTCCCTCACCGGGTGACTGGCGGCCCTAAAAAAGGCCCCTGTCCCCAAGCGACGTAGCCAGGGCAGCAAAGGCGGCGGGGGGAAGCTCCTCGGCGCGCACGTCGGGATCAAACCCCGCCGCCTCTATGGCCTCGTTTATCTTTGCCCGCGGCTGCCCAAGACCGAGTGCAAGGGCATTGGCGAGGGTTTTTCTTCGGTAGCCGAAAGCCGCCCGCGCCGTGCGGGCATACCACGCGGGCGCTACAGGGAAAGGTGGGGAGCGGTAAGGTTTCAGCTTTATCACCGCCGAGGAAACCTCCGGCTCCGGCCAAAAATGGTGAGGCGAAACTGTCCGCACGAGCTCCACGGTGGCATGGTACGCGGTTGAGACCGTGAGAAGCCCGTAGTCTTGGCTTCCGGGCGCCGCCAACAGACGGTCGGCTACCTCCCGCTGCACCATCAGCACAAGCAAAAGCGGTGGTGGCGAAAGCTCCAACAACCGGAAGAGAACTGGACTCGTGATGTAGTACGGGAGATTTCCCGCTACCTTCCAGCCGCCATTGCCCAGCCACTCCGCGAGCGGGCACGACAGCACATCGGCCACCCGAATGTCGACGTTTTGCCAACGGCCTACCTGTTCCGCCAGCACGGCTGCCAGGCCAGGGTCCACCTCGACCGCAATCACATGGCTTACAGCCGGGGCGATCCGTACGGTGAGATTACCCGGTCCTGGTCCAATCTCCAGCACCTGGTCGTCCGGGGCCAGCTCAAGGGCAGCCACGATGTCGCGGCGAACTCCGTCATCGATTAAAAAGTGCTGCCCAAGCGATTTCCTTGGCGAAACGCCGTGTGCCGAAAGAACCCGGCGTAAGGTGGCATAAGAAAGCCTTTCGGCCAAGTCGGCGTCCGTCAACCGAGATCACCGGCTCTGGCCATAGCGCTTTTTTGCAGCCGGAATACCGCCACCGCGTTTTCGAAAACTTGGGCGGCCTGAGATTCCACATCTGTCCCGCGTGCCAAAGCCAACTGGCGGACGACAAATTCCACGTAGGCAGGTTCATTCCGGTGCCCGCGGTGCGGTACCGGGGCGAGATACGGAGCATCAGTCTCCGACAAAAGCCGGTCCCCTGGTACCGCTCTTGCCGCATTCCGCAACGCCCCCGCGCTGGGGAACGTAATGTTCCCCGCAAACGACAGGTAAAACCCCAAAGACAAAAAGCGTTCCGCCCACCCGGCATCGTAAGAAAAACAGTGCATGATCCCCGGGGATGGCCCGACCGCACCGGCCCCGACGGTTTCCGCCAGTACGGCCCAGGTGTCCTCGGCCGCGTCACGGCTATGTACAATCACGGGCAACCCCTCGGCCTGGGCGGCCGCAATCTGAAGCTGGAATGCCCGCCGTTGCTCGTCGCGCGGCGACCGGTCCCGGTAATAGTCAAGACCGATCTCCCCCCAGGCCACCACCCGCGGCGACCTGGCCAGCGACTTCAGTTCCTGCAGAGCGGCTGCCGTCAGGCTCGGCGCGTCATGCGGATGCACCCCCACGGCAGCGAACACGCCGTCGAAAGATTCGGCCAATGCCACCGCCGCCCGGGAAGAGGCCAAATCGAAGCCAACCACCACGAGGCCTTGCACCCCGGCCCGGCGGGCACGAGTCAACACCGCTGGCCGGTCATCCGCAAACTCATCCATATTCAAATGGCAATGAGTGTCAAACAAGCGAAGCGTCATTTCACCTTGCTCCCGGGCGGCATTGTCCGTACCGGAGCTACCAAAGCAAGACTGCCGCCCTGCGACGCCGCGAGCAGCATCCCGTTCGACACGAGACCGCGGATTTTCGCCGGCTCCAGGTTGGCAACCAGGATCACCTGCTGGCCGGGGAGCTCCTCGGGACGATAGTGCTCGCCAATACCGGCCACGATCTCACGCACCTCGTCCCCGATGTCC
>CADDZV010000084.1 GCA_902812875.1 Clostridiales bacterium
CCCCACTACCCCCCACGACATTGCCCCCGCCCGGCGAAGCGACTGCAGCCGGAAAGGCATGCCGTGGCGGCCGGTGACATGGACTCGGCACCCGGTGGCATGTGCAACTGGCCGGATGGCCAAAAACGAGGGGATGCTCATCTTTAGGTGGAACGTATTGCCAGTCCGGTGGACGTCCCACAAGACCATGCCGTTGTATACGGCCATGTTTATAAAACGTTCCGGGTGGCGTCCGTGGACTTCGACAGCCACGTAGCCGGCCACAAGCCCCCACCACCGGTAAACGTTCATGCCCTGTCCTCCGGCGGTGCACTTTGGTGCTCTTCTTCTATGACTACACTGTGGATAAAACCGGTCACGATGATCTCGCCTTCGTACACACTGCCGATCATCATCTCGCGGCCGCGGATGATGAGCTGCCCGACATTCGTGTTGATCCGAACCTGCTCCGGCGTGTAGCCGACGAGGCCGCGGTGATTCTCCACCGTCACCTGAACCGCCCCGACCATGTTCACGCGCGGCAGATCGAGGGCAAGGTCCTTGGGAAGCTCCAGCATGTCACTCAACCGTTCGATCACGCCGCCCGCGGCCGCCGGCCGTTCCCGACTGGCTGCAGCAGGCGGTGCCCGGTTTTCCTTCGCCGGCTTTCTACGCTTTGGCACCCTGCCGCCCTCCTATCGCTGCCAGTCTATGAAAAAAGGCAAGGTCCGAATGACTCAGGCAAAATGGACGGGAAACAAAAACCCCGGCCGGAGCCGGGGTTTTCAATTGGTCAGTTGCACGTATGACTTTGGGAGAACTTACGCGTAACGGCGACGCCGTGCCGCCTGCTGCTTTTTCTTGCGGCGGACTGCCGGCTTTTCGTAATGCTCATGCTTGCGGACGTCACGCAAGATGCCCGATTTTTGCACCGCACGCTTGAAGCGCCGGAGGGCAACGTCGAAGTCTTCGTCCTTGTTCACACGAATCTCCGTCAACACTTGACCCCCCCTTCGTCAGGGGTGAAAACAGAAAACGCTGGTCCAAACATAGAAATTCTACCACGCGGCCGCGACCGTATCAAATGGTTTTCTGCTTCAACCCGGCGGCCATGCCAGCCCGCGTCCTCCCAACAAATGGTAGTGAAGATGCGTTACCGACTGCCCCGCCTCCGGCCCTGTGTTCACGACCACGCGGAAACCACGTGCGGCCAAACCCTCCTGGAGAGCCAGCTTTTTGATTACCATATGAAGCGATCCTAAAAGAGCGGCATCGCCCGGCTCGAGCTCCAAAAGGCTCCCGATGTGTTTTTTGGGGATGACCAGAATATGCACCGGGGCCTGCGGGTGGATATCACGGAATGCATAAACATCGTCATCTTCGTAGACAGCGGTGCTGGGTATCTCGTGGGCTGCGATCCGACAAAAAAGACAATCGTCCATCGGCAACTTCCCCTTTCGTTCACAACCATCCGCGGCTGAAGACTACCTCGCCGTCCACGACGGTCGCCTCCACCTGCACGGCCGGAATCGCGTCCGGCTCGATGGCAAAAAGATCGTGGCTCAGGACGACCAGATCGGCGGCCATGCCTGGTGCCAGGGTGCCACGCCAGGTTTCGTCGCCGACCGCGTAGGCGGCCTCGCGGGTATACCCCGAAATGGCATCCCACATCGACAGGGCCTGTTCCGCATGCCAGGGCGCACGGCCGGGGGCGCGCACGTCTTTGCGGGCCACGGCCGCATAAAGCCCGGCCAGCGGGTCCCACGGCTCGACCGGCACGTCCGACCCCAGACACACGTGAGCACCTTGTGACACGAGTGAACGGTAGCCGTACGCGTATGATACCCGGCGGCCCCAGAACCGCTCTGCCCGGTCGCGGTCGCTGGTGGCGTGGATGGGCTGCACCGATGCCACCACCCCGAGGCGTGCAAACCGTGGCACATCGTCCGGGTGCACCGCCTGGGCATGCTCGATCCGGTGGCGGTAACCGCCGTGCACCCCGCTTACCTTTTCGATAGCATCGAGCACGTTGCGGATGGCCTGGTCGCCGATCGCGTGAATCGCCATTGGAAATCCTGCCTCGGTGCAGGCCGCGACCGCCTCTTCCAACTCCGCCCGTGACATGGTGGCCACGCCCAGGTTTCCCGGCTGCGATTCGTACGGCTCCAACATGAGGGCCGTGTGCGATCCGAGGGCACCGTCGGCAAAGGCCTTGATCGCACCCAGCCGGAGGAACCGGTTTCCGAACCCGGAACGGACCCCGAGGGCTTTCCATTTGGACAGGGTGTCCAGAGGAGGGTTGAAGACGACACGGAATCGCAGCTCCCCTGCCGCCGCCAGATCGCCGAACGCCGCCAGAGCCACGGCATCCTCGTTGTCATGAATGCCCACGAGCCCGCGGCGGTATGCGTCCTCGATGACAAGCCTGGCGTAGCGTTGCCGTTCCGCCGGTGCCGCCACACGAGTTCGGTGGCATTCTCCTTGAACACCCCGGTGGGCGTCCCCGCCTTGTCGCGCAGAATCTCGCCGCCGGCGGGAGTGGGTGCTGG
>CADDZV010000085.1 GCA_902812875.1 Clostridiales bacterium
CTCCACCGCCGCCCGGGCCGCGGCGGCCGACATGAGCCCGCAGATCTTCACGCGCACCCGCCGGACGGTCATGCTCCGGCCTCCCCTGGCGGCCCGCCCTCCAGAAGCTCCTGCAGCGGAGCCTCCACCCCGCCAGACATGACTATTTCGCCTACGAGGATGGCCTTGGCACCGGCCCGCAGCACCCGTTCCACGTCCGCCCGGTTGCGAATGCCACTTTCACTTACAACCAGGACGTCCGGCGGTACCAACGGCGCCAGCTGGCTGGTCACCGCCAGGTCGACGGTCATAGTGTCAAGGTTTCGGTTGTTGATGCCGACCACCGAGGCACCCGCTGCCAGAGCGGCTGCCAGATCTACGGCCGTATGTACCTCCACGAGCGGCGTCATACCGAGGTCGGCTGCCAGCCTCGCCAGCAGCGCCAGACGCTCGGGGGTGACCGCGGCCGCGATCAAAAGCACCGCATCCGCGCCCAGGTAACGGGACTCGTAAACCTGGTAGGGATCAATGATGAAGTCCTTCCGCAGCACCGGCAGGCTGCAAGCCTCCCGCGCCGCCCCGAGGTACTCCGGCGCCCCCTGGAAAAACTTGCGGTCTGTCAGCACAGACAGGGCCGCTGCCCCAGCAGCCTGGGCCCTCTGGGCCATCTCGGCGGGGCCGATATCGGTACGGATGATCCCACGCGAAGGGGAAGCCCGTTTGTACTCGGCGATGATCGCCGGCCGCGGAAGACCACCCGCCCCGGATTCCCGGTAGCCCCGCCTGAGGGCGCCGGCAAAGTCGCGTGGCGGCACCACGCTGCCGAGGCGAGTTTGCAGGACAGCAAGCGGCAGCGTTTTATTGGCCAGCTCGATCTCCTGGGCCTTTTGCACCAAAACCTGCCGCAGAAAACCGCCCGGATTGACGCCCGTTCCCCTGACCGCCCCGTCAGGCCCCATGGCTGTACTCCACCAGGGCGTCCAGGGCCGCCCGGGCACGGCCGCTGTCAATGCTTTCGCCCGCCAGTGCGATCCCTTCCCGCAGCGAGCGGGCGCGGTCCGCCGCCACTAGCGCCGCCGCGGCGTTCAGGAGTACGATGTCGCGGCGCGGCCCCGGCACACCGGCCAGTACCTCCCGCACCATCCGGGCATTTTCCTCCGGAGTCCCGCCCAGGAGATCGTCCAGGCGGGCACGTTCAAGACCGACATCTTCCGGTGCAATCTCGTAGTTCACCACTTTGCCACCTCCTAGTTCGCTGACAACGGTCGGCCCGAGCGTGGAAAGCTCATCCATGCCGCCGGCTCCGTGCACCACCAGTGCCCGCTCGGCCCCGAGAAGACCCAGCACCCTGGCCATGCGTTCTGTAAGAGAGCGGTCGTACACCCCGAGCACCTGCCGCGTGGCCCCCGCCGGGTTGGACAAAGGCCCGAGGATATTGAAAACGGTACGGAATCCCAGTTCCCGCCGCGGTCCGGCGGCATGCTTCATAGCCGGATGGAAAACCGGGGCGAAGAGAAAGCCGATGCCGGCCTCGTCGATGCAACGGGAAACCACATGGGGTGGAGCATTGATGTTTACGCCCAGGGCCTCGAGCACATCGGCGCTCCCCGAGCGGCTCGAAGCCGCCCGGTTGCCGTGCTTGGCCACCGGCACGCCCGCCCCCGCCACCACGAACGCGGCCGCCGTGGAGATGTTGAACGTGCCCAAGCCATCTCCCCCGGTGCCGCATGTGTCCACAAGCGGCGACGCCTTTGGCTGCACCCGCGTAGCGGCACGGCGCATGGCCAGGGCGCATCCCGTGATCTCCTCCGTCGTCTCGCCTTTCAAGTGCAGGGCAGTGAGAAACCCCGCCACCTGGGCGGGCGTGGCAAGCCCGCTCATGATGTACCCGGTCGCCTGCTCGGCCTCCTCGACACTCAGGTCCTGTCCGTTCCCCAGTTTACGTAGGATCGACTGAAATACTGCCTGTTCCTCCACTACCATCCTGCCAAGCCTCCCCCAGCTGGCTGCGGGGGCCCGGGGCCCCATCGAGCCAAATAAAATAGCCTCCCGTCCCTGAAGGGACGAGAGGCATTGCTCCCGCGGTGCCACCCCGATTGGCCAAATAAAAAACTGGCCCGCCTCACAAGGTACGGCCAGCAAGTCACGTACACAGGTACGGCCGGCTGGCGATACCCCCTCCCTTTTCACGGTGGGAGTTCCGGCAGAGCCTAAAAGCGCGTCGCCGCCTTCGGTCTGCCGCTCGCGGGCCCATTCGCCGTACCATGACGGGCTGGCCTTTCACCCTACCCAGCTCGCTTTGCCGCCAGGGGATACGGGTACTTCTCCCGGTCATCGCGTTTGGTGTGTGAAGTTACCGATATCCTACTCCCGGTCGCCAGCAAGCGTCAACGCTTTTTCGTCTGCGTGCCTCTAATCATTTAATCCTTTTCCATTGAGAATTTGTTGCACACATCTTTCGAC
>CADDZV010000086.1 GCA_902812875.1 Clostridiales bacterium
ACATCGGTCACACGGCCCAGAAGACCCGCGAGCAGATCCGCAAGGCCCTCGGTGGGATCCTCTTCATCGACGAGGCATATTCGCTCATCCGGGGCGGCGAGAAGGACTTCGGCCGCGAGTCGATCGACGCGTTGGTAAACACGCTGGATACCGTAACAACAATACCGGCATCCTGTTCTTACTGCGGCGCGGCCTCGAGCGCCGCAGTACGCATGTTTACAGACCAACCACCTGACGAACGCGCTCGTAGGGATAAGCGAGGATAATGTGCGTATTCCGGTGAAATCGACCACTGATTCCGGTCCAAAGCGACCGCTCATTCCGGTGTAAACCGACCACCCAGTCCGGTCATGCCTATCACCTGCCGTAGCGAAGCGACGCGGGAGCACCGGTCATGAACCTGGCTCCGGCATTTCTCTCAGTCCATTTGTCAGCTTCCTCATCGATTCCCCCTTCAGTGCAATCTTGTGAGCATTATGAACCAGGCGATCGAGGATGGCGTCCGCCACGGACGGGTCAGCGATGGTGGCATGCCAGTCCTCGACTGGCAACTGGCTGGCCACGATCGTAGACCGCAAGTCCCCGGTCCAACAACTCCACGGTGCCGAGCGTGACGCGGACGTCCACCTCCCGCCCCACCAGCCCGTAGGGCACGCTGTAGTAGTTGCACTCCACCGCTACGTGATGGTCAATGTGCACGCGCGCCTTTTTCCAGCGGGCGAACTCGTACCGCCAGGCCGGGAGGGGCTTGAGCGTAGGCTTTTCCAGACGCTCGAACACGGACTGGCGGCAACCCTCCAGCTTGCGGAAGGGCCTGCGGTTCAGCCACGCCAATCGCTCCCGGACAGCCTGGTTGAACAAGAACGTCTGGTAACGTTGTTGCGGCCGGTCGTAAAATCCCGGTGCGGGTACGTAAGCTCTGGGGGTATCTGGAACGGAACTGGGACGGGGTGGCGGCCCTGCCGGAGGGAGAACGGCTGGGCGTAATGGAGGGATTGATGCGGCATGCGATCACGCGGCGGATGAAAAGGCTCAATGCCCGCTGGTCGGTACGCGGGGGCGAGCACATGGCCCGGTTGCGGGCGGCGTACATGAACGGGGAACTGGAGCGTGTGACCCGACGCCGCCGCTGGCTCTCCATGCAGCCCACGGTACGCCAAGCGGTGGGTGATGAGCCGGTGGTGGTGCCCGGGGAGGAAGAAGAAGAGGTCGGGGAGTGGCTGCAGGCCACCATGCCTGCACTGAAGGGGCCGTATGCGTCCCGGCCGTGGATAAAGTACATACTGCGGCAAATCGGCAACCAGGCAACGGCGTTTTCACGTGAAGATCGGCTTGACAAATCCAAACGTCGGGATTTCACCTACCTTTACTTGATGCGGTCCCAGCGGGCCTCCGCGGGGTATAGGATAGCGTGGCATGCCATCTTCTGGCTCATCTCGAGTCTGAGGTATAGCCGCGCGGCCGCTATGTACCGCTGTGCTATTTACACTGGGCTGCGCCCATCGGCGTGTGAGAAGACGAATGCCGGTGAATTGGCGTGGTCTCTCACTCGACCAGAAGTGATCACTGCACACGAACTCGAACATGATGCTAGCGAAGAAGCAGGCTGGTTATCAGCAGGGGCGGATGTTTAGAGCATACTTGCTTTGATAATATCACCATTGACTGGCGCTGGCCCGGATGGTTGACCTATCAAGAACGGAACCCTCTTTACCCTAGTGTACGTGGTTGAACAAGGAGGTGAGTCCCATGAAGGGCGCTTGGGCACCATGAAGTAGCACGGATGCGACATACCTAGAGCTTAGAGGAGGTATCGACTATGGCCAATTATGTTAAGCAGGTGTATTCAGCGGTGATGGGGTTTGATAGTACCACGAACTCTGACGAGCCGAAAATTCGCGAGACACTGACGGTCTACTTTTCGGACAGTCCTACCCCGGGGCTATACTCGATCACCCAAGTGAATGCCGATTTCTCTTGCCTGATCAGTACCCCCGCTTGGACGTTGGCGCGGGTCTCCGTCAACATCACTGACCCGAACGGTACCGTGTTGGCTCAAAAACTATGGTTGCCTAGCTCGACGTATCCGTGCGGCGAGTCATGCTTACAAACAAGCGGAAGCATTAAGTTCGATGGGTGGGCTCCGAATGTTGACGTACCCAGCGGATCGTCCGTAAATGCCGTCAATCTTATATGGGAAGATCCCCACCCACAGTGCGGTCAACAGTACACTCCCTCAGCCTTCACAGGGCTGGAGAAGCTGGTGAATGCGGTGCATAGGACCGCCGAAGACACGGGACTGGCGGACCGGCTGCAGACGTTGAAGAAGAAAGCCATGGACCGCACCGTCGCCCGTATCGAGGG
>CADDZV010000087.1 GCA_902812875.1 Clostridiales bacterium
CCCGGGGTGGTCAAAAGCACGCTGGTGGAGGCTATGACCCTCGAGTGGCGCCGGCGGGGACGGACGGTGGGAATCGTGGCGGTCGATCCGACAAGCCCCTTTACAGGCGGTGCCATACTGGGCGACCGCATCCGCATGCAGCGTACGTCCGGCGATACCGGTGTGTTCATACGCTCGATGGCCGCGCGCGGCCATCTCGGCGGTCTGGCGGCGGCCACGGAAGAGGCAGTCGCCGTGCTTGATGCGGCCGGTTTCCAGGTGGTGATCGTGGAAACGGTAGGGGCCGGCCAGTCGGAAGTGGAGGTCATGAATGTTGCCCGCACCACGGTGGTGGTGCTGGCGCCCGGGCTCGGCGACGACGTGCAGGCTGCCAAGGCCGGTATCCTGGAGATCGGCGACGTTTTCGTGGTCAACAAGGCCGACCGCCCGGGTGCCAAAGAAACGGCTGTGCAGCTGGAGAACATGCTGGAGCTCGGGGGAGCCATGGCACGTCATGGCAGGGTGCGGCTCAGCGCCCAGGATCTGATTCACCACGCCGGTCTCGCGCAGGAGGCGGAAGCGGTGGAGAGCGAAGACATGGGATGGCAACCGCCTGTGCTTCAGACCACCGCCTTTGACGGGGGCGGCGTACCGGAAGTGGTGGCGGCGATCGAGCGGCACCACGAGTACCTGCAAACGCACGGACTTGTGTCTATACGCGAATTCGAGAAGGCGGCGGCGCGGGTCAGGGAGCTTATGGCCTCCATATTGGCCGCGAAGGCGCAGGAAAAGTCGGTACAGGCCGGCCAATGGGAGACGGTCATCGCCCGGGTGGCTAGGCGCGAGCTTGACCCGTTTTCGGCGGCGACCCTGGTGGCACAGGAATTGTCAGGCTGAGGTGCCGGTGCAGGTGTTTTCGGACCCAGTTCCACTTACGAAAGGAGGCAGGCGCGTTGGACTTTGAACTGGACGAAGAACATTTGACAGTGAGGGAAGGCATTCGCAAACTGGCCCAGTCCCGGCTGGCCCAGCGGGCGGACCATTACGACCAGACCGGAGAGTATCCCTGGGACGACGTCAAAGACCTTGCGGAAAACGGTTACTTGGGTATGACGGTTCCGGAAGAGTTTGGCGGGCTCGGTGCGGACTCGTTGGCCAACGCTATCGTCATCGAGGAAGTGTCCCGGGCCGATGCCGCTGTGGGTACCATCGTGGACGTGCACAACACATTGGCGGTGGACCCGCTCGTGCGCTTCGGCAGTCAGCGGCTAAAGGAAAAGTACCTGCCCGGCCTGGCCAGCGTGGAGATTCTGGGGGCCTATGCCTTGACCGAGCCAGACGCGGGTTCCAACGCTGCCAACCAAAAGACACTGGCCGAGAAATCCGGCGACGAGTACATCCTGAACGGCCGCAAGATCTTCATCAGCAACGGCGGCGTCGCAGACGTATATGTAGTTTATGCAGTGACGGACAAGACAAAGGGCAGCAAGGGGATTTCTGCTTTCATCGTGGAGAAAGACATGGCGGGGGTTTCCTTCGGCCCCCCAGAGGACAAACTCGGTATTCGTGCTTCACATACCACGGAAGTGATCCTGGACAACGTGCATGTGCCCGCCGAGAACCTGCTTGGGCAGGAAGGCGAAGGCTACAAGATCGCTCTCGCCACGTTGGACAAGGGGCGGGTGGGCATTGCCGCACAAGCGGTAGGTATCCTGCAAGCGGCGCTGGATAAATCGGTCAAGTATGCCAAGGAGCGCGAGCAGTTCGGGCAGCCCCTATCTTATTTCCAGGCCATCCAGTTCAAGATTGCCGAGATGGCCATGGATCTCGATGCTGCCCGCCTGCTGACCTACCGGGCTGCCTGGCTGGTGGACCGGCCGGGCCGCTGGAGCAAGGAAACTTCCATGGCCAAGCTTTTCGCGTCCACCGCGGCCATGAAACACACCGTGCAGGCCGTGCAAATCCATGGCGGCTACGGGTACGTACGGGAGTATGGTGTGGAACGACTCATGCGCGATGCCAAGATCACCGAGATCTACGAGGGTACGTCGGAGATCCAGCACATAATCATCTCCGGGTTCGTACTGGGAGAAAAATAAAACGCCTCGGGGGGCCTGGCTGCCTGCTCTGGCCCCCTTTTTGGCCTTTGTGCCGTGACTGGTGGCTAAGTTTTGCGGAAGCGCGTCGGCCCAGGTGGCGCCAGGGGGTCGGGCGGCCTGGAT
>CADDZV010000088.1 GCA_902812875.1 Clostridiales bacterium
ATTGTTTGGGTTGGGAGAAATAGAGGATATATGCTCTTTGCCGGCCCGGCGTCAACGCTGTGAAAGCGGTTTTCAAGGCAGGCATTTGTTCAAATTTCTGTTGTAGTTCTTCGGGCATGTTCAGCTCGGTGTTCTTTTTGAGATCCACTTGTAGGCCGGCCTTTTCAATTTCGATGGCTTCGCGAATGTAATCTTTCAAGAGGGTTTCCATGGCGGTAATTTCTTGGACATTATTAAACCGAACCTGTCGCACCGCCTGAACGTTCTCCGTTTGTTGGATGAGAATCGCATGTGGATCACTCAACAACGCACCTTTGAAGAACAGGAGGGCACAGTATTCTTTAAATCCATGCATCAACACGACGTTTTTACCCTGAAAGGTGTAACAAGGCTGACCCCACTTGAATTCCTCGGTGAGCCCACAGTCAAGCACAATCCCCCTCAATTTCTCAAATTCATCCCGCCATTTTGTCGCTTTGCTTAAGTATTCATCCACCTTCGTCAATCCAACCAGTCGATGGCCCGCTGGACTGCCTTCAGCCAGCCACGGTAGAGTTCCTCCCGTTTCGCCGCCTCCATCTGCGGCAGCCAGCGCTTATCCTCTTTCCAGTACTGCCTGAGCCCCTGCAGGTTGTCCCAGAAGCCCACCCCCAGACCTGCGGCGTAGGCCGCACCTAGCGATGTGGTCTCCGCCACGGTGGGGCGTATTACCGGTACACCCAGGATATCGCCCTGGAACTGCATGAGCAGCTCATCGTATACCATACCGCCGTCCACCTTGAGGGCCGTCAGCGCCACGCCCGAGTCCTTGTTCATGGCGTCCAGCACCTCGCGCGTCTGGTAGGCGGTGGCTTCCAGTACCGCCCTGGCGATGTGCCCCTTATTGACAAAGCGCGTGATACCGATCACAAGGCCGCGGGCCTTCAGGTTCCAGTAGGGAGCAAACAGGCCCGAGAAAGCGGGGACGAAGTAGATGCCGCCGTTGTCCTCGACCGTGCGGGCTAGGTCCTCCACCTCGGCCGACTTTTGGATCAGGCCGAGGTTATCCCGCAGCCACTGTACCAGGGCTCCGGTTATGGCAATCGAGCCTTCCAGGGCGTAGACGGCGGGCTCATTGCCCATGCGGTAAGCCAGCGTGGTGAGAAGGCCGCTCTTCGACGGCACGGCCTGCGTGCCCGTGTTTAGCAACATGAAGCAACCCGTGCCGTACGTGTTCTTGGCTTCGCCCGGGCTGAAACAGGTCTGCCCCACCAGGGCCGCTTGCTGATCGCCGAGGTCACCGCATACGGGAATGCTCGCTCCCAGAGGCCTGGAGACGGGGGTCTTGCCGTAGAGAGACGGGTCGGACGAGGGCCGGATGTGCGGCAGCATCTGCCGCGGTATGCCCAGCGCGTGCAGAATCTCGTCGTCCCAGTCCAGGGTGTGAAGGTTCATCAGCATGGTACGGCTGGCATTGCTCACGTCGGTAACGTGCGCGCCGCCCTGCGGGCCGCCCGTGAGCCACCAGATCACCCACGTATCGATATTACCGAAAATCGCCTCGCCCCTTGCTGCGTCTTCTCTAACCCCTGGCACATTGTCGAGGATCCACTTGATCTTGGGGCCGGAAAAATAGGTCGCCAAAGGCAATCCGGTCTTGGCCCGCCAGCGGTCCTGGCCGCCGTCGCGGGCCAGGTCCTCGCAGATGCCCGCCGTGCGCATGTCCTGCCACACGATCGCGTTGTAATACGGCTTGCCCGTACGCCTGTTCCATACGATCGTGGTCTCGCGCTGGTTGGTCACGCCGATGGCCGCTATTTCCCGGGCGTCAATACCCGCCTTCGCCAGGGCTCCCTGTATGACCTCCTGGGTGCGCTGCCAGATCTCGTCTGGATCGTGCTCGACCCAACCCGGTTGGGGGTATATTTGCCTGTGCTCCTTCTGATCGATGGCGATGACCCGGCTTTCGTGATCGAAGATCATGAAGCGGGTGCTGGTTGTACCCTGGTCTACCGCTGCCACGTACTTGCTCATAGGGGTCCCTCCTGACTTATGCACACATG